>NZ_JBFTMN010000005.1:0-397363 GCF_056397005.1 Pseudomonas sp. 05N431
TACTCGCTGCTGTCAACACCTCTTTTTCTCCGCTTTCGACCGAGATGATCGAACCGTCAATAAGGCGAAAACACACTGCCTTACCAACTCCTTCAGGCTTCGATGAACTGAAGCGTAACCGCTGTCGAAAACTGCGTAACTCTTTGTTTACCAAGGAGTTTTCCGTTTCGACTGTGCCGGAAGTGGGGCGAATTATAGACAGATATAATTCGCCGTCAACCCCTATTTTCAACCTTACTCGGATTTAAGAGTAATACGCGCAAATGCCTTCTTTCCGGCCTGGCAAACATGGGTCGCGCCCAGCGCATATATAAAGGTGCGATCAACCACTTCGCCATCTATACGCACACCGCCCGAACCAAGCAGATCACGCGCGACCGCCGAGTTCTTCACCAGCCCTGCTTTATTAAGCACAGCTGCTATCGGCATATCCTCAGTCGCAGTCAGCTCGATCTCTGGCAAGTCATCCGGCAACTCGCCTTCCTTCATACGGTTACCCGCACCACGGTGAGCGTTCGCCGCCGCCTCTTCACCATGGAAGCGCGCAACAATCTCTTCAGCCAGCTTGATCTTGATATCCCGCGGATTGGCGCCAGCCTCAACATCTGCACGCAACGCATCGATCTCTTCCATGGACCGGAAGCTGAGCAACTCGAAGTAACGCCACATCAGCACGTCCGGAATCGAAACCAGCTTGCCGTACATGACACCTGGCGCTTCCTGGATACCGACGTAGTTGCCCAACGATTTGGACATCTTCTTCACGCCATCCAGCCCTTCGAGCAATGGCATAGTCAGAATGCATTGAGCCTCCTGACCATAACTGCGCTGCAGCTCACGCCCCATCAGCAGGTTGAACTTCTGATCGGTACCGCCCAGCTCGACGTCCGCACGCAACGCGACCGAGTCATACCCCTGAACCAGCGGGTACAGGAACTCGTGGATAGCGATTGGTTGATTGGTCGAATAGCGCTTGTCGAAGTCATCGCGCTCAAGCATGCGCGCCACAGTGTATTGAGAGGTCAGGCGAATGAAATCCGCAGGCCCCATCTGATCCATCCAGGTGGAGTTGAAAGCCACCTCGGTTTTCGCCGGATCAAGAATCTTGAACACTTGAGTCTTATAGGTCTCGGCGTTTTCGAGAACCTGCTCACGCGTCAACGGAGGACGGGTAGCACTCTTGCCACTCGGATCACCGATCATCCCGGTGAAGTCACCTATAAGGAAGATCACCTGATGACCCAGATCCTGGAACTGGCGCAACTTATTAATAAGCACCGTGTGACCCAGGTGCAAATCCGGCGCAGTCGGATCGAAGCCAGCCTTAATACGCAGCGGCTGGCCGCGCTTGAGCTTCTCGATCAGCTCGGACTCGACCAACAGTTCTTCCGCACCACGTTTGATCAGCGCTAGCTGCTCTTCAACCGACTTCATAACAGACCCGCAAGGCTCAGATTCAAAGGGAACCAACCATACAAGATCGCGCACCAAATACAAGTTTTGCCCGGCGCACGGACGCCAATCCGCGAACAGAGCATTCGCGACTTGCTTAAGAGATGATTTGGTTATATTTTATACAGTTATTTCATCTTCATCATGTCATTCATCTTTTCCAATTCATCTTTTCCAAAGTCAAATTACCTATGACCACAGAACCGTCTAAAGCGCCGCCGCTTTATCCGAAGACCCACCTGCTCGCGGCAAGTGGCATTGCCGCCCTTCTCAGCCTGGCGCTCCTGGTATTTCCTTCCAGTGACGTTGAAGCCAAAAAGACAACCCTGAGTCTTGAACTGGAACGCCCCGCAGAACAACTGACACAAGATCAAGACGCTGCTGACGTCGTTCAAGCCACAAACGAGCCAGTCGAATCGCCATTCGCCCAGATCGAAACCACTACCGACGATACCAAGGAGTCAGCTAAAGCAGCCCCGGCACCGGTCGTTGAAGAGAAGAAAGCTCCAGGCCACCGGGAAGTGATCGTTGCCAAAGGCGACACCCTCTCCACACTGTTCGAGAAAGTCGGGCTTCCAGCCGCCTCGGTGCACGATGTATTGGCCAGCGACAAGCAAGCCAAGCAGTTCACCCAGCTTAAACACGGCCAGAAACTCGAGTTCGAACTGGGCCGCGACGGCCAGTTGACCAATTTGCACAGCAAGCTCAACGACGTTGAAAGCATCAGCCTGAGCAAAAACGCCAAGGGCTATACCTTTAACCGCATTACAACCAAGCCAACCGTGCGCTCCGCCTATGTCCACGGCGTGATCAACAGCTCGCTTTCGCAATCCGCAGCGCGGGCCGGCCTGTCCCACAGCCTTACCATGGACATGGCCAGCGTGTTTGGTTATGACGTCGACTTCGCCCAGGATATTCGCCAGGGTGACGAGTTCGATGTGATCTACGAGCAGAAAGTCGTCAACGGCAAGGCTGTCAGCAATGGCCCCATCCTTTCTGCCCGCTTCACCAACCGCGGCAAGACGTACACCGCCGTGCGCTACACCAACAAGCAAGGCAACAGCAGCTACTACACGGCCGAAGGCAACAGCATGCGCAAGGCGTTCATCCGTACGCCGGTGGACTTCGCCCGTATTAGCTCGCGTTTCTCCATGGGCCGCAAGCATCCAATTCTGAACAAAATTCGCGCGCACAAAGGCGTCGACTACGCAGCGCCTCGCGGCACTCCAATCAAGGCTGCCGGCGATGGTAAAGTGCTGCTGGCCGGTCGCCGCGGCGGTTACGGCAACACCGTTATCATTCAGCACGGCAACACCTACCGCACGCTGTACGGTCACATGCAGGGCTTTGCCAAAGGCATCAAGACTGGCGGCAACGTCAAGCAGGGCCAGGTGATTGGTTATATCGGCACTACTGGCCTCTCGACCGGCCCGCACTTGCACTACGAGTTCCAGGTCAACGGCGTTCACGTCGATCCGCTGGGTCAGAAACTGCCAATGGCCGACCCGATCGCCAAGTCCGAGCGCGCGCGCTTCCTGCAACAAAGCCAGCCGCTGATGGCGCGCATGGAACAAGAGAAAGCCACCCTGCTGGCTTCGAGCAAGCGCTAAGCCATGGCGCTCTATATAGGTGTGATGTCCGGGACCAGTCTTGATGGCCTGGACATTGCGCTGATCGAGCAAGCACCGGCGATCAAACTGATCGCCACGCACTACATTCCCATGCCCGAACTCCTGCGCGCCGAGCTGCTTGGCTTGTGCGCCAGCGGCCCCGACGAGATAGCCCGCAGCGCCATTGCCCAGCAAAACTGGGTAAAACTGGCCGCCCAGGGCATCAACACCCTGCTTGCAGATCAACACCTGAAACCTGACGACATCCGAGCGATTGGCAGCCACGGCCAGACCATTCGCCATGAGCCCGCGCGCGGCTTCACCGTGCAGATCGGCAACCCCGCCCTGCTGACCGAACTGACCTCGATCACCGTCGTCAGTGACTTTCGTAGCCGCGACGTGGCTGCAGGCGGGCAAGGCGCACCGCTGGTTCCAGCCTTCCATGAAGCCTTGTTTGAACAGCGCAGCGGCAACCGTGCTGTCTTGAATGTTGGCGGCTTCAGCAATCTCAGCCTGATCGAGACCGGCAAACCCGTCTCGGGCTTTGACTGCGGCCCAGGCAATGTCCTGCTGGACGCCTGGATTCACCAGCAACGCGGCGAGACCTTCGACCGTGACGGCAAGTGGGCTGCAAGCGGCAGCATAGAGCCTGTATTGCTGAAAGCACTGCTCGGCGACTCGTTCTTCCTGACCAAAGGCCCCAAAAGCACCGGCCGCGAAGTGTTCAACCTGCAATGGCTGACACATCACCTGGCGCGCCTGCCCGCATTTGCCGCACAAGACGTGCAAGCCACGCTGCTTGAGCTGACGGCGCTGACCATCGTCGAATCGCTACAAGCCGCACAAGCCGATACGCAAGAGCTACTGGTCTGTGGTGGAGGCGCCCATAACGCGACACTGATGACCCGCCTCGCCGACCTGCTACCAAACGCCAAGGTCAGCAGCACCGCGACTTACGGCGTAGACCCGGACTGGGTCGAAGCCATGGCCTTCGCCTGGTTGGCCCATTGCTGCCTCGAAAATATCCCGGCCAATCGCCCAAGCGTCACCGGCGCTCGCGGATTACGCGTCCTCGGCGCCATCTACCCTGCCTGAACACCAGACAGCAAAACGCCGCAAAGCCGTGAGGCCATGCGGCGTTTGGTGATGCTGTGAGGTGCGATCAGATCGAAAACGAAGAGCCGCAACCACAGGTCGTGGTGGCATTCGGGTTCTTGATCACGAAACGCGAACCTTCCAGACCTTCCTGATAATCCACCTCGGCACCTGCCAGGTACTGGAAGCTCATCGGATCAACGACCAGACTCACACCTTCGCGTTCGACGATGGTGTCGTCATCGGCCACTTCTTCATCGAACGTGAAGCCGTACTGAAACCCTGAACAACCGCCGCCCGTAACGAATACGCGCAGCTTCAAGCGATCATTACCCTCTTCATCGACCAGGCTCTTCACCTTGTGCGCGGCACCGTGGGTGAATTGCAAAGCCGTGGGGGTGAAGGATTCGACGCTCATGCTGACTATCTCCCGGTGTTACACCGCCATAATGCGTGATGACGCGCATTATCCGCTTCTCCCAGAAAATCGGTCAACTATTGTTACGGTATATCAATCAACACAATTGTCAGCCCGGAATACAAAAAGGCCCGTTAAACGGGCCTTTTTGCTGAACGGGATAAAGCCTTAGGGCAGCATGCCCGCATGGGACAGGCCCAAGCGCTCGTCCAGACCAAACAGGATGTTCAGGTTCTGCACCGCCTGACCCGACGCGCCTTTGACCAAATTGTCGATCACCGACAGCACCACCACGAGATCGCCGTCCTGTGGACGATGAACCGCAATACGGCAAACGTTGGCCCCCCGCACGCTGCGGGTTTCCGGATGGCTGCCAGCCGGCATGACATCGACGAACGGTTCGTTGGCATAGCGTTTTTCAAACAACGCCTGCAAGTCCACAGAGCGATCGACCACGGTTGCATAGAGTGTGGAGTGAATGCCACGAATCATTGGCGTCAGGTGCGGCACGAAAGTCAGGCCGACGTCCTTGCCTGCTGCGCGACGCAGCCCCTGGCGAATCTCAGGCAGGTGACGATGCCCTTTAACGGCATAGGCTTTCATGCTCTCGGAGGTTTCGGAATACAGCGAACCGACGCTTGCACCACGACCAGCGCCGCTGACACCCGACTTGCAGTCAGCGATCAGGCGCGAAGTATCGGCAAGACCTGCTTCAAGCAACGGCAGGAAGCCCAGTTGCGTGGCGGTTGGGTAGCAACCCGGTACCGCGATCAGGCGCGCTTGTTTGATCTGCTCGCGATTGACTTCCGGCAAGCCGTAGACCGCTTCTTCCAGCAACTCTGGCGCACCGTGCGGCTGACCATACCACTTGGCCCATTCGTCCGCGTCCTGCAGACGGAAGTCTGCCGACAGGTCGATGACCTTGGTCCCGGCTGCCAGCAATTCACCGGCCAGTGCATGCGCTACACCATGCGGAGTGGCGAAGAACACCACATCGCAGGCACCAAGGGTTTTGATGTCCGGAACGCTGAACGCCAGGCCGTCGTAGTGGCCTCGCAGGTTCGGGTACATGTCGGCAACAGCCAGGCCTGCCTCGGATCGGGAAGTGATCACTACCACTTCAGCTTGCGGATGTTGCGCCAACAGACGCAGCAATTCGACACCCGTGTAACCCGTGCCGCCGACGATACCGACCTTGACCATAAACCTGCCCTCAACGAACCCACTGGAAAGCCGTCGATAATAGGGCGCACACCGCCCTGCGACAACCGTCAAGGTGACGTACGGAGGGTCAAGCCTCTACTATTCGGGCTACCGTGAACCTGGGAATAACCAAAAATGCTTTATCTGTGGCTCAAAGCGCTTCATATCATCAGCATGGTCTGCTGGTTTGCCGGCCTGTTTTACCTGCCGCGCCTGTTCGTCTACCACGCGCAAAGTGAAGACAGCATCAGCAAGGAACGCTTCAGCATCATGGAGCGCAAACTGTACCGCGGGATCATGGGCCCGGCGATGATCGCCACACTGGCCTTCGGGATCTGGCTGATCAGCCTCAACCCCAGCGCCTACTTCGGACAAGGTGCCTGGATGCACGCCAAGCTGACCCTGGTGGTGATCCTGATCGGCTATCACCACATGTGCGGCGCGCAGGTAAAACGTTTTGCCCGTGGCGAAAACACCCGCAGCCATGTCTTTTATCGCTGGTTCAATGAAGTGCCAGTTCTGATATTGCTGGCTATTGTAATTCTGGTCGTCGTACGGCCGTTCTGATCTTAATTAGTCGCCACTTATCGGGGTACTTCCAATGTCGCTGCCCGCCTTGCTCGAACAACGCTTGCGTCTGCCCGTCGTGGCGGCGCCGATGTTCCTGATTTCCAATCCACAACTGGTGCTCGCCTGCTGCCGCAATGGTGTAGTCGGCAGCTTTCCAGCGCTGAACCAGCGCGAAAGCAGCGGCTTCAAAGCCTGGCTGGAAGAAATCGAAGCGGGTCTGGCGCTATTGGAGAATCCCGCACCGTATGCAGTGAACCTGATCGTTCACAACAGCAATCCGCGCCTGCAAGCGGACCTGGCAATCTGCATCGAGCACAAGGTCCCGATCGTGATCACCAGCCTTGGCGCCGTTAAAGAGCTGGTCGATGCGGTGCACAGCTATGGCGGCCTGGTATTCCACGACGTGACGACCCGACGCCATGCGGAAAAAGCTGCCGAGGCCGGCGTCGATGGCTTGATTGCCGTGGCGGCAGGCGCCGGTGGCCATGCCGGGACCTGGAGCCCGTTTTCGCTGATTGCCGAGATTCGTCAGTTCTTCGACAAAACCCTGCTGCTGGCCGGCTGCCTGAACCACGGCCACGAGATTCTCGCTGCGCAACTGCTGGGGGCGGATCTGGCTTACTTCGGTACACGCTTTATCGGCACCACCGAAAGCCATGCCCCTGAAGCCTATAAAGAGATGCTGCTGAGCTCCAGGGCTGCCGACATCGTCCATACTCCAGCAGTGTCTGGCGTTCCGGCAAGTTTCATGCGCCAAAGCCTGATAAACGCCGGCTTTGACGTAGACGCGCTGCAAGGCAAGGGTGAAGTCAACTTCGGCGCCAAGCTCAAACCCTTGAGCGATGAAGCCAAAGCCTGGAAAACCGTTTGGTCTGCTGGCCAGGGCGTCGGTGAAATTGACGACCTGCCAAGCGTCGATCAACTGGTTGCAAGGCTGGACGCCGAATACCGCAAGGCTCAGGAGTTTGCAGCTCAACTGCCCAAACGCTGGCCGCGCTAACGCACAAGGTTTGGCCAGCCGATTCTGGCTGGCTTAAACTGCCGAGTACAAACCCTGGACTCGCGACAAGGATGCCCTGGCATGAGCGAAAACCGTTTCAAGATCGTCTTCGACGGAGCCCTGCTTCCGGGCGTCGACATCACCACCGCGAAACTCAATCTCGCCCAGCTGTTCAAAAGCGACGTCTCGGCCATTGAGCGACTGTTCAGCGGAAAGCCTGTCGCGCTTAAGAAGGACCTGTCCCACACAGACGCACAAACCTATCTGAATGCCCTGTCGAAAACCGGCATCGATGCACGCATCGAAGCCGAACCATCGATCGAGCTGAATCTGAGCGACGTTCACGATTCATCGACTGCCGCTTACACGGCATCCACGCTCGGTGACAACGAGTCGCCCTATAGCCCTCCTCGCGCGCCCGTTGGTGAAGCGCTGCCAGAATTTTCGGAACTCAAGGTGTTTAGCGTGCAGGGCCGAATCGGGCGTCTGCGTTATCTCGCGTGGTCATTGGTGGCGCTGCTGATCATGGGGGCTATCGCTGGCGTTTTTGGACTCAGCCTGTTGAGCGGCAATCAAATTGTGCTGAGCACAATTGTTTGTGTCGTTGCGTTCGTGGCGTACCTCTACATAAACATCACCATCAGCGTGCAACGCCTGCACGATCTTGGTTGGTCCGGCTGGCTGTGGTTTCTGAACCTGGTGCCCTTTATCGGCAGCCTGTTTCCATTTGCACTCGCGGTGCTGCCAGGAAACGTCGGGGCGAATCGCTATGGCGCGCCGCAGCCGCCCAACAGCACGGCCGTCAAAGTTCTGTGCGGGCTGTGGCTGGTGGTGATCGCAGTGTTTTTTGTCGGCGCATTTGCCGGTGGACTCAGCACCCTGACCGAAGAATACGAAAGCACCTCGGCCAGCAGTTATGGAAGCAGTGAGCCGGCCGATGCGGTTGAGGCAGACGATGCGGCGAAATCAGCCCAGCCCCCTGTAGACTATGAGAAAGAATAAACGCGCTCGATTCCTGTGACATCTCTGTCCACAGGCCGCGAGCCGTTGCGATGGAGAATTGCATGACCCGTTACGCTCTGATCACTGGCGCCTCCAGCGGTATCGGCCTGGCCATGGCCGAAGCGCTGGCGCGACGCGGCCGCAGCCTGATTCTGGTGGCCCGTCAACGTGATCAGCTGGAAAGTATTGCCATCGAACTGACCCAGCGCTTCGGCGTCGAAGTGCTGTTCCGCGCCTGTGACCTGGGTGAGCCGCTGCGCTTGTCCGGATTTCTGCTGGAACTCGAAGAGGGTGACCGACAGATCGACCTGCTGGTCAATTGCGCCGGCATCGGTACCTGCGGCCCGTTTCTGGCTCAGGACTGGATGACCGAACAAGACTTGATCGAAGTGAATATCCTGGCCCTGACCCGCCTGTGCCACGCCATTGGCAACAGCATGGCCTTGCAGGGCGGTGGGCAGATTCTGAACGTCGCCTCGATGGCCGCCTTCTACCCTGGCCCCTGGATGAGCACCTACTACGCCAGCAAGGCGTATGTACTGCATTTCTCCGAAGGCTTGCGGGTCGAGCTGAAAAAGTGCGCGGTCAAGGTCTCGGTCCTTTGCCCCGGTCCGACACGCACGGCGTTTTTCCGCACCGCGCAACTGGACACCGACAAACTGGCCAACAGCAAAATGCTGATGAGCCCCGAGGAAGTGGCCCTCTACACAGTGCGTGCGCTGGAGAAGAACCGCGCAATCATCATTCCCGGACGCCGCAATCGCTGGTTCGCGCTGTTGCCGCGCTTCGGCTCGCGCTGGCTGACCCGAGCCGTCGTGGGCATGGTCAACAAGGCGCACTGTCCGCGCTGAGCATCACAAAAAGTAAAGGTAACAGGCTGGGCTCGGGCATCTCCCGTGAGTACACTCAGCCCGGACTAACACAATGGAGAAACAGCTGTGGATACTCTGTTCACCAAAATCATCAACAGAGAAATACCTGCCAGAATCATTTACGAGGATGACCAGGTCCTGGCCTTCCACGATATCGCCCCACAGGCACCCGTACATTTCCTGGTAGTTCCGAAAAAACCGGTGCGCACGCTCAACGACCTCACCGAGGACGACAAGGCACTGGCCGGGCACATTCTGTTCACTGCCCAACGCCTGGCGTTGGAGTTGGGCTGCGAAGAAGGCTTTCGCGTGGTCATGAACTGCAATGAACTGGGTGGCCAGACCGTCTACCACATTCATATGCACGTGCTGGGTCAGCGCCAGATGCACTGGCCGCCGGGCTGATTGCAATAACCCTGTGGGAGCGAGCCTGCTCGCGATGACGGTAGTACATTTAGCATCAATGTTGACTGACCCGCCGCTATCGCGAGCAGGCTCGCTCCCACAAAGAACATGACTGCGCAGAACAAACCCACTACGCCGCAATGACCCAGCGCAAACCTAACCCGGCCGATTGCGGTAAACTGGCCGCCGAGATTCTTCCCGGAGGTCAGCATGACTACCCAACGTCACTACTCGCCGATTGACCGTCTTCTGTTGCAAGCCGACACCGCGATGCGCACGTTGCTGCCCTTTAGTGGCCAGCCTTGTCGCCCGTCGCCGGCCATCGTGCAGCCAGAGGCGAAAATGAGCGACGAAGACACCCGGCACGTCGCCGGTCTGATGCGCATCAACCATACAGGTGAAGTCTGTGCCCAGGCGCTGTACCAGGGCCAGGCCCTGACTGCCAAGCTGCCGCGAGTGCGTGAGGCAATGGAACACGCAGCCGAAGAAGAAATCGATCATCTGGTCTGGTGCGAACAGCGCATCCGCCAACTGGGCAGCCACACCAGCATCCTCAATCCATTGTTCTACGGTATGTCGTTCGGTATCGGCGCCGTCGCCGGACTGATCAGCGACAAAGTCAGCCTTGGTTTCGTCGCGGCGACTGAAGATCAGGTGTGCAAACACTTGAACGAACACCTGGAGCAACTGCCGGTCGAGGACGAGAAGTCCCGGGCCATTCTTGAGCAGATGCGCATCGATGAAGAGCAACACGCCGAAAGCGCTCTGGACGCTGGAGGTTTCCGCTTCCCGGCGCCGGTGAAATTCGGCATGAGCCTGATGGCCAAGGTCATGACCAAAAGTACCTACCGGATCTGACGGTGCGTCGTTCGACAGGGCCTCATCGCGAGCAAGTCGAATCGTCGCACCGTCGCTCCCACAATGGGTCTATGTTTGCAGGACTAATGTGGGAGCGAGCTTGCTCGCGAAAGACATACCACGGTCTAACAGAAAGACAACCGCAATAAAAAAGGCGACCGCCCCCGGGCAGTCGCCTTTTTTGTACTCGAAAAATCTTAGCTCGACATGTTGCGTGCGTAGAAAATCTCGAGCATTTCGTGTTTTACGCGCTCAGTCACCTGAGCACGTTGCTCAGAGGACAAGTTGCTGGTGGCGTCGCCGAACAGGTAATTATCCAGCTCGAAGTTCTTCAGCAGCATTTTGGTGTGGAACAGGTTTTCCTGGTACACGTTCACGTCGGTCATCTGATACGCGTCGCGAGTGTCTTCGGAGAGGTAGTTCTGAATCGAGTTGATCTCGTGATCAATGAAGTGCTTCTTGCCTTCGATGTCACGGGTGAAACCGCGCACGCGATAATCCACGGTCACGATATCCGAATCGAACTGGTGAATCAGGAAGTTGAGCGCCTTAAGCGGTGAAATGACCCCACAAGTCGACACATCAATATCCACACGGAACGTTGCGATACCGTCCACCGGATGGATTTCCGGGTAGGTGTGCACCGTGATGTGGCTCTTGTCGAGGTGGGCCAGGATGATTTCGGGCAACGGGCCCGGTGACTCTTCAATCTGACTGTCGGTCGGGGTCACCGGCTCTTCAGAGATCAGAATCGTGACGCTGGCGCCCTGGGGTTCATAGTCCTGACTGGCGATGTTCAGGATATTGGCACCAATGATATCGACAACTTCTGTGAGGATCTGCGTCAGGCGCTTGGCGTTGTACTCTTTATTGATGTACTCAACGTAAGCCTGCTGGTCTTGCGGAGTTTCCGCATAGCAGATGTCATAGATGTTGAAGCTCAAGGTCTTTGTCAGGTTATTGAACCCATGGAGCTTGAGTTTGCTTTTCACCGTTTAAAAACTCTCTATGTATGCGGCCCGGCCGCGTGATCAAGCATGCCCGTCAGATGCGAACGACGCACCAGCGTAGGACGGTTAACACCTCTTCGCGATGGCGATTTTGGTTGTCTGTTCGGGTGTGTGATCTGTCGATTGACCGATCACGGCCCTGAAAAAAGTGGCGCATTATGCAGACCTGGGCCAATGATCGCCAGAGTCTGCACTGCATTTATGATAGTTGAATGTCGAATCAACCGAGTTCGATGATTTCGTAGTCGTGAGTGATGGCGACACCGGCCGCACCGAGCATGATCGACGCCGAGCAATACTTCTCGGCCGACAACTCGATAGCGCGTTTGACCTGGGCTTCTTTCAGCGCCCGGCCCTTGACCACGAAGTGCATGTGAATCTTGGTGAAGACCTTGGGATCTTCAGTCGCACGCTCGGCTTCGAGGAAGGCTTCGCAGCTCTCCACGGCCTGGCGGGACTTCTTCAGGATGCTGACCACGTCGAAATTGCTGCAACCACCCACACCGAGCAGGAGCATTTCCATCGGACGGACACCCAGGTTCCGACCGCCGGCATCAGGCGGACCGTCCATGACCACCACGTGACCGCTACCGGACTCACCGAGGAACATGGCTTCGCCAGCCCATTGGATGCGTGCCTTCATCGCCAAGACTCCACTGTTAAAAAAGGGTCGCCAGCTTAGCACAGGGCCTTCGGTTGACAGCGACTGGCATCAGCACAAGCAACACACTTACAGTATTGATAAATTATCGAATAACGACGGAATGTGTCTGTTAAGCTGGCGCCAATTTCATGGCACTTAGCCTGCTGTTTTTTCGGCCGTCATCAGCGATACATAAAAAAACCACAACACACCGTGCAGTCTTTTCGGGATACAACCATGGTTGCTATTACCCCAACACCCAAAATCAAGAACCTCGACAAGTTGTTGATGCATTGCCAGCGCCGTCGCTATCAGGCCAAGAGCAATATCATTTGCGCTGGCGATCGTTCGGATACGCTGTTTTTCATCATCAAGGGTTCGGTCACCATTCTCATCGAGGACGACGATGGCCGGGAAATGATCATCGCCTACCTCAATGCCGGAGACTTCTTCGGCGAGCTGGGCCTGTTCGAACAAGCCGGGCAGGAACAGGAACGCAGCGCCTGGGTTCGCGCCAAGGTCGAATGTGAAGTGGCCGAGATCAGCTACTGCAAGTTCCGCGAGCTGTCCCAGCAAGACCCGGACATTCTTTACGTACTCAGTGGCCAGATTGCCCAGCGTTTGCGCAATACCACACGCAAGGTCGGCGACCTGGCGTTCTTCGACGTCACCGGCCGGGTTGCGCGCTGCTTGCTGGAGCTGTGCAAACAGCCCGACGCCATGACGCACCCGGACGGCATGCAGATCAAGGTTACCCGCCAGGAAATCGGCCGGATCGTCGGTTGCTCGCGGGAAATGGTCGGGCGCGTGCTCAAGGACCTGGAAGAACGCAACCTGGTCAACGTCAAAGGCAAGACCATGGTGGTATTCGGTACCCGCTAAGCCGACATCACCTCGGAGAGCATTTCCCGATACAGGGTGTCCAGCCGCGCGATGGCATCCGGGGCGGCAAATCGTTCATGCAGGGCGATATGACTCTGCGCGCGAACCCGCTGCTCCAGACTGCAAGCCTCATTAAAACGGTTCACCGCCTCAACCATTGACTCGCGCTCGTCGTCCAGCAACAGCGCACCATGCACCAAACCCACCGGGCGCTGACCACCCTTGCTCTGGCGCCAGCGCTGAGCGGTGCCGACCATTTTGCGGCCATCGAGATTGACGTTGAAACGCCCATCACAGAAAGCGCCCTCGACTTCACCCAATGAAGGCTTGCCGCCGAGTTCCGTCAGCAGCGTACAAATAGGGTCGCACAGACGCCGATAAGCGGTTTCGATCCGACCGTGGTCCCCTTCACTGCGCGGCGGTGCGTACACCAGCGCGATATTGATCGTCGCCGCCGATTGCGGCACCGGCTCACCACCGGTTTCACGCAACAGAACCGGCCAACCATTTGCCGCCGACGCCTGGCAAGCGGCCTCGAACCCCGGCAGACGGCTCAAGCGCCGAGGCATGACCAGCGCGCGATCGCTCGGCTGCCAGAACAACAAACCAAACTCCTGGTCGCCGGCACAGACCGTCGCCAACAAATCCTGCTCGGCACGCAGACCGGCTTCGACGGTCAAGGCAATAGGGTGAGTCATGGCAGTGCGAATCCTTTGCGGTGGATACAAAAAAGCCGGCAACGCCGGCTTCTTCATTGAATCAGGTTCAGTCGAGTGTAGAACCGCTGACCGCCACGCCACGCTCTGGAAAGAACAAGCGTTGCAGTTCAGTGCCCGGGTTCTCGGCGCGCATGAATGCTTCACCGACCAGGAACGAATACACCTCGCTGATTTCCATCAGCTCGACATCGGCGCGATTGAGGATGCCACTTTCAGTAATGACCAGGCGATCACGCGGGATGCGCGGCAGCAGGTCGAGCGTGGTTTCCAGGCTGACATCAAAGGTGTGCAGATTGCGATTGTTCACGCCGACCAGCGGAGTATCGAGAACCTTCAAGGCCCGCTCCAGCTCATCACCGTCATGGACTTCGACCAGCACGTCGAGGCCAACGCCTTTAGCGACGGCTGCCAGTTCGGCCATTTTCACATCATCCAGCGCGGAAACGATCAACAGCACGCAATCAGCGCCCAGCGCACGGGCTTCGACGATCTGATAAGGATCGATCATGAAGTCCTTGCGGATCACCGGCAGCTTGCACGCCGCACGTGCCTGCTGCAAATAAATGTCGGCGCCCTGGAAGAAGTCGACATCGGTCAGCACCGAGAGGCACGTTGCCCCGCCCTTCTCGTAGTCCCTGGCGATTTCGGCCGGCACGAAGTTCTCGCGAATCACGCCCTTGCTCGGCGAAGCCTTCTTGATTTCAGCAATCACCGCCGGGTGTTTGAGCTTGGCCTGGGCAATCAGCGCCTTGGCAAAACCACGCGGAGCATCGGCCACCCTGGCCAGTGCTTCCAGCTCGGCAAGCGTTACGCGAGCGCTGCGCTCAGCCACTTCCTCGACTTTGCGGGCGAGAATTTTCTCCAGAACCGTCGGTACACTCATGCCTCATTCTCCACTCTGAATACCGCGGTAAACGCACCCAATTCTTCAAGCTTTTCACGCGCAAGGCCGGTATGCAGCGCGTCATGAGCCAGGGCAACGCCCTCTTTCAGGCTGACCGCATGATCAGCGGCGTACAACGCAGCACCAGCATTGAGCACAATCATTTCTGCAGCTTTCTGACCGTTCTCGGTTTTGCGCCGCCCCAAGGCATCGCGAATCAGTTCGAGCGAAGCCGCCGGGCTTTCCACCGCCAGGCCGTGCAGGCTCTGGCTCTTCATGCCGAGGTCTTCAGGTTCGATCCAATACTCACTGATCTGGTCATTCTTCAATTCCGCGACAAAGGTCGGCGCTGCCAGACTGAACTCGTCCAGGCCATCCTTCGAATGCACCACCAGCACATGTTTGCTGCCCATGCGCTGCAGGACTTCGGCTAACGGTCGGCACAACGCCTGACTGAACACGCCCACGACCTGATGCTTCACGCCGGCCGGATTCGTAAGCGGGCCGAGCATGTTGAACAGCGTGCGCAAGCCGAGATCGCGGCGCGGGCCAGCAGCGTGTTTCATCGCACCATGGTGCGATTGGGCGAACATGAAGCCGATGCCGACATTGTCGATGCAACGCGCCACTTGAACCGGCGTCAGGTTCAGGTAGATCCCGGCCGCCTCCAGCAAGTCGGCGCTGCCGCTTTTACCCGATACCGCACGGTTACCGTGCTTGGCCACGGTGCAACCTGCCGCCGCCACCACAAACGAGGAAGCCGTAGAAACGTTGAAGATGTTCGCACCATCACCGCCGGTGCCGACTACATCGACAACACCGTCGAGGGTTTTCAGCTCGACCTTGTCTGCCAGCTCACGCATGACCGAAACGGCGCCGACGATCTCGTCGATGCTCTCGCTTTTCATGCGCATGGCCATCATGAACGCGCCAATCTGCGCGTCTGTGCATTGCCCGGTCATGATTTCGCGCATCACATCGCGCATTTCATCAGTGCTCAGGTCCAGATGGCCGACGATACGGCTCAGGGCAGTCTTGATATCCATGGAAAGTCCTTAGCGCGTGCCGCCGGTTTGTTTGAGGAAGTTGGCGAACAGCTCGTGCCCCTGCTCGGTCAGGATCGACTCAGGATGGAATTGCACCCCTTCGATGTTCAATGTCTTGTGACGCAGGCCCATGATTTCATCGATCGAGCCGTCTTCGAGCTGAGTCCAGGCGGTCAATTCCAGGCAATCGGGCAAGGTTTCACGCTTCACAATCAGTGAGTGATAGCGGGTGACGGTCAGCGGACGGTTAAGACCCTCGAACACGCCCTTGTCCTCGTGGAATACCGGGCTAGTCTTACCATGCATAACCTGGCGGGCGCGCACCACATCACCACCGAACGCCTGGCCGATGGATTGATGACCCAGGCAAACGCCGAGAATCGGCAGCTTGCCGGCGAAATACTTGATGGCTTCGATGGACACGCCGGCTTCGGTCGGGGTGCATGGACCGGGGGACACGACGATGCGCTCAGGCTTGAGTGCTTCGATTTCGGCGATGGTCAGCTCATCGTTGCGCACAACCTTGACCTCGGAGCCTAGCTCACCAAGGTACTGCACAACGTTGTAGGTAAAAGAGTCGTAGTTATCGATCATCAGCAACATGGTTTGAAACCTCTTGAATTCACTGACTTTTGAGACGGCCTTCAAATGATTTACCCGCAGTCTTGCAACGCTCGGTCAGTTGCTGGGATGGAACCGGCAAAAGCGGCATTTCATACGGGTAAAGAAGGCAAACAGGTACAGGTCCGGCCGGGCCGGCAGAGAAAGTTCAGGCGCGCCAACGCCAACGGGCGTGGGCCTTGATGACTTGATCCAAGAGTTTGCTGACGATCAACACGGGGAAGGTCTCATTCATACGTTCCCGCACAGTAACTTAGCTGAGCAGAGGGTGCAATATGGCGCAGAGCAAGCAATCGATGCGGCCTTTAGCCATAGCTAAAACGCGAAAGTTTTTGGTACTGTCGTTCCGTTCACTACAACAATAAATAAATGGACTTGCTCATGATCAAACAGACGATGTTTGTACCGCTCGCCAGTTGTGTTCTTGCAATGGCCTGCGCCCAGGCCATTGCAGCCCCCGCCCCCTATACGAAATTCATTGTCTTTGGCGACAGCCTGAACGACGCCGGGCAGTTTACCGATACCGGCGGTCCCGCAGGTGCAACCGAGCGGTTCACCAACCGCGTCGGACCGACCTACAAGGATGGCAACGGCGAGGTTCGCGCCGCCAACTCGACGCAGTTGCTGGGGGGGAAACTGGGGTTTTCACCTGACCAGACGGCCGCTTCGACCTCGGCAGTCCGTGCCAGTGAAGGCTTGCCAGATGGCAACAACTGGGCCACGGGGGGCTTCCGTACCGATCAGATCCTCGACTCGATCACCACCACCTCGGACACCGGTGAGCGCAGTCGGCCCGGTTATCTGCCGAGCAACGGCTTTCGTGCCGATCCGAACGCGCTCTACTACCTCTCCGGTGGCGGCAACGACTTCCTTCAGGGCCGGGTAACCAGCCTGGATCAGGCCAGCGCTGCGGCCGATCGCCTGGTCAGCAGCGTGCAAACACTGCAACAGGCCGGCGCCAGGTACATCATGGTCTGGCTATTACCTGATATCGGGCTAACCCCGGCGATCAACGGCAGTCCGCTACAGGACTTTACTTCCCAACTCAGCGCCCAGTTCAACACCGAACTGGTCAGCCAGTTGCAGCACGTCGATGCCGAAGTCATCCCGCTCAATATTCCGGTGCTGCTCAAAGAGACGTTCGCCAACCCGGCGCAATTTGGCTTGGCCACCGACCAGAACCTCACCGCAACCTGCTTCAGCGGTGACGGCTGTACCGAAAACGCCAAATACGGGATCAACAGCGCTACGCCAGACCCAACCAAGCTGATCTACAACGACTCGGTACACCCGACCGAAGCCGGGCAACGCCTGATCGCCGATTACGCGTATTCCATACTGGCAGCCCCTTGGGAACTGACGCTGTTACCGGAAATGGCCCACGCCACCCTGCGCGCGCATCAGGATGAACTGCGCAACCAATGGCAATCCGACTGGGAGAACTGGCAAAACGTCGGTCAGTGGCGTGCGATTGTCGCCGGTGGTGGTCAACACCTGAATTTTGACGATCAACGCAGTGCAGCCAGTGCCGATGGCAACGGCTACAACCTGAACATCGGCGGTAGCTACCGTCTCGACGAAGCCTGGCGTGTTGGCGTGGCTGCCGGTTTCTATCGTCAGAAGCTGGAAGCGGGCAACGACAACTCGCAGTACAAACTCAACACGTACATGGGCACAGCGTTCGCCCAGTATCAGCAAAACCGCTGGTGGGCTGACGCGGCAATGACGGCCGGGCATCTGGACTACGACAATCTCAAACGCAAGTTCGACCTGGGCGTCAACGAACGCGGGGAGAAAGGCGATACCAACGGCACTGTGTTGGCTGTCACCGCTCGCCTGGGTTACGACATCGCACAGCAGGCAAGCAGCCCGTGGCACTTGTCGCCATTCATCAGCGCCGACTACGCCAAGGTGCAAGTCGATGGTTACTCGGAGAACGGCAACGACTCCACGGCACTGACCTTCGGTGACCAGAAGCGCACCTCGAAGCGCCTCGGCGTCGGTTTGCAGGGCAAGTACCAAATCACCCCGCAGACTCAGGTGTTCGGCGAGTTCGCCCACGAACGCGAATATAAGGACGACACCCAGGACCTGACCATGAGCCTCAACAGCCTGCCCGACAACCACTTCACCCTACAGGGCTACACCCCGCAAACCAACCTTAACCGCCTGAACCTGGGCGTCAGCCAGAAACTGACCTCAGACCTGGCGCTACGAGCCAGCTACAACATTCGCAAGGATGACGACTTCACCCAACAAGGCATCAACGTGGGTGTCAGCCTGGACTTCTAAACCGCAGGCAATAAAAAACGCGGCGCCCTCACAGGCGCCGCGTTTTTTTTGGTGGTGAATTCCTTGTGGGAGCGAGCCGGCTCCGGGCGGCGTTCCGACGAAAGCGGTGGGTCAGGCAACATCAATGCTGCCTGTGATGCCCCCTTCGCGAGCAAGCTCGCTCCCACAGGTTTTGCGTGACCTCAGGCGTCCGGGGTTTGCTCGGCCAGGGCCACGGCGCGGAACATCGCGCGGCGCTTGTTCAGGGTTTCTTCCCATTCGAGCGCAGGCACCGAATCAGCCACGATACCGCCACCGGCCTGCACATGCAGTTCGCCGTTCTTGATCACTGCGGTGCGAATGGCAATCGCAGTATCCATGTTGCCGTTCCAGGCGAAGTAACCGACCGCACCACCGTAGACGCCACGCTTGACCGGTTCCAGCTCGTCGATGATTTCCATGGCACGAATCTTCGGCGCGCCCGACAACGTACCCGCCGGCAGAATCGCCCGCAGTGCGTCCATCGCGGTCAGGCCGGCTTTCAGCTGGCCGGTGACGTTGGAGACGATGTGCATCACGTTGGAATAACGCTCGATGACCATTTTCTCGGTGAGTTTTACCGAACCGATTTCCGACACGCGACCGGTGTCATTGCGGCCAAGGTCGATCAGCATCAGGTGCTCGGCGATTTCCTTGTCGTCCGACAGCAAGTCTTCTTCAAGCGCCCGGTCGGCTTCCTCGTTGGCACCGCGTGGACGGGTGCCGGCGATCGGGCGCACGGTGATCAGGTTGTCTTCGACCCGCACCAGCACTTCCGGCGAGCTGCCAACGACATGGAAGTCGCCAAAGTTGAAGAAGTACATATAAGGCGTCGGGTTGAAGCAGCGCAACGCCCGGTACAGATCGATCGGTGCGGCCTTGAAGTCGATGGACATCCGTTGCGACGGCACCACCTGCATGCAGTCACCGGCAAGGATGTATTCCTTGATGGTGTCCACCGCCCGCTCGTAATCGTCCTGGGTAAAACTGGAACGGAACACCGGATCAGCCGCTTGCTGCTTGCTGAAGTCCAGGCCGCGGCGTGGGGTGATCGGCTGACGGAGTTTTTCCAGCAACTCTTCCAGACGCGCCTGACCTTGCTCGAAGGCGTTGTCCTGCGACGGGTCGGCCAGCACGATGGCGTGCATCTTGCCGGCCAGGTTGTCGAACACCACCACCGCATCGGAGACCATCAGCAAAATGTCCGGCACGCCCAGCGGATCCGGGTTCGGGCACTTGCCCAGACGCTTCTCCACATAACGCACGCAGTCATAACCGAAGTAGCCCACCAGCCCACCGTTGAAGCGAGGCAGTCCGGCAATGGTCGGCACGTTGTAGCGCGCCTTGAAGGCTTCGACGAAGGCCAACGGATCTTCAACCTCGTGGCTTTCTACCTCGGCGCCATCGACGGTCACGCTGACGTGGTGATCATGCACCCGCAGCACCGTGCGGCACGGCAGTCCGATGATCGAGTAACGGCCCCATTTCTCGCCGCCCTGCACCGACTCCAGCAAATAGGAGTTGGGCTCGTCGGCCAGTTTCAGGTAGATCGACAACGGCGTGTCGAAGTCGGCAAGGGTTTCGCAGGCAAGCGGGATGCGGTTGTAGCCGGCAGCGGCCAAACGCAGGAATTCTTCGCGGATCATGAGGTGCCTCGTGGCGTGAGGGTCTAACAGTCAGGTGTGCAAACGCGCCGGATAGCCGGCCAGGATCGAGTCAGGCGCGCCAACGCCAGCGGGCCAGGGCCTTGATGACTTTCATCCAGAGTTTGCGAGTGACCACCACGATGGAGTTTCCAGGAGGGGATTGAACAGCGTCGGGCAACGTTATCTCAGCGGCCGGATCCAGGCAACCGGGAATTAGCTTGCGCAGATCGTCGATCACCAACGTCGGCGACTCTTCGGCAATCGGCCGGCCATGGTTATAGCCATAACTCAGCGCTACGCACTTTACGCCGGCCGCCTTGGCCGCCAGCACGTCAGTGCGCGAGTCACCGATGAACAACGATTGCGAGGCCGGTATGTTGGCCATCTTCATCACGAAAAACAGCGCTGCCGGATCAGGTTTCTTCTGCGGCAGGGTGTCGCCGCCGATGATCCAGCGGAAGTAGCGGCCGATTTTCATCTGATCCAGCAACGGTGCGACGAAGCGCTCCGGCTTGTTGGTGATCAGCGCCATTTCGACGCCCTGCTTGTGCAACCACTTCAGGGTATCGCGTACGCCAGGGTAGACCACCGTCAGCTCATGGCCGTCCGCGTAGGCTTCCATGAAGATCTCCAGTGCGTGCTCGGCCTCGACATCATCGACACTCGCGTGATCGATACTGCCCGCCAGTGCACGACGGACCAGCACCGGCGCACCGTTGCCCACCCATTCGCGCACCGCGTCGAGACCGGCCGGGGCACGCCCGAGTTTGAGCAGCATGTTATCCACAGCCACTGCGAGGTCCGGCACCGAATCGATCAACGTGCCATCCAGATCGAACATCACCAGCCGCGGCAGATGCCCCGGGAACAACTGCTCAAAACCACTCATGGGCGAGCCAGCGCCAGTTCGGAGCGCATCTTTTCAATCACTTCCTGGTAGTTCGGCGCGTTGAAGATGGCCGAACCGGCGACGAAGGTGTCAGCGCCAGCGGCGGCGATTTCGCGGATGTTGTTCACGTTCACGCCACCGTCGATTTCCAGACGAATGTCACGGCCCGACGCATCTATCAGCGCGCGCGCTTCACGCAGCTTGTCGAGGGTGCCAGGAATGAACTTCTGCCCGCCGAAGCCCGGGTTGACGCTCATCAGCAGGATCATGTCGACCTTGTCCATCACGTACTTGAGCACGTCCAGCGGGGTCGCCGGGTTGAACACCAGGCCCGCCTTGCAACCGCCTTCGCGGATCATTTGCAGGGAGCGGTCGACATGCAGGGTGGCTTCCGGGTGGAAGGTGATGTAGGTCGCGCCGGCGTCGATGAAGTCGCCAATGATGCGGTCTACCGGGCTGACCATCAGGTGCGCGTCGATCGGCGCGGTGATGCCGTATTTGCGCAATGCCGAGCAAACCATCGGCCCGATGGTCAGGTTTGGCACGTAGTGGTTGTCCATGACATCGAAGTGAACGATGTCGGCGCCAGCGGCCAGAACGTTGTCTACTTCCTCGCCCAGACGGGCGAAATCAGCGGAGAGAATCGACGGAGCAATAGCGAAGGGCTGCATGACGCACCTTTTTTGAGCAGAATCACAATGGCGCGCATTGTATACCTCATGCTTTGACGCGCGCACCGTGACCGCGATGATTGGGTCTGGCCCTAGTAGGCCGCTCGATAGATCTTCTCAATATCGGCGGTGCTCAATTTACGCGGGTTGTTGCGCATCAATCGCTCTATTCCCGCGGCCTCCACAGCCATCGCCGGGATTGCATCCTCCGGTATGCCAAGGCTGTGCAGGCCTTGAGGGATTTCCACTGCGGCACAGAGTCGCGCCATGGCCTCGACCGCTTTATCCGCCGCCTCTTCAGCGCTCAACTGCGCCGTTCTCACGCCAAGCGCCTCGGCGATATCCTGCATGCGTTCGATGCACGCCATTTTGTTCCAGGCCATGACATACGGAAGCAGCAAGGCGTTGCTGACACCGTGCGTCACGTTGAAACGTCCGCCCAGCGGATACGCCAAGGCATGCACCGCGCCGACCCCGGCGTTACCGAACGCCATGCCGGCCATCAGGCTGGCGGTGGCCATGTCTTCACGGGCCTGCAGGTTCGAAGGATTGGTGTAGGCCTTGGGCAATGCCTTGATGATCAGCTTGATGGCGCCGATGGCCAGTGCGTCGGTGATCGGCGAGGCGTTGAGCGACAGGTAGGATTCGACAGCGTGCACCAGCGCATCGACGCCACTGGAGGCCGTCACGCTGCGCGGGCACGTCAGGGTCATTTGCGGACTGACCAGCGCCACATCCGGCAGCAGATAATCGCTGATGATGCCTTTTTTCAGCTGCGCGACCTTGTCGGAAAGAATTGCCACGTTGGTGACTTCCGAACCGGTGCCGGCGGTGGTCGGAATTGCAATCAGCGGCGGGCCTTTGCGCGGTACCTGATCGATACCGAACAAGTCTTCGAGCGCCCCGTGGTAACCGGCATAGGCTGCAACACTTTTGGCGATGTCGATGGCGCTGCCGCCACCAAGACCAATCAGGCCGTCATGCCCGCCGTCGCGGTAGACACGCATGCAGTCTTCAACGATGGCGATTTCCGGGTCGGGCAACACCCGATCGAAAATCTCGTACGTCCGTCCCCCCAGTTGCGCCAGCGCCAGCTCCACCGTGCCGGACTTGATCAGCGCGGCATCGGTGACGATCAGTGGGTTGTCGACATCCAGACGGGTCAGCTCATCGGCCAACTGCTCGATAGCGCCTGCACCGGTGAGCAATTTGTGAGCGATTTTGAAAGAGGAAATACTCATGTGCGCAGCCTCTTATAAATAGGGGAGCTGGGCACAATAGTAGCTGGGGATTGGGGTTTGTCTGTTATTCAGCTGGCGAATGACAAAAGATCCAATGTGGGAGCGAGCTTGCTCGCGATGAGGGACTGACATTCACCATTGATGTCGACTGGCAGTCCGCTATCGCGAGCAAGCTCGCTCCCACATTTTGACCGCGTGTGCTGTTACACCTGTGCGGTACGCAGTTTCTCGCTACGGCCACGCAGCCATTCCAGGGTCAGCAGCAGGAACACCGAGAAGGCGATCAGCAGCGTTGCGGCGGCGGCGATGGTCGGGCTGAGGTTTTCGCGGATACCGCTGAACATCTGCCGTGGCAATGTCGCCTGTTGAGGGCCGGCAAGGAACAACGTGACCACCACCTCATCGAACGACGTCGCGAAGGCGAATAGCGCCCCGGAAATCACCCCCGGTGCGATCAACGGCAAGGTCACGCGGCGGAACGCCGTCAGTGGCGAAGCCCCCAGGCTGGCGGCCGCACGCACCAGGTTCTGGTTAAAACCTTGCAACGTCGCCGACACGGTAATGATCACGAACGGTACGCCCAGCACCGCATGCACGACGATCAGCGAGACAAAGCTGTTGCCAAACCCCAGCGGAGCGAAAGCCAGGTAACTGGCCACCCCGATGATCACCACCGGCACCACCATCGGCGAGATCACCAGCGCCATCACCAGCGCCTTCCCGGGAAAGTCGCCACGGGTCAGGCCAATCGCCGCCAGCGTGCCGAAGACCATCGCCAGCACCGTCGCCGCCGGGGCGACGATCATGCTGTTCTTCAGCGAACGCATCCATTCGGCCGAGGCGAAGAAGTCCTGGTACCAGTGCAACGAGAACCCTTGCAGTGGGTAGACCAGAAAACTCCCCGAGTTGAACGACAGCGGGATGATCACCAGCACCGGCAGAATCAGGAACAACAAGATCAGCCCGCAGAGAATGCGCAAGCTGTAGAACCACACCCGCTCGATGGGCGACATATAAGGACTCAGCATTTCGATTCTCCCCTTAGCTCAAACGCAGGCGGCTCGCGCCCACCAGCCAGCTGTAAATCAGATAGAGCACGACCGTCGCCAACAGCAGCAACCCACCGAGTGCGGTTGCCATGCCCCAGTTGATGCTGGTGTTGGTGTAGAAGGCGACGAAGTAACTGACCATCTGATCGTTCGGGCTGCCGAGCAGCGCCGGGGTGATGTAGTAACCAATCGCCAGGATGAACACCAACAGGCAACCGGCGCCGACACCGGCATAGGTCTGCGGGAAATACACCCGCCAGAAGCTGGCGAACGGATGACAGCCCAGCGAGATGGCCGCACGCATGTAGGTCGGCGAGATACCTTTCATCACGCTGTAGATCGGCAGAATCATGAACGGCAGCAGGATGTGCACCATCGAGATGTAAACCCCGGTGCGGTTGAACACCAGTGCCAGCGGTTTGTCAATGATGCCCATGGCCATCAACGCGCTGTTGATCAGCCCGCCCGATTGCAGCAAGACAATCCACGCCGCCACCCGTACCAGAATCGAGGTCCAGAACGGCAACAGCACCAGAATCATCAACAGGTTGCTTTGACGTGACGGCAGGTTGGCCAGCAGATACGCCAACGGATAGGCCAGCACCAGGCAGATCGCGGTGATGATCAGGCCCATCCAGAAAGTCCGGGCAAAGATCTCGAGGTAGATCGCCTGATCGGGAGTCGCCGGGGCAATTTCGCCGAGGTCGTCGATCCGGTGGTCGACCGCCGCCAACAGGTAATACGGCGTGATGCTGCTGGTGTTGCGGCGTACCGCTTGCCAGTAGGCCGGGTCGCCCCAACGTTCATCCAGCGCTTCAAGTGCGTCTTTATAGGAGGCCGGTTCAGTTTTGAACGGCAGCGCTCGCGCGGTTTTGGTCAGCAGGCTGCGATAGCCGGCCAGTTCCATATTCAGTCGCTTGGACAGATCGCCCAGGCTTTGATTCTTGCGGGCCTCAAGGAGGTCTTCGCTGGCAGCCTTGAAGACCGGATCCGCCGGCAAGCCTCGGCCATCCCAGCTCGCAATGGCAGCTACGGTGCGCGGCATCCCGCCGACCACTTCCGGGTTACCGACACTTTTGTAGAGCAGCGCCACGATCGGCACCAGAAACACCAACAACAGAAACAGCACCAACGGCGCGATCAAGGCCTGGGCCTTCCAGCGGTTGACCCGCTCGGCATGCGCAAGGCGCTGCTTCAAGGTGCGATGGGTGCCCTCGTTCAGGGGAACGGCGATGGCCATGGCGAACTCCGAAATTCTTTGATCGTTACAGAGGCGGCGAGCCACCTCGATCGTTTAATACACACATCCACTGTGGGAGCGAGCTTGCTCGCGATGGCGCCTTCAGATTCAACATTGACGCTGACTGACACATCGCAATCGCGAGCAAGCTCGCTCCCACATTTGGTGGGCGAGCCCACCAGCAAAGGGTTGTGGTTACTTCGCAGCCCACGAGTTGAAGCGCTGCTCCAGTTGCTCGCCGTTGTCAGCCCAGAAGCTGACGTCGATCTGCACCTGGTTGGCGATGTTTTCCGGGGTGGTCGGCATGTCTTTCAGAATCTCTTTGGACAACAGCGGTACGGCTTGGGTATTGGCCGGGCCGTAGGCGATGTTTTCCGAGTAGGTTTTCTGCTGTTGCGGCATGACCGAGTACGCGATGAATTTCTTCGCGGCGGCAGCGCGGGTTTTATCCAGGCCTTTTGGAATCGCCCAGGCATCGAAGTCATAGATGCCGCCGTTCCATACCACTTTCAGGTTGCTTTCTTTCTGTACGGCAGCGATCCGGCCGTTGTAGGCCGAGCTCATGACGACGTCGCCGGAAGCCAGGTACTGCGGCGGCTGAGCGCCGGCTTCCCACCATTGAATGCTTGGCTTGAGCTCATCGAGCTTCTTGAACGCGCGGTCCTGACCGTCCTTGCTGGCCAGCACTTTGTAGACGTCTTTCGGCGCAACGCCGTCGGCCATCAAGGCGAATTCCAGGGTGTACTTGGCGCCTTTACGCAGGCCACGCTTGCCCGGGAATTTCTTGGTGTCCCAGAAATCCACCCAACTGGTCGGTGCACTTGCCAGTTTGTCGGCGTTGTAGGCCAATACGGTCGACCACACGAAGAAGCCCACGCCGCATGGCTGGATGGCGCCTTTCACGTAGTCTTCGGACTTGCCGAACAGCGCCGGATCAAGCGGCTCGAACATGTCTTCGTCGCAACCACGGGACAGTTCTGGCGATTCAACCTCTACCAGATCCCAGGACACGCTCTTGGTGTCGACCATGGCTTTGACCTTGGCCATCTCACCGTTGTATTCACCGGCGACAATCTTGCCGTTGCCCGCAGCTTCCCACGGTGCGTAGAAGGCCTTGACCTGCGCCGCCTTGTTCGCGCCACCAAACGACACCACGGTCAGGTCAGGGCCGGCCATTGCGTGCGCTGCGCCCATCATGCCCAGTGCGAGGGCTGTGAATTTCAGGGATCTCAACATTTATTATTCTCTCCACGTGCGGGTTGGTGTTGGTGAAGCCGGGGCGATCAGTTCGCCTCTAGAAGTGGGTCGAGCGCGCGAACGTGTTCGACCTGCCAGCCAAGCGGTACCACGTCTCCGACTGCCAGCGCCGGATCGAGCTCGGCGATCGGCTGTTTCACGAAGAAGTCGGTCTTGCCGCAGACTTCCAGGCGAACACGGACGTGGTCGCCCAGATAGATGAATTCCGCCACCCGTCCCGAGAAGCGGTTAACACACGATTCGCTGGAACCATTGAGGCTCACGCGCTCCGGACGAATGGACAGCGTCACTGGCTCGCCGGTCTTGCCGACATTCACTGCCAGCGCTTCGACCTTTTCACCACGCCCCAGCTCAACCACGCAGCGGTCACCGGTGTGGCTGTGCAAACGGCCGTTGAGACGGTTGTTCTCGCCAATGAAGTTGGCAACGAAGGTATTTTTCGGCTTTTCATAGAGTTCGCGCGGTGGCGCAATCTGCTGTATTTCACCTTGATGGAAGACCGCCACGCGATCGGACATGGTCAGGGCTTCACCCTGGTCGTGGGTCACGTAGACCACAGTCACCCCGAGGCGCTGGTGCAGGTGCTTGATCTCCATCTGCATGTGTTCACGCAGCTGTTTATCCAGTGCCCCCAGCGGTTCGTCCATCAGCACCAGTTGTGGTTCGAACACCAGCGCCCGGGCCAATGCCACACGCTGTTGCTGACCACCGGAAAGCTGCGCCGGATAACGCTGGGCGAACGCTTCGAGCTGAACCATGCTCAGCACGCGCTTGACCCGGTCACTGACGTCGCTTTTGTTCAGACCACGGACAGTCAGTGGGAACGCGAGGTTCTCGGCCACCGTCATGTGCGGGAACAACGCATAGTTCTGGAACACCATGCCAATGTCGCGCTTGTGCGGCGGCACGTTGTTGATCGAACGTCCGGCCAGCAGGATTTCGCCGGCGGTCGGCGTTTCGAAACCGGCGAGCATCATCAGACTGGTGGTCTTGCCGGAGCCGGACGGCCCGAGCAAGGTGAGGAATTCGCCTTTGCGAATCTCCAGGTTGAGGTCTTTGACGATCAGGTTCTCGCCGTCGTAGCTCTTTTGCACTCCACGAAAGCTGACCAGAACATCATTCGTTCCAGCGCTTGAATCGACCTCGCTCATACCTGCACCTTTGTATTCTTTATATGTAGGACTGCTGAGGACTAAGCCTAGTGGAGCCTGGAGACCGCGCAAATCGGGACGCAGGAGAGAATCGCCTCAGCCGGATGGAAGGTTGGCTGTAGGGATTCCCCTACAAGGATGGCGGGATTGGGTATGTCGATAAGCAATAGTGGCCAGCATCAGGCTGCAAGCCACAGAAGCCCGTGGGGCCGGGCTTTCCGTCATGTCGCAAATGGACATGACCACGACTGGATGCCTAATGGAGATCCCCGGCGGGAGCGAGCTTGCTCCGGGCGGCGCTCCGACGATGACGGTCTGACATTCACTATTGATGTTGACTGACCGTCCGCTATCGCGAGCAAGCTCGCTCCCACATTGGACTGCAGTGAGCCCATGGGACTGGATGTATCAGAGGAGCTTGTGCTCCATCGCGTACTTCACCAGCTCAGCCAGTGAGGTGATGTTGAGCTTCTGCATCAGCCGCGCCTTGTGAGTGCTGATGGTTTTGCTGCTCAACGCCAGTTGCTGGGCGATGTCGTTGACATTGGCGCCTTGGGCCAGGCGCTCGAACACGGAGAACTCGCGCTCTGAGAGCAATGAATGCAGCGGCCGCGAATCCGTCAGGCCGACCTCGAAGACCATTCGGTCCGCCAGTTCCGGATCGATGTAACGCCCACCCGCTGCGACTTTGCGAATCGCCGTCAGCAGCAGCGCCGGATCGCTGTCCTTGGTGGCATAACCGGCAGCGCCAACCTTCAGCGCACGAGCCGCCATTTGCGCCTCGTCATGCATCGACAGCACCAGGATCGCCGGCGGATTGTTCAGTGCGCGTATGCGTGGAATGGCCTCAAGCCCGTTGACCCCGGGCATGGAGATATCCAGCAACACCACCTCGCAGGGAACGTGGCGCAAGGTCTCGAGCAGTTGCTCGCCATTGCTCGCCTCCCCCACCACCAGCAAATCCTTGGCCAGGCCGATCAACTGTTTGATGCCTTCACGGACGATGGTGTGGTCTTCGGCTACCAGTACACGGATCACGTTCTTCTCCATTCTTCTTATTCAGAGCCAAGATCAATCGCGAGCAGGCTCGCTCCCACACGGGTCCGCGTACATAGGGACAACGCAGATCAAATGTGGGAGCGAGCTTGCTCCGGGCGGCGTTCCGACGAAAGCGTCAGTGCAAACAACACAAAACCATCAGGCCTCATCCAGCGGCACACACACGCACAGGGTGGTGCCCTCGCCCGGCTCACTCTCCAGCGACAACTGACCGCCCATGATCAGCACCCGCTCGCGCATGCCGACCACCCCAAAGGAAGTCGGCTTGCCCTCGGGGGCGACAAAACCTACGCCGTCATCGCTGACCGTCAGGCACAACTCGTCGCCTTCCAGCGCCAGTGTCAGTTCAACAGTATGCGCCTGCGCATGGCGCATGACATTGGTCAGCGCCTCCTGAAGAATCCGGAACAGGCCGATGGCCTTGGCGTCGCTCAGGGCCGGCAGGTTATCCGGAACTTGCACCAGACACGGGATCTGCGTGCGCGCTTCGAAACGCCGGGCCTGCCACTCGATGGCAGACGCGATCCCGGCGTCGAGAATCGGCGGACGCAAGGCCGTGGCCACGTCCCGCACCAGCTGGAACAGTTGGGCAATCAGGCGTTTCATGCTGTTGAGACGGTCACTCAAACCTGGGTCGAGATCGGCGTAGGCCAGTTCGCACATTGAGGTTTCCAGCTTCAGCACCGTCAGCATCTGCCCCAACTCATCGTGGACTTCCCGCGCAATCCGGGCCTTTTCCTCTTCCCGCACGCTTTCCAGGTGCGCAGACAGCTCACGCAATTGCTCACGGGAGCTGGCCAGCTCCAGCTCGATACGCTTGCTCTCGCTGATGTCCCAGACAATCCCGTCCCAGACGAATGCACCATCGTCGAGCCGGCGCGTGATGGCCTTGATCTCGGCCCAGCGCTGCTCGCCCTGGCGAGTGAGAATCCGGCCTTGCCACGACCAGTCACTGTCAGTGTCCAGTGCGTGATCCTGGGTCTGGTGATAACTCGCCTTGTCATCCGGGTGCACCAGGCTGCGCAGGCCCATGTCGCGATGGCTCAAGGTTACCGGTGAATACCCCACCAGACTCTCGCTGCCTTCGCTGATGTAGGCAAAGTCGATTTGCCCGGTCACCGGCGCCCGCTCCAGACGAAAGACCAGACCCGGCACGTTGGCGGCAATCCCCTGCAACCGTGCTTCGCTTTCCTGCAAGGCAGCCAGCGCCCGGCGGCGTTCGGTGACGTCATTGAGGTAAACCACCAGGTATTCGCTGTCGCGAAACCGCAGGAAACTCAACGACACGTCGGCCGGGAGAATACTGCCATCGGCGCGCACGCAGTTGGTTTCGAAACTTTGTGGCGCATCTTCGCTGGCCCGGGCACTCCTCCACAGGCTCAACCAACGGTCCATGTGCAACCCGGGCTCGAAGTCGATCAGTGGCCGATCAATGACGCCACCCGGCGCATAACCGAGCATCGCCTCCGCCGCACGGTTGGCGTAACGCACATGACTGTCCCAATTGACCCAGAGAATCCCGACCGTGCTTTGATCAATCGAAAACTGCGTCAGGCGCAGCGCTTCTTCGCTGGCCTCGCGCAGAGCAATGTCTTCGCGGGCCGCCAGTAAACGTTGCTCGAGGGTATGTTGCTGACGGCGCTGCCACAGCACGATGGCCATGCTGCTGAGGAACAACACGGCCAACAACAGGCAAAGGTTTTGCCAGAACCCCGGCGACTCGGCCAGGCGCGGGTATTTGGGTTGCAGCCAACTCGCGTGCAACTGCTCAAGATCCTTGGCGGGAATCGCATGCAAGGCAGTTTCGACGATGCTGGCCAACTCCGGCCAGTCGCGGCGGGTCGCCACCCGTAGCAACTGTGGCAGGCCTATATCCCCCACCACTGCCAGCCCGGCGAATTCGGGCTCGGTCGACAAGCGACTGAGTTGGGCTTCATCGACAACTGCGTAGCGCGCCTGCCGGCTCAGCAGCAGTTGCAGGGCCTCACGCTCCATTGGCACGCCTTGCAAATTGAGATTGCTGTAAGTGCTGCGTAGATAATCGGCGATCGCACTGGGCATCCGCACAGCGACCCGCGACTGGCTGTCGAGCTTTTCCAGCTCGATGGCGCCGGCGCCCTTCTGCTCGCCGACCACCAGTTGCGGGACGCGCATGTACGGGTCGCTGAATTGCCACAACCGCAAGCCCGCAGGGGTTTGGGTCATGCCCGGCGCGAGATCGACTTCGCCGTCGCGCACCGCTTCTTCCAGTTGCGCCACATCAGGAAAATTGCGCCACGAGAACTCGATATTCAGCGAGCGGGCCAGCCACTGCATCAATTCGATATTGGCCCCGGACAACCGCTGCAAGCGCCGGTCGTACTGTGCAAAAGGCGCTTGCAACACCACACCTACACGCAGTTCGTTGTGCTTAGCGAGCCACTGGCGCTGCTCGGCGTTCAACGGCGCACTATGCGCAGGCAACGCCGGTGCCGCCCATGCCATCAAGGGAAGCCAGCAACAGCCGATAACCAACAGGCAGCGAAAACGCATCATCCGAAATCTCACACACTGACAAATACTGACCAACCCATTAGGCTGCCGGGATTACTTCTGGCCTGGAATATCCGATGCCCCCTGTCTACCGCTTGGCACTGCCAGCATTGTGCCTGTCGCTGATCCTGCCTTGTGCCTTTTCAGCTCAGGCTGCCACCCCGGCATCTGCTGCCGCAGAAAAAACCGCCGAAGTAAAACCGCTCGAACGCCAGCCACTGCCAGAGCGTAGTCAGGAAGAAGCCGCCGCTCTTGAACGGACGGTTCCCGCGCAAGAGCAACAGTCGTTGCAGGCCGGCAGTGACAGCTTTCTCGCACTGTGGAAACCGGCCAATACCAGCACCCCCAAAGGTGCGGTGATTATCATCCCCGGTGCTGGAGAAACCGCTGACTGGCCTCAAGCGATCAGTCCCTTGCGGCAAAAACTGCCCGATGCCGACTGGGGTAGCCTGAGTCTTACTCTGCCAGACCTGCAAAGCAATGCCCCGCAAGCGCGAGTCGTGAACGTCGCACCCGCGCCGGCCAAAACCGAGACCGGCAGCAAAGACGCCAGCACTGCGCCCCCCATCGAACAAGTGGCCGGCGGTGAAGGGGATATCGCCGATCGCGCGGTTACCGAGACCAGCGAAGAGCAAGCCAAGGCTGACGCCGAGCGGATCTACGCACGGATCGACGCAGCCATTGCGTTCGCCGAACAACAAAATGCTCGTAGCATCGTCTTGCTCGGTCACGGTACAGGGGCTTATTGGGCCGCTCGCTACCTGAGTGAAAAACAGCCATCGCGCATCGAGAAGTTCGTGATGGTTGCCGCACAGACACCCGTGACTGCAAAGCCCGGACTGGCCGAGCTGACCACCACCTTGAAGCTGGCGACCTTCGACATCTACTACAAGGACAAGGCGCTGGTGCAGAGCGCTGCCCTGGAGCGTTTGCAGGCCAGCAAACGCCTGAAGGCTTCAACCTTCAGCCAGCTAGCACTCAAGACCTTGCCGGGTAATAGCGCTGCCGAACAGGAGCAGTTGTTCCGTCGTGTACGCGGTTGGTTGAATCCGCAGAACACCGGGAGTTGATCGGCGGATACACCGAAGTCCCCGTAAACCAATGTGGCGAGGGGCTTGCCTCATGCCGGTAAGTTAAGGAATGTCAGGCTTGGCACATTCCCTGTAGCAGTTGGCGAAGCCTGCGTTCGGCCGCGAAGCGGTCGCAATTAGGCGATATGCAGTGTTCCTGAAAGAACGCAGTTTGCCATTTTGCGAGCGCTACGCACTCGAACGCAGCCTTCGGCAGCTGCTACGGTTCGCTTAACCGCTTAACTTACCGGTATTAGGACATGCCCCCCTCGCCACAGAATCAGCGACAGTTAACGAAAATCCCGCCGCTCGCGTATCAACTTATAGGCGTTGTGCAACTCGCGTGTTTTGTCAGTCGCTTCGCGCACCTGGGAAGGTGTCGCCCCCGTGCCGGCAACCTTGTCCGGGTGATGGCGACTGAGCAAACGTCGATACGCACGCTTGATTTGCGACGGCTCGCTGGTGGCAGACACCCCGAGCAGCCGCAACGCTTCCTGATACGCCGCCGCGCTGTTAACCAGAGTCTTCTTTTGTGGTTCGTAATCACTGGCCAGGGCCTGCACCTGCTCCGGCGACCAGCCCAGCCACTTGCCCCACTGCGAAATCAGCTCACGCTCGGCGCTTCCGGCACGCCCGTCGGCCCAGACCATCCGCCAACAGGCGCGCAAGACACCTTCGGCGGCATGCGGCTGCGCGCTTAAACGGCGCAGGTAGCCGCGCAAGCGATCATGCCCCGACTTGCCACGGTTGAACGCCGCGATTGCGCGCTTCTGCGCCGATTCGCTCATGTCCAGCGAACGCATTTCCTGACGCGCCTGATAGATATGACCATCCACCACCCGGCCATCGCTCTTGGCCAGACGTCCCAGCAATACAAACAACAATTCATCGTTACGCAACATCGGCCGACCACCGAGTCGCTCACGCAACTGCCCGAGGCTTTGCAGTTGCAAGCGTCGGTCCAGCGCCTGCCCCAACAATGCACCGAGCATGGCCCCCGGAATGCTGGCTATGGCAAAGCCCGCTCCGGCTCCGATCAGAGTCCCTGGCCACAACATGTCAGTAGCTCGCTTCTATCAAGTGTTCAACTTCGGCCAGACGTTCGTGAGTGCCGACATCTACCCAATGTCCCAGCAGGCGCTCGCCGCTCACCTGCCCTTGCGCCATGGCATCGCGCAACAGCGGGGCCAGCTTGAAGGCACCATCCGCGCATGCCGCGAAGAGCTTCGGATGCAGCACCGCAATGCCACTGTAGGTAAGCGTTTGCGCACCTGGCTGGCCGTCCCGCACCTGGCCGTCGACCAGGCTGAAATCACCGCTCGGGTGGTGCGCCGGGTTATCGGCAAGCACCAGGTGGGCCAGGCCCGCTATTGGTTGCCGCAGAGAAGTGAAGTCGTAATCGGTCCAGATATCACCGTTGACCACCACAAAAGCGTCATCCCCCAAGAGCGGCAAGGCGCGGAAGATCCCGCCACCCGTCTCCAGCGGCTCACCTTCCGGCGAGTACTGGATACTCAGGCCATAACGCGATCCATCGCCCAGGTAATCTTCGATCTGCTGTCCCAGCCAGGCGTGATTGATCACCACCTCGCTGAAACCTGCCGCCGCCAACGCCCGCAGGTGGTACTCGATCAGCGGCACCCCGCCAACGCGCACCAGCGGCTTGGGTGTGGTCAGGGTCAACGGGCGCATGCGCTCGCCTTTACCGGCCGCCAGAATCATTGCCTTCATGCAGTCACTCCAACCGACTGGCGCAGACTGGCCAGCAATACATCCAGCTCCACCAACTCAGGACGACGAGCGACCACTGCTTCTATATAGGCAAAGAAGCGCGGCACATCGCCGAGGTAGCGCGGCTTGCCATCGCGGTGGCAGATGCGGGCGAAAATACCGATCACTTTCAGATGACGCTGCACACCCATCAGGTCGCTGGCACGCAGGAAGTCTTCGAAATCGGGTTGAACCGGAATGCCGAGCGCAGCCGCTTGCTGCCAGTAGTCCGCCAGCCAACCGAGCACACGCTCCTCGGGCCAGCTGAGGAAGGCGTCCTTGAACAGGCACGTCACGTCGTAAGTTACCGGGCCATACACCGCGTCCTGGAAGTCCAGCACACCGGGGTTAGGCTCGCTGAGCATCAGGTTGCGTGGCATGTAGTCGCGATGCACCAGCACTTTGGGCTGGGCCAGAGCACTGTCGATCAGCTTGTCGCTGACTTGTTGCCAGAGCATTTGCTGCGCCGAATCGAACTCGATGCCCAGCTCGCGCTTCACGTACCACTCGGGGAACAGTTCCAGCTCGCGGCGCAACAGTGCCACGTCATAGCTGGGCAGTGGCGCATCCATCGGCAACTGCTGAAAAGCCAGCAACGCTTGCAAGGCGTCCCTGAACAAATCGTCGGCATTTTCGCTGTCGATCACGTCCAGATAGGTTTTGTTGCCCAGGTCATTGAGCAAAAGAAAACCGCGTTCAAGGTCTTGTGCGTAGATTTTCGGCACATTAATTCCGGATTTCGCCAGCAAAAAGGCGATATCCACAAACGGTTTACAGTTTTCCTGGGGCGGCGGAGCATCCATCACGACGAAGCTTCTACCCTCACCTTCCCAACGGAAGTAACGGCGGAAACTCGCGTCGCTGCTGGCCGCGGTCAACGTGGCCGGGGGCACGGCGCCCCATCCTTGCGCGGCAAACAGCGTTGCCAATTGCTCATCGAGCCAAACTTTCAGGTGTTGCAAGCGTACATCTTGGTCAGGCATTACAAGGGTCTCCGACGGCGCTAGCCGTCAAGCGGGTCATGCTTTATTATCCAGCATCTTTTTCAGACCATCGAGAGGCGTGCGGCCCACACCGCGGGCAGATGGCACGCAGGAAGCCCGGACTAATAAGATGGCATTGAAATCCCCCGCGTTTCGTAAAAAATTTCCGTTGTTGGTCACCGGCAGTTTGCTGGCCCTGCAACCTCTAGCCACTTCGTTCGTGGTCGCCGCGGAACAGTATGACTGCTCAGTCTCTGCTTCGGGTGCCTGGGACTGCGCGCCAAAAGCCAACGCAGCCCAATTACCACCGCGCCCTGTACATGAAGGCAGCGCGGTCAGTTCGGGCAACGAGTCAACGGCCGAGAGCAGCACTGCAGGTGGCGAAACCGCCAAGCCTGTGCTGGTCACCGAAGCCAAGGGCCGCGCCCTGAAGTCGCGTAGCGCCGACTACAGTCACCTCGACTGGGTCCCGCGTGACAAGCTCACCGCTGCGCAATTGGCTGAAACAGGTCCTTATTGCTCTGGTTCCTATATCGAACCGATTCGTCCTGGCATGAATGACACGACGAATAAAAGTGACGCCCCGACCTTTATCGGCGCCAAAGCTTCCCGCTACCAGCAGGAAGAACAGGTGGCGACCCTTGCCGGTGACGTGGTCATGCGCCAGGGCAGCATGCAGGTCGAGGCCGATGAGGCCAGCCTCCATCAAGCCGAAAACCGTGGCGAGCTGAGCGGTAACGTTCGCCTGCGCGATAACGGAGCCCTAATCGTCGGCGACCACGCTGACGTACAGCTCGACACCGGTGAAGCCCAGGTCGACAACGCCGAATACGTGATGCACAAATCCCGTGTCCGCGGCAGCGCGCTGTATGCGAAACGCGCCGAGAACGCGATCATCCGCCTCAAGGATGGTACGTACACCACGTGCGAACCGAACAGCAACGCCTGGCAGCTCAAGGGCAACAACATCACCTTGAACCCGGCGACCGGCTTCGGTACCGGGACCAACGTGACGCTGCGGGTCAAGGACATTCCGGTGTTCTACACACCGTATATCTATTTCCCGATCGATGACCGTCGCCAGTCCGGCTTCCTGCCGCCAAGCTTCAGCACCAGCAGCAAAACCGGCTTCATGCTGGAAACACCGTACTACTTCAACCTGGCACCGAACTACGACGCCACGTTGTATCCGCGCTACATGAGCAAGCGTGGCATGTTGATGGAAGGCGAGTTCCGCTATCTGACCAAGTCCAGCGAAGGTCAGTTCGGCGCCGCGTACCTCAACGACGAGTCCAACGATCGCAGCCTGCAGACCGACTCCGAAAAAACCCGCTACATGTACAACTGGCAGCACAAGGGCGGGCTTGATTCGCGGGTATTCACCCAAGTCGACTACACCAAGATCAGCGATCCGTACTACTTCCAGGATCTGCAAACCGGTCAACTGGGTGTAAAAAGCGCCCCCGACTTTGTGAACCAGCAAGGTTTAGTCAGCTACCGTGGCGATACCTACACTGCGGTACTCAACGTGCAGGCCTATCAACTGGCGTCGGTTTCCAACATCACGCCTTATGATCGCCTGCCGCAGATCTTGTTCAATGGTGTTCTGCCTCAGAAACCTGGCGGCCTGAACTTTGCGTATGAAACCGAGGCTGTGCGGTTTGACCGGAGCCTGCAGACAGGTAACTACTTCGACAAGGACGGCGGACCGTTTAACCCAGATGGCACCGTAGGTACACCTCGCCTGGACAACAACGTTCAAGGTCTGGCGCGCGCCACTGGCGACCGTCTCAACCTTGCACCAAGTGTCAGCCTGCCGCTCAACTGGACCTATGGTTTCCTGAAGCCAACGCTCAAGTATCAGTACACCCAGTACGACCTGGATCTCGACAACACCGGCAAACGACAGATTGTCCTGGGGCAGGAATTCGCAGCATCACAAGGCACCGATTACCTTGGTGGTGTGTATGGCCGCAATCAGAATCGCAGCGTGCCAATCGCCAGTATCGACAGCGGGTTGTACTTCGATCGCAACACTCAATGGTTTGGCAAAAACTATCGCCAAACTCTTGAACCGCGCCTGTATTACCTCTATGTCCCTGAGGTAAACCAGGAGAACATCCCGGTATTCGACACCAGCGAAACTACGTTCAACTATTCCTCGCTGTTTCGCGACAACCGCTTTACCGGCTCCGACCGTGTCGGCGACGAAAACAAACTGTCGCTGGGCGTGACCAACCGCTGGATCGAAGACAACGGTTTCGAACGTCAACGCATCAGCGTGGGCCAGGCCGTGTACTTCAAGGACCGCAAAGTACAGCTGCCAGGTATCGATGCAACAACCCGTGCCGATGCGCAGTCCAACGTTTCGCCATATGCCCTGGAGTATGAATATCGCTGGAACCGCGATTGGCGCACCACGGCCGACTACAACTGGGACCCGGACAGCCGCCACCCTCGCTCGGGCAGCGCGATGTTCCACTACCAGCCTGAAGACAACCCGAACAAGGTCATCAACGCCGGTTATCGCTATCGCAATGACCAGATTCGTTACGACCAGAACACCGGTAAGTGGACAGTGGGTGGTGGAGACTATGGCACCCCGGGCACACCTGGTTTCGTGAAGGATTACTACAAGATCAAACAGCACGACTTCTCGGTGATCTGGCCAGTCGTGCCGCAATGGAATGCCATCAGCCGCTGGCAGTACGACTACAACCGCAATCGTACCCTGGAAGCCTTTGGTGGTTTCGAGTACGACAACTGCTGCTGGAAACTACGCCTGATCAACCGTTACTGGGTGTCGTATGACGAGTTCAGTCAAGCGGCCCCGCAAAACGAAAAAGGCGACCATGGCGTCTTCCTCCAAATTGTTCTGAAAGGTCTCGGTGGCGTCATGGGCACCAAGGTAGAGAGCTTCCTCGACAAAGGCATTCAAGGTTATCGTGAACGTGAAGACCAAGCTTTCTGATTGTCTGCGCCCGCTGATGCTGGGCGCGCTGTTCCTGGGTACCGCGGCTAGCGCCGCGGTACAATCCATCGACAAAGTGGTAGCTATCGTCGACAACGACGTGGTCATGCAGAGCCAGCTGGACCAGCGGGTTCATGAAGTTCAACAAACCATCGCCAAGCGCGGCGGCGGCACACCGCCAGCCAGCGCGTTGGAGCAACAGGTGCTCGAGCGCCTGATCGTCGAAAACCTGCAGCTGCAGATCGGCGAACGTTCCGGCATCCGCATCACTGATGAAGAACTGAACCAGGCCGTCGGCACCATTGCCCAGCGCAACAACATGACTGTGGATCAGTTCCGTGCGGCACTGACTCGCGATGGCCTGTCTTACAACGACGCTCGTGACCAGATCCGTCGCGAGATGATCATCAGCCGTGTTCGTCAGCGTCGTGTGGCTGAACGAATTCAGGTGTCCGAGCAGGAAGTGAAAAACTTCCTCGCCTCCGACCTCGGTAAAGTGCAACTCTCTGAAGAACTGCACCTGGCCAACATCCTGATCCCGACCCCGGAAAGCGCCAATTCGCAAGCGATCCAGAATGCTGCGCGTCAGGCCATGGAGATCTATCAGCAACTCAAGCAGGGTGCTGACTTCTCTCAACTGGCCATCGCCAAATCCGCGAGCGACAACGCACTGGAAGGCGGCGACATGGGCTGGCGTAAAGCCGCTCAACTGCCACCTCCGTTCGACCGCGAGCTGAGCGCGATGTCGGTGGGTGAAATCACTCAACCTGCACGTACGCCAGGCGGCTTCATCATCCTGAAAGTGCTGGAAAAACGTGGTGGCGGTACTCAGGTGCGTGACGAAGTACACGTTCGCCACATTCTGGTCAAACCGAGCCCGATCCGCGACGAAGAAAAAACCAAGGCTCTGGCTCAATCGCTCTACACCCGTATTGAAGCGGGCGAAGACTTCGCTGAACTGGCGAAAAGCTATTCGGAAGACCCGGGTTCTGCCCTTAACGGCGGCGACCTCAACTGGATCGATCCGAACGCGCTGGTACCAGAGTTCCGCGAAGTCATGGCCAAGACCCAACAAGGTCAGCTGTCCAAGCCGTTCAAGACTCAATATGGCTGGCACGTACTGGAAGTCCTTGGCCGCCGCGCCACTGACAGCACCACCCAGGCCCGTGAACAGCAGGCCATGACCGTACTGCGTAACCGCAAATACGACGAAGAGCTGCAAACCTGGTTGCGTCAGATCCGTGACGAAGCCTACGTTGAAATCAAGCTCCCTGGCGTCGACCAGGCGGCGAAGTGAGCCCCAAGCGTTTTGCGCTGACACCCGGCGAGCCGGCCGGCATAGGTCCTGACCTGTGCCTGCTACTCGCCTCGCAAGCCCAGCCACATCCCCTGATTGCCATTACCAGCCGCGACCTGCTCCTTGAGCGGGCCGCGCAGCTGGGCGTGGTTGTCGATTTGCTGCCGGTAACACCGGACAGCTGGCCGGACGTTCCTGCGCCGGCCAACAGCCTGTATGTCTGGGATACTCCGCTCAGCGCACCGGTTACCGCCGGACAACTGGACAAGGCCAATGCCGCCTTTGTCCTGGAAACCCTGACCCGCGCAGGCCAAGGCTGCCTGGACGGGCACTTCGCCGGGATGATCACCGCCCCTGTGCACAAAGGCGTGATCAATGAGTCGGGCATTGCCTTCTCCGGCCACACCGAGTTCCTCGCAGACCTGACTCACACCCCCCAAGTGGTGATGATGCTCGCCACTCGCGACTTACGGGTCGCGCTGGTTACCACGCACCTGCCGTTGCGGGAGATTGCCGATGCAATCACCCCAGAGCGCCTGGAGCGGGTCACACGGATTCTGCATACCGACCTGCAACAAAAGTTCGGCATCACCCGGCCACGCATCCTCGTTTGCGGACTCAACCCGCATGCCGGCGAAGGCGGACACCTGGGCCACGAAGAAATCGACATCATTGAACCAACCCTGGAGCGTCTGCGCGCGGAAGGCATGGACCTGCGTGGTCCCCTGCCCGCCGACACTCTGTTTACCCCCAAATATCTGGAGCACTGCGACGCGGTGCTGGCGATGTACCACGACCAGGGCCTGCCCGTGCTGAAATACAAAGGCTTCGGCGCGGCAGTCAACGTGACCCTCGGCTTGCCGATCATCCGCACCTCAGTCGACCACGGCACTGCCCTGGACCTGGCTGGCAGCGGAAAAATCGACACCGGCAGCCTGCAAGTCGCCCTGGAAACCGCCTACCAGATGGCCGAGACCCGTTTATGACCGAGCATTACCAACACCGGGCGCGCAAGCGTTTCGGCCAGAACTTCCTGCACGATGCTGGCGTTATCGACCGCATCCTGCGCTCCATTCATGCCAAGGCAGAAGACCGCCTGTTGGAAATAGGCCCAGGCCAGGGCGCGCTCACCGAAGGCCTGCTCAACAGCGGCGCCCAACTGGACGTGGTTGAACTGGACAAGGACCTGATCCCGATCCTCAACCAGCAATTCGCCGGCAAGAGCAACTTCAACCTGCACCAGGGCGATGCGCTGAAGTTCGACTTCAACAGCCTGAATGCCGCACCTAATAGCCTGCGCGTGGTCGGCAACCTGCCATACAACATCTCCACGCCACTGATCTTCCACCTGCTGAACAACTCAGGCCTGATCCGCGACATGCACTTCATGCTGCAAAAGGAAGTGGTCGAGCGTCTGGCGGCAGGTCCTGGGGGTGGCGATTGGGGCCGTCTGTCGATCATGGTTCAGTACCACTGCCGGGTCGAACACCTGTTCAACGTCGGCCCTGGTGCGTTCAACCCACCACCGAAAGTCGACTCGGCGATCGTCCGCCTGGTGCCGCACGCCGTGCTGCCGCACCCGGCCAAAGACCATCGTTTGCTGGAGCGCGTCGTTCGCGAAGCCTTCAACCAGCGCCGCAAGACCCTGCGCAACACCCTCAAGGCCCTGCTGAGCAACGCCGAAATCGAAGCCGCCGGCGTCGATGGCAGCCTGCGCCCGGAGCAGCTCGATCTGGCAGCCTTCGTCCGTCTGGCTGACAAACTCAGCGAACAAGTCGCCGAACAACCTGCCGACATCTGACAGGCCGGAAGCGTTATCGGGTAGGACACCAGCGCCCATGTCTGGTTTACTACCCGATACTTGGCCTAGACTGATCTCAATCAGTTACGCCCCGCGTCCCGCTTTGCTTTTAAGGCCTCTTGCATGTCCGATCCTCGTTATCAGGTCGACGTCAGCGTCGTCACCCGCTATCTGGCAGAACAATCGCAACCCGAGCAGAACCGCTTTGCCTTCGCCTACACCATTACCGTACAGAACAACGGCCTGCTACCGGCCAGGTTGCTCTCTCGGCACTGGGTGATTACCGATGGCGACGGGCATGTCGAAGAGGTTCGCGGCGCAGGCGTGGTGGGCCAGCAACCACTGATCGGCGTCGGCCAGAGCCACACCTACAGCAGCGGCACCGTGATGACTACCCGCGTTGGCAACATGCAGGGGACTTATCAAATGCTCGCCGAAGACGGTAAACACTTCGACGCTATCATCGCGCCGTTCCGCCTGGCGGTGCCCGGAGCCTTGCACTGATGGCGACGTACGCCGTCGGCGACCTGCAAGGCTGCCTCGAACCCCTGCAATGCCTGCTCAAGCGGGTGGCCTTCGACCCTGCCAAGGATCATCTGTGGCTGGTTGGCGACCTGGTCAACCGTGGTCAGCAATCGCTGGAGACCCTGCGTTTCCTCTATAGCATCCGCGAATCACTGGTATGCGTACTGGGTAACCATGACCTGCACCTGCTGGCCGCCGGCTACAACATCGAGCGCCTGAAGAAAGCCGATACTCTGCGCGAGATCCTCGAAGCCCCGGATTGTAAAGAGCTGCTTGAGTGGCTGCGCCAGCAAAAGCTCATGCACTACGACGAACAGCGTGACATTGCACTGGTCCATGCCGGCATACCGCCGCAGTGGTCCCTGCGCAAAGCCTTGAAGTGCGCAGCCGAAGTCGAAGAGGCATTGCGTGACGACAACCGCATCGCACCCTACCTCGATGGCATGTATGGCAATGAACCGGCGAAATGGAACAGCGACCTTAAAGGTGTAATCCGTCTGCGGGTGATCACCAACTACTTCACCCGCATGCGTTTCTGCACCAGCGACGGCAAGCTCGATCTCAAGAGCAAGGAAGGCCTCGGCACCGCGCTACCGGGTTACGCCCCCTGGTTTTCACACCAGCAACGCAAGACCCGCGGCCAGAAAATCATTTTCGGGCACTGGGCAGCGCTCGAAGGTAAATGTAACGAACCCGGCATCTTCGCCCTCGACACCGGTTGCGTCTGGGGCGGCTCGATGACCTTGATGAACGTCGACACCGGCGAGCGTCTGCATTGTGAGTGCGATACCCAAGGCCACACCAGACCGCACGTCACCTCAACTACCCCCGAACTATTGTCAGCCAGCGCCAAGCGCTAGGCTGCGCTTTCAGCCAGGCCACAGGAGCCCGCCATGAGCGAATTCAAACGCATCCCCCCAGAACAGGCCCAGGCCCTGCGCGAACAAGGCGCGGTAGTGGTCGATGTCCGCGATCCGGCAACCTTTGCCGCACTGCACATCAGCGGATCGAAGCATCTGGATAATCATTCCCTGCACGCATTCATTACCGCCGCCGACCTCGATGCACCGACCGTGGTGGTTTGCTATCACGGTAATTCCAGCCAGGGCGCCGCGGCGTATCTGGTCAGCCAGGGCTTTTCCGACGTCTACAGCATGGACGGCGGATTCGAGCTGTGGCGTACGATTTATCCTTCAGAGACTTCGCAAGGCACTGCCGAATAATTTTTTTCACCCGCTCAAGCCCACGTCTGCCGTGGGCTGACGAACGGTAGTCATAACAAAACTACGCATTGCCCCTTTACCTTTCCGATTCCGAACTATCCTTAGCCTCAGGCCATCCAAAACAGGGGAGAGCCGGTACACCGGCGCACGGGTCATCGGGAGTAGCTTTCAGGGTTGATAGCTTTGAAGGTGTTCTGGGGGGTAACGGCAACTGCATTTTCAGTTGCTTGCCAGCATCCACTGACTGATCCGACGTCGGCTCCAGGTATCGAGCGAGGTGACGTCATGAGTATCTTTAGCCACTTCCAACAACGCTTCGAGTCCACACGGCAGGAAGAGCTCACTCTGCAGGAGTATCTCGAACTGTGCAAAAAGGACCGCAGCGCTTACGCGTCCGCCGCTGAGCGACTACTGTTGGCCATCGGCGAACCGGAGCTGCTCGACACCTCGACCAATTCGAGACTGTCGCGCATCTTTTCCAACAAGGTGATCCGTCGGTATCCGGCCTTTGAAGACTTCCACGGGATGGAAGAATGCATCGACCAGATCGTCTCCTACTTCCGCCACGCAGCTCAGGGCCTGGAAGAGAAGAAACAGATCCTCTACCTGCTCGGCCCCGTCGGTGGCGGTAAGTCATCCCTGGCCGAGAAGCTGAAACAGCTGATCGAAAAAGTGCCCTTCTATGCGATCAAGGGCTCTCCGGTGTTCGAGTCTCCGCTGGGGCTGTTCAACGCCACCGAAGATGGTGCAATCCTCGAAGAGGATTTCGGCATTCCGCGGCGCTACCTGAACACCATCATGTCGCCTTGGGCAACCAAACGCCTGGCCGAATTCGGTGGCGATATCAGCCAGTTCCGGGTGGTCAAGCTCTACCCGTCGATCCTCAACCAGATCGCCGTGGCCAAGACCGAACCGGGTGACGAAAACAACCAGGACATCTCGGCACTGGTGGGCAAGGTCGATATTCGCAAGCTGGAAGAATTCCCGCAGAACGACGCCGACGCCTACAGCTACTCGGGTGCACTTTGCCGCTCCAACCAGGGCCTGATGGAATTCGTCGAAATGTTCAAGGCACCGATCAAGGTGCTGCACCCATTGCTGACCGCCACCCAGGAAGGCAACTACAACAGTACCGAAGGCCTGGGCGCGATTCCGTTCACCGGGATTCTGCTGGCGCACTCCAACGAATCGGAGTGGCACACCTTCCGCAACAACAAGAACAACGAAGCCTTCATCGACCGGATCTACATCGTCAAAGTGCCGTACTGCCTGCGGGTCAGTGACGAAGTGAAGATCTACGACAAGCTGCTGTTCAACAGCTCCCTGGCCAAGGCCCACTGCGCACCCGACACCCTGAAGATGCTCGCTCAGTTCACTGTGCTCTCGCGCCTCAAAGAGCCGGAAAACTCGAACATCTACTCGAAAATGCGCGTGTATGACGGTGAAAACCTCAAGGACACCGATCCGAAGGCCAAATCGATCCAGGAATACCGCGACAACGCAGGTGTCGACGAAGGCATGAACGGCCTTTCGACCCGGTTTGCCTTCAAGATCCTGTCGAAAGTCTTCAACTTCGACCCGCATGAAATCGCCGCCAACCCGGTGCATCTGCTCTATGTGCTGGAACAACAGATCGAACAGGAACAGTTCCAGGCGGAAACCCGCGAGCGTTATCTGCGCTTCCTGAAAGAGTACCTGGCGCCGCGTTATATCGAGTTCATCGGCAAGGAAATCCAGACCGCCTACCTGGAGTCCTACAGCGAATACGGGCAAAACATCTTCGACCGCTATGTGCTCTACGCGGACTTCTGGATTCAGGATCAGGAATACCGCGATCCGGAAACCGGCGAGATCCTCAACCGCGTAGCCCTCAACGAAGAGCTGGAGAAAATCGAGAAACCGGCGGGCATCAGCAATCCGAAGGATTTCCGCAACGAAATCGTCAACTTCGTCCTGCGTGCCCGGGCCAACAACAACGGCAAGAATCCGACCTGGCTCAGCTACGAGAAGCTGCGGGTGGTCATCGAGAAGAAAATGTTCTCGAACACCGAGGATCTGCTGCCGGTTATCAGCTTCAACGCCAAGGCCAGCAAAGAGGACCAACAGAAACACAACGACTTCGTTACACGGATGGTCGAGCGCGGCTACACCGACAAACAGGTACGACTGCTCTCCGAGTGGTACCTGCGAGTCAGGAAATCGCAGTAATACGCTGCCGGTCAGACCGGTTGTCGTTAGCCCGGGCCTGCGTAATAAAATTCTGTTACACAGGTTTCAGGAAGGTGTTTGGAAATCGGCAGCGAAGTCCAGGCAACGCGCGGGTGGTACGGGAGGCGCAAGATCGCGCCTCCTACCCCGCGCCTATTACCGCCAGACTTGCTCGCGATTTCTCAAGACAGCTTCTAAGGAGCAGTCATGAGCTATGTGATCGACCGACGTCTCAATGGCAAAAACAAGAGCACGGTAAACCGTCAGCGGTTTCTGCGGCGTTACCGTGATCACATCAAGAAGGCCGTCGAAGAGGCGGTCAGCCGGCGCTCCATTACCGATATGGAACACGGTGAGCAAATCAGCATTCCTGGTCGCGATATCGACGAGCCAGTGCTTCACCATGGCCGTGGTGGCAAACAGACCATTGTGCATCCCGGCAACAAGGAGTTCACCAGCGGTGAGCATATTGCTCGTCCGCCGGGAGGTGGCGGCGGCAGAGGCCCGGGCAAGGCCGGCAACTCCGGCGAGGGCATGGACGAGTTTGTGTTCCAGATCACCCAGGAAGAATTTCTCGAATTCATGTTCGAGGACCTGGAGCTGCCGAACCTGGTCAAACGCAACCTGAGTGGCACCGACACCTTCAAGACCGTGCGTGCCGGCATCAGCAACGAAGGCAACCCTTCACGGATCAACATCATCCGCACCCTGCGCTCGGCCCATGCGCGGCGCATTGCGCTGTCGGGCAGCAGCCGGGAGAAATTGCGGGTAGCAAAAGAGGAACTGGCGCGACTTAAACAGGAAGAACCGGACAATTTCGGCGATATTCAGGAAATCGAGGCAGAAATCGAGCGTTTGAGCGCGCGCATCAATCGCGTGCCTTTTCTCGACACGTTCGACCTCAAGTACAACTTGCTGATCAAGCAACCCAACCCCAGCTCCAAGGCGGTAATGTTCTGCCTGATGGACGTTTCCGGCTCCATGACCCAGGCCACCAAGGACATCGCCAAACGGTTCTTCATCCTGTTGTACCTGTTTCTCAAGCGTAACTACGAGAAAATCGATGTGGTGTTCATCCGCCACCACACTAGCGCCCGGGAAGTCGACGAGGAAGAGTTCTTCTACTCTCGCGAAACCGGCGGCACCATCGTTTCCAGCGCCCTGAAACTGATGCAGGAGATCATGGCCGAGCGTTATCCAAGCAACGACTGGAACATTTACGCCGCGCAGGCTTCCGACGGCGATAACTGGAACGATGACTCGCCGATCTGCCGCGACATCCTGATCAACCAGATCATGCCATTCGTGCAGTACTACACTTATGTGGAGATTACCCCCCGCGAACACCAGGCCCTGTGGTACGAATACGAGCGTATCAGCGAAGCCTTTTCCGACACGTTTGCCCAGCAACAGCTGGTTTCAGCCGGGGATATCTATCCGGTTTTCCGTGAACTCTTCCAGCGCAGGTTAGTGACATGACCGCCAAAGAGCAGAAGCGCCAACCCATATCCACAGGCTCCGAATGGACGTTCGAGCTGATCCAGGCCTACGACCGGGAAATCAGTCGTCTTGCGGCCCGCTACGCGCTCGATACCTACCCAAACCAGATCGAAGTGATTACCGCCGAGCAGATGATGGATGCCTACGCCTCTGTCGGCATGCCGCTGGGTTATCACCACTGGTCCTATGGCAAACACTTCCTCAGTACCGAGAAGTCCTACAGTCGCGGCCAGATGGGGCTGGCCTACGAGATCGTGATCAACTCGGACCCGTGCATCGCCTACCTGATGGAAGAAAACACCATCTGCATGCAGGCACTGGTGGTGGCCCATGCCTGCTACGGCCACAACAGCTTTTTCAAGGGTAATTACCTGTTCCGCACCTGGACTGATGCCAGTTCGATCATTGATTACCTGGTGTTTGCCAAGCAGTACATCATGCAATGCGAGGAGCGCCACGGCATCGATGCCGTGGAAGACCTGCTCGACTCCTGTCATGCGCTGATGAACTACGGTGTCGACCGCTACAAACGTCCTTATCCGATTTCCGCGGAAGAAGAGCGACGCCGGCAAAAGGATCGTGAAGAACACCTGCAAAAGCAGATCAACGACCTATGGCGCACCATTCCAAAAGGCGCAGACAAGTACAACGAAAAGGACAACGCACGTTTTCCGGCAGAACCGCAGGAGAACATCCTTTACTTCATCGAAAAACACGCCCCGCTGCTGGAGCCATGGCAACGGGAAATCGTACGGATCGTGCGCAAAATCGCGCAGTACTTTTATCCACAGCGTCAGACTCAGGTCATGAACGAGGGCTGGGCGACGTTCTGGCACTACACCCTGATGAACGACCTGTACGACGAGGGCCTGGTGACCGACGGCTTCATGATGGAGTTCCTGGCGTCTCACACAAGCGTAATCTTCCAGCCCGGGTTCGACAGCCCTTACTACAACGGGATCAACCCCTATACCCTGGGTTTTTCCATGTACCGCGACATTCGGCGCATGTGCGAATCCCCTACTGAGGAGGATTACCGCTGGTTCCCTGAAATCGCCGGGACCGACTGGCTGTCGAGCATCAAGTTCGCCATGAGCAGCTTCAAGGACGAAAGCTTCATCCTGCAGTACCTGTCGCCCAAAGTGATTCGTGACCTGAAACTGTTCAGCATCCTCGATGACGACCAGAAGGACGACCTGCTGGTGCCCGCCATTCATGACGAAGAAGGCTATCGGACCATTCGTGAAACCCTCGCAGCGCAGTACAACCTGGGCAACCGCGAACCGAACATACAGATCTACAGCATCGACCGGCGCGGCGACCGCTCGCTGACACTGCGCCATCAGCAACATGATCGCAAACCGCTCGGAGACTCCACCGAGGAAGTGCTGAAGCACTTGCATCGCCTCTGGGGCTTCGATATTCACCTGGAAACCCTGCAAGGCGACCAGATAATGAAAACCCATCATGTCCCGCCCAGAGGCGAGCATAGCGAGGGTGAATACGGTCGAATGGACCTCGCCGTCATTCATCTTTGATGTCAACCGGACCTCCGGAAGTTCGACGCAAGGGTTATTCTGTCGGGCTAACGGAGGTTTTTTATGCAGATTTATAAAGTCGGCGGCGCGGTCCGTGACCGCCTGCTCGGCAAGCCTGTTACCGATATCGACTGGGTGGTGGTGGGCGCCAGCACCGAAGAAATGCTCGCCAAGGGCTATCGCCCGGTAGGCGCCGATTTTCCGGTATTTCTTCACCCCAAAAGCGGCGAGGAATACGCGCTTGCCCGCACCGAACGCAAAAGCGGACGCGGCTACGGCGGCTTCACCTTCCATGCCAGCCCGGAAGTCACCCTGGAAGAAGACCTGATTCGTCGCGACCTGACGATCAATGCCATGGCCGAAGACGATCACGGTCAATTGACCGATCCGTATCACGGCCAGCGCGATCTTGAAGCACGCCTGCTTCGTCACGTATCCCCCGCGTTCGCCGAAGATCCTCTCCGAGTTCTGCGCGTTGCCCGCTTCGCCGCGCGCTATGCCGGGCTCGGATTCACGGTAGCCCCCGAGACTCTGGAGCTGATGCGTCAGCTCAGCGAATCAGGTGAGCTTGAGGCCCTGACCGCAGAACGCAGCTGGAAAGAAATTTCCCGCGCCCTGATGGAAGATCAGCCGCAAGTATTCATCCAGGTTCTGCGTGACTGTGGCGCCCTGAAAGTCTTGATCCCCGAGATTGAAGCGCTGTTCGGCGTGCCACAACCCGAAGCCCACCACCCGGAAATCGACAGCGGCGTGCACACCCTGAGCGTTCTTGAACAGACCGCCCTGCACAAGCAGCCGCTGACCGTACGCTGGGCCTGCCTGCTGCATGATCTGGGTAAAGGCCTGACACCTGAGAGCCAGTGGCCCCGACACATCGCTCACGAGCGCAAGGGCCTGAAGCTGATCAAAGCAGTCAACGAGCGCTTCAAGGCGCCGCGCGACTGCCAGGAACTGGCGTTGCTGGTCGGCGAATACCACACCCATGGTCATCGCGCGCTGGAGCTGAAGCCGTCGACATTGCTGGAGTTGCTGCAGAGCTTCGACGTTTACCGACGGCCGCAGCGCTTCGAAGAATTCATCAACGCCTGCGAAATGGACGCCCGCGGCCGCAAAGGCCTTGAACAGAGAAGTTATCCACAAGCGGATTATTTGCGAGGCGCGGCGACCGCCGCACGCACCGTGGCGGTTCAGCCTCTGCTGGAGCAGGGATTCAAAGGCCCGGAGCTGGGCGAGGCCTTGAAGCGCGAACGGCTCAAGGCGCTGAAGACCTACAAAGAAACAGCCTCCACCTGAGCATCGTCGGATCGCTTTCGCGAGCAAGCTCGCTCCCACAAGAGTCAGCACAAAACCTGTGGGAGCGAGCTTGCTCGCGAAGGCGTCAATCAGGTCACAGCAGATCCGAAGGGGTCAACTGCTCACCACGCCACTCAAACGCCACAGGCGCCAGAACCTGATCAATCTGCGCCTCCGCCCACAGCGTCGCAAAACTTTTACCCACGCCAGGATGCACCCTGTCCGGCGCTATCAGCGACAATGGCCACAGCACAAAGGCGTTTTTCAGAATTTCCGCTCGCGGCAGGATCAATCCGTCAAAATTACCCACCAGATCGCCATACAACAGCACGTCGATATCCAACGGCAAACCCTTGCGATCCGGGGCATAACGACCGTTGTCGGCCTCGATAAACTTCAAACGACGGTCCAGCTCCATCAACGGTAGATCGGTAAACGCCGACACTACGAAATTGAAAAACGGCCCGCTCTTGATCCCCACCGGCTGACTTTCGAACACCGCCGAACAGCGTATATCCACCAGAAAACCGGCAAGCGCTTCCAGCCCCGCCTGCAAATGAGCTTCGCGCTCGACATTGCTGCCGAGCCCAAGAAATACCTGAGTTAGCGACATCCGCGCTCGATCTCCACGCCCACGCCCGTTGCTGCCGGGATAGCCCCCGGCTTGGTCAGCTTGAGGCGCAGCCAGGTAATCTCGAATTCGCTCATCAAGACTTCGGCCAGACGCTCGGCAAAGGTTTCAACCAGTTGGTACTGCGCCTGCTCGGCGAACGCCTGAATACGTGCCGTCACGCTGGCGTAGTCGAGCGCCAGGGTCAGGTCATCACCGGCCGCTGCCGGGCGATTATCCCAGGCGAAGCTCAGATCAAGACGCAGGCACTGACGGATGCCACGCTCCCAGTCGTAGGCACCGATCACCGTGTCGACTTCCAGGCCCTCGATAAACACTCTGTCCAAGCACTCTTCTCCGCAGCACGACAAGGGCGCAATGCGCCGTTAGAATCAGGGCGTCCTCGCCCGGAATAGTTAGCATGTTTTGGTTACTGGCGATCCTCGCCTACCTGCTTGGCTCTCTGTCCTTTGCCATTTTGCTCAGCCGCCTGACCGGTAACCCCGATCCGCGAATGAGTGGCTCGGGTAATGCCGGTGCCACCAACATGTTACGCCTGGCCGGCAAAAAACTCGCCGTCCTGACCTTGCTCGGCGACCTCTGCAAAGGCCTGCTGCCCGTGTTGGTCGCAGGGCTTGCAGGCCTCTCAGTACAGCAACAGGCCTGGATTGGCGTCTACGCAGTGATCGGCCATCTGTATCCGCTGTACTTCCGCTTTCGCGGCGGCAAAGGTGTTGCAACGGCTGCCGGCATGCTGCTGGGGCTTTACCCTCCGGCAGCGCTTCTGGCTATCGGCGCGTGGCTATTGACCTTCTACCTCACACGCACCAGCTCGCTGGCCGCCCTGGTCGCCACGCCCCTGACCCTGCCACTGCTGGCCTGGCAGGAGCCGGGAGCATTGCTGCCCATGAGTGCTCTGACAGCACTGATCGTCTGGCGCCATCGCGGCAATCTACGCGACCTGTTTGCCGGGCGCGAACGGCATTTTTAAATACTCTTGCCGAGCACGCTCTGGACTCACCCGTCTTTACACAGGCGACAACTGCTCCATCGGCCAGCGCGCCTGCACGCTGATCGCCAGACTTTCCTGCTGACCGGCCTGTAACCGCTGACAGCCGGCAAAAGCAATCATCGCGCCGTTATCGGTGCAGAACTCCGGACGTGCGTAGTAAACGTCGCCCTTCATGTCGCCAAGCATTTTCTCCAGGGAAACGCGCAAAGCCTTGTTCGCACTGACACCGCCAGCGATCACCAGACGCTTGAGACCCGCCTGTTTCAGGGCACGCTTGCACTTGATGGTCAAAGTCTCCACCACTGCCTGCTGGAAGGCCAGCGAGATGTCGCTGCGTGTTTGCTCGCTGTCGTCCCCAGCGCTGACGCACTGCTGCCAGGTGTTCAAGGCAAAGGTTTTCAAGCCGCTGAAACTGAAATCCAGACCTGGCCGATCGCACATCGGACGCGGAAACACGAAGCGTCCGGCAACGCCTTGCGCGGCCAATCGCGCGATTTCCGGACCGCCAGGGTAATTGAGGCCCATCATTTTCGCGGTCTTGTCGAACGCCTCACCGGCAGCGTCATCCAGCGTCTCGCCCAACAACTCGTATTGACCGATACCATCGACCCGAACCAGCTGGGTATGACCACCGGACACCAACAAAGCGACGAACGGGAATTCGGGTGGTTGCGGCTCCAGCATCGGCGCCAGCAAGTGGCCTTCCATGTGGTGCACACCCAAGGCCGGAATGCCCCAGGCAAACGCCAGCGCCTGAGCGCAGGAAGCCCCCACCAGCAAGGCCCCGACAAGCCCGGGACCCGCGGTGTAGGCGATGGCATCGATCTCGGTCGGCACGCAGTCGGCTTCAGCCAACACCTGACGAATCAAGGGCAGCATACGTTTGACGTGATCACGCGAAGCCAGCTCCGGCACCACGCCACCATAGGCGCGATGCAGGTCGATCTGGCTGAACAGTGCATCGGCCAGCAGGCCTTTTTCACTGTCGTAAAGTGCGACGCCGGTTTCGTCGCAGGAGGTTTCTAATCCCAGTACTAGCATGGGTTTGCGCCTTGTTTAGGCTAAATTCGAAGGCGCGCATAATAGTCGCCACGTGATGCCCCGACCAGCGGTTTTCGATCAGAGGCTTTGCATTCCGAGCGATGAGGGGTTAACATCCGCAACCCTTAAAAACCGACGTCTTCAAGTGCACTTTTGCCGCGAGGATGTTGACCCCGGTAATGAATGAAGGTAGCTCTGGATGCCAGCCGTCAAAGTTAAAGAGAACGAACCCTTCGACGTAGCTCTGCGTCGTTTCAAGCGCTCCTGCGAAAAAGCCGGTGTTCTGGCTGAAGTTCGTAGCCGCGAATTTTACGAGAAGCCGACTTCTGAGCGTAAGCGTAAAGCAGCAGCCGCTGTTAAGCGTCACGCCAAGAAAGTTCAGCGCGAACAGCGCCGCGCCGTTCGTCTGTACTAATACACAGACGTTCGTAGCAAGCTTCTGCCAAGCCCGGCCCTCAGCCGGGCTTATGGCATTTGCGGATATCGCTTGATGCTTCACTGTCAAAGTCGCAGACGCGACCGAGACAAATCTGCTTCACACGTCAGACCTGGCTCTTTTGCCAGCGGTGCACGTCTCTTCTGACGAGCCTTCCAAGGCTACTGACGAGCACAACCTTTTACTGATTCCTCTCACGACGATCAGCCCAAGGCACGATTTTGCGTGCCCACTTATGAGCTATCCGAGGCCTCCCATTGGCCAATGCGGACTCAGCGCAACACTTTCAAACAGTCGAATACCGATGAGCACTAACGTCAGCGGATTATCGGCAGATACACTTCCCGACAGCGAATACGCAGACGATACCTGGTCGAGCCGCACATCCTTCGCGCCTCAACATAATGACCAGCATCAGACCGCCTTTCGCGCGGGTCAGATTTTCAGCGCAGTGATGACGAGAACGCCATGGCCGGGCTAATTCCCCAGAGCTTTATTGACGACCTTCTGAACCGCACCGACATCGTCGATGTGGTCAGCTCGCGCCTGCAAATGAAAAAAGCCGGCAAGAACTACACCGCCTGCTGCCCGTTTCACAAAGAAAAAACCCCCTCCTTCAGCGTCAGCCCGGACAAACAGTTCTATTACTGCTTTGGCTGCGGCGCTGGTGGCAATGCCCTCGGCTTCATCATGGACCACGACAACCTGGATTTCCCCCAGGCTGTCGAAGAACTGGCCAAAGCCGCCGGCATGGAAATACCCCGCGAGGAAAGCGGTCGCCCGCACAAACCGCGACAACCGACCGACTCGCCGCTCTACCCACTACTGACCGCCGCCGCAGACTTTTACCGCCAGGCACTGAAAAGCCATCCGGCGCGAAAAGCGGCTGTCGACTACTTGAAGGGGCGCGGCCTGACCGGCGAGATCGCCCGCGATTTCGGCCTCGGCTTCGCACCTCCAGGCTGGGACAACCTGTTCAAGCATCTGAGCAGCGACACCCTGCAACAAAAAGCCATGATCGACGCCGGCCTGTTGATCGAGAACGCCGAAACCGGCAAACGCTATGATCGCTTTCGCGACCGCGTGATGTTCCCGATTCGCGACAGCCGCGGGCGCATCATCGCGTTTGGTGGCCGGGTACTGGGCGATGACAAACCGAAATACCTGAACTCACCGGAAACCCCGGTATTTCATAAAGGCCAGGAACTCTACGGCCTGTATGAAGCACGCAAGAACAACCGCAATCTCGACGAGATCATCGTCGTCGAAGGCTACATGGACGTCATCGCCCTGGCCCAGCAAGGCTTGCGCAATGCCGTCGCCACGCTCGGCACCGCCACCAGCGAAGAACACTTGAAGCGGCTGTTTCGCGTGGTACCCAACGTGCTGTTCTGCTTCGACGGCGACCAGGCTGGTCGCAATGCCGCGTGGCGCGCCCTGGAATCAACGCTTTCGAGCCTGCAAGACGGACGGCGTGCGCGCTTCCTGTTCCTGCCCGAAGGCGAAGATCCGGACACGCTGATTCGCTCCGAAGGCACCGACGCCTTCCGCGCACGGATTAATCAGCACGCCCAGCCATTGGCAGACTATTTCTTCCAGCAACTGACCGAGGAATCCGATCCGCGCTCGCTCGAAGGCAAGGCCCACATGGCCACCCTCGCCGCGCCGCTGATCGACAAAGTCCCGGGAGCCAACCTGCGCACCCTGATGCGCCAGCGCCTGACCGAAATTACCGGCCTGAACAGCGAAGCCGTTAGTCAACTGGTGCACAGCGCACCGCAGGATGCACCACCCGCCTACGATCCTGGCATCGATTACGACGCCATGCCGGACTATTCCGACTACCACCAACCGCAAGAGGCCTATGTACCTCAGCAGGAGTGGACGCCGAAAAAGCCGGGCAGCGGCGGCAAGAAGTGGGATAACAAACCCTGGGACAAGAAAGGCAAACGCGACGAGCGGAGCCCACCCCGTACCCCGATTGCTGTCGAGGCCCCTACCTTGATTGCACTGCGCACACTCATTCATCACCCGCAACTGGCCGGCAAAGTCGAGACCGCCGACCACTTCGCAAATGAAAGCAACACTTATGCGCAACTGCTGGTAGCCCTGATCGAGGCTGTGCAAAAAAATCCTAAGCTAAACTCTATCCAGTTGATGGCCCGCTGGCATGGAACCGAGCAAGGACGCCTGCTTAAAGCACTCGCGGAAAAGGAGTGGTTAATTGAAGGCGACAACCTTGAACAACAGTTTTTAGACACCATTACTAGGTTATCAGCGGGTCAGCACACGCAGACCCTCGACGACCTCATCAAGAAAGCGCGGCAGCCAGGATTGACTGCCGAGGAAGCGAATCAAATAGCAAATCAGATGCGCGACCTACTAAAACGGAATGTTTCCGCATCAAACCCGACCTCAAGTGGCGCGTGAGGTCATAGCTAAGGTATAATCCTCGGCTTGTTTTTTGCCCGCCAAGACCTTCAGTGGATAGGGTGTTATGTCCGGAAAAGCGCAACAGCAGTCTCGTATCAAAGAGTTGATCACCCTTGGTCGTGAGCAGGGTTACCTGACTTACGCGGAGGTCAACGACCACCTGCCGGAGGATATTTCAGATCCGGAACAGGTGGAAGACATCATCCGCATGATCAATGACATGGGGATCAACGTATTCGAGGTTGCGCCAGATAAGGATTCCCTTATGCTGGCCGACGCCGATACCGACGAAGCAGCCGCAGAAGAAGCGGCGGCAGCGTTGGCAGCGGTTGAGACCGACATTGGTCGCACTACCGACCCAGTGCGCATGTACATGCGCGAAATGGGTACCGTAGAGCTCCTCACACGTGAAGGCGAAATCGAAATCGCCAAACGTATTGAAGAGGGCATCCGTGAAGTGATGGGCGCAATTGCGCACTTCCCTGGCACGGTTGACCATATTCTCTCCGAATACACTCGCGTCACCACCGAAGGTGGCCGCCTGTCCGACGTCCTGAGCGGTTATATCGACCCGGACGACGGCATTGCGCCGCCTGCTGCCGAAGTACCGCCGCCTGTCGACCCGAAAGCCGTGAAAGCGGATGACGACACCGATGACGACGACGCTGAAGCCAGTGACGACGAAGAAGAAGCCGAAAGCGGTCCGGATCCGATCATCGCAGCGCAGCGTTTTGGCGCAGTGGCCGATCAAGCGGAAATCACCCGCAAGGCGCTGAAAAAGCACGGTCGTGAAAACAAGCAGGCCATTGCCGAGATGTTGGCGCTGGCTGAGCTGTTCATGCCGATCAAACTGGTTCCGAAGCAATTCGAAGGCCTGGTTGAGCGTGTGCGTAGCGCCCTGGATCGTCTGCGTCAGCAAGAGCGCGCGATCATGCAGCTATGCGTTCGTGATGCACGCATGCCGCGTGCCGACTTCCTGCGCCAGTTCCCGGGCAACGAAGTTGACGAAAGCTGGACCGAAGCACTGGCCAAAGGCAAAAGCAAATACGCTGAAGCCATTGGTCGCCTGCAGGCCGACATCGTTCGCTGCCAGCAGAAGCTGACCGCACTTGAAGTCGAAACCGGCTTGAAGATTGCCGAGATCAAGGACATCAACCGTCGCATGTCGATCGGTGAGGCCAAAGCCCGCCGCGCGAAGAAAGAGATGGTCGAAGCCAACTTGCGTCTGGTGATCTCGATCGCCAAGAAGTACACCAACCGTGGTCTGCAATTCCTCGATCTGATTCAGGAAGGCAACATCGGTTTGATGAAAGCGGTAGACAAGTTCGAATACCGCCGCGGCTACAAATTCTCGACTTATGCCACCTGGTGGATCCGTCAGGCGATCACTCGCTCGATCGCCGACCAGGCCCGCACCATCCGTATTCCGGTGCACATGATCGAGACGATCAACAAGCTCAACCGCATTTCCCGCCAGATGTTGCAGGAAATGGGTCGCGAACCGACCCCGGAAGAGCTGGGCGAACGCATGGAAATGCCTGAGGACAAGATCCGCAAGGTATTGAAGATCGCTAAAGAGCCGATCTCCATGGAAACCCCGATCGGTGATGACGAAGACTCCCATCTGGGTGACTTCATCGAAGACTCGACCATGCAGTCGCCAATCGATGTTGCTACCGTTGAGAGCCTTAAAGAAGCGACTCGCGAAGTTCTCTCCGGCCTCACTGCCCGTGAAGCCAAGGTTCTGCGCATGCGCTTCGGTATCGACATGAATACCGACCACACCCTCGAGGAGGTTGGTAAACAGTTCGACGTTACCCGTGAGCGGATTCGTCAGATCGAAGCCAAGGCGCTGCGCAAGCTGCGCCACCCGACGAGAAGCGAGCATTTGCGCTCCTTCCTCGACGAGTGATCACAAAACCCCCGGCCCTGCCGGGGGTTTTGCTTTCTGTAGATTAAATCCCCTTCACTTCGCTCCCGACGCATAGCCCGTCTACACTCGAAACATTCCCCCCAAGCCATAACGAGACCGTTATGCCCAGACTGCCGGCCATGCTTTTGCTATTGCTGATGACCTGGACCACAACGGCTGGCGCGCTGACTCTGACCGACGAAGAACGTGCCTGGCTAGCGGCTCACCCGGAACTGCGCCTGGGTGTCGACGCGTCCTGGCCACCGTTTGAATTTCGCGATGAACAAGGCCGATACCAAGGCCTTGCCGCTGACTACATCAACATTGTGCGTGATCGCCTGGCAATCAAGCTCACACCCATTGAGCCTGTGAACTGGACCGAAGTCCTGGAACAGGCCAAACAAGGCAAGCTGGACCTTTTGCCCGGCGTCATGTCGACGCCCGAACGGCAGAGTTACCTCGCGTTCACGCGGCCCTATCTGGACTTTCCGATCGTCATCCTGGCCCATGTGAAAGGCGCACAGCCGCACAAACTGGAAGACCTTTACGGCCTGAAAGTCGCCGTCGTGGAAAACTACGCCCCCCATGAACTGCTGCGCACCCACCATCCCGACCTCAATCTGGTCCCCATGCCCAATGTCAGCTCGACCTTGCAGGCACTGGCCACCGACGAGGTGGACGCCGTAGTCGGCGATCTGGCCTCAAGCGTCTGGAGCCTTCGCCAACTCAAACTCGACGGGCTCTACGTCAGCGGCGAAACGCCGTATCGCTACCAATTGGCGATGGGCGTACCGCGAGACAACAAAATGCTGGTCGGTATTCTGGATAAAGTGCTGGCGGACATGAGCCCGGGCGAAATAAGCGCCATCCAGGAGCATTGGGTCGGAAACGTCCTCGACCACCGCACCTTCTGGTCCGATCTGCTTATGTACGGCCTGCCCGGCGTACTGCTGCTGGTCACCGTGTTGGCCGTGGTGATCCGCATCAATCGCCGCTTGAGTTCGGAGATTTCCCGCCGGGTCGCCCTGGAACAGGAGCTGCGCACCAGCGAATACCACTACCGCGGCCTGGTGGAGAGCCTTTCGGCGATAGCCTGGGAAGCGCGAATCAGCGATTTTACATACAGTTACGTGTCTCCCCATGCCGAAGGCCTGCTCGGCTACCCCCTGTCCCATTGGCTGATTCCGGGCTTCTGGCGCAACATCATCCATCCTGCCGACCTCACACGCGCCCAGGCATTTTGCGATCACGAAGTACTCGCCGGACGCGATCACAGCCTCGACTACCGGGTGATCACTGCCGACGGGCGCTGCCTTTGGGTACGCGATATCGTCAGCCTGATAGAGCATGGCCACGAGCCGATACTGCGCGGGCTGATGATCGACATCAGCGAAGCCAAAAGAACCGAAGAAGCCTTGCGTCTCTCCGAGCAGAAGTTTGCCTCGGTGTTCCAGCAATGCCCGGACATTCTGGTCATTGCACGCCTGTCTGACGGTTGCCTGCTGGAGGTCAACGAGGCGTTCGAAGAGCAAATCGGCCTCACTGCCGAAGAAGTGATCGGACGGACCGCCACCGAGCTGAACATCTGGGGCATCGCCGGTGTCGGCCCCGGGCTCTTGCAGCGCTTGCAAGCCGGCAGTATTCGCAATCTGGAGATGCCCTTTCGTCGCAGCAATGGCCAGGTGTTTACCGGCCTGATCTCCGCCGAACCCTTCCAGCTCGACACCACCCCGGCGCTGGTCGTGGTAGTGCGTGACATCAGCCAGCTCAAGGAAACCCAACAACAACTGCAAACCTCTGAAGAGAAGTTTGCCAAAGCCTTCCATGCCTCCCCTGACGGCCTGTTGCTGTCACGCGTGAGCGATGGCCTGCTGATCGAGGTCAACGAAGGCTTCAGCCGCATCACCGGCTTCAACAGCGCAATGTCACTGGACCGCTCGACCTTCGACCTCGGCATCTGGGTCAACCTGAATGAACGCAGGCAGATGCTCGACCTGTTGAAACGCGACGGCTTTGTGCGTGACTTCAGTTGCCATATACGCCGCAACGATGGGCAAATCCGTCTCTGCGAGATGTCCAGCCGGCCGCTGCCGATTGGCGATGACGATTGCATGCTGACCATCGCCCGGGACATCACCGAGCGACATCTGATGCAGGAAAAACTGCAACAGGCCGCCACGGTATTCGAGAGCACCGCAGAAGGTGTATTGATCACCGACACCCAACAGCACATCAGTGCCGTCAATCGCGCGTTTACCGAGATCACCGGCTACAGCGAAACCGAAGCCCTGGGCCACACGCCAAGGCTGCTCGCCTCAGGCCTGCATGACAGCGCCTTTTACGCGGCGATGTGGCATCAACTGACCGCCGAAGGGCATTGGCAGGGCGAAATTTCCAACCGCCGCAAGAATGGCGAGCTGTACCCCAGTTGGCTGACCATCAGCGCGGTGCGCAATAAAGACCGCTTCATCACCCACTTCGTCGCGGTATTTGCCGATATCTCCAGCCTCAAGCACGCCCAGGCCAAACTCGATTATCAGGCTCACCACGACCCGCTGACGGGGCTGCCGAACCGGACGTTGTTCGAAAGCCGGCTGCTGACTGCACTCAACAATCAGCAGGAAAACGGTGGTCAGGGCGCCGTACTGTTTCTGGACCTCGATCGCTTCAAGCACATCAACGACAGCCTGGGTCATCCAGTTGGCGACCTGTTGCTCAAAGGCATCGCGGTGCGACTCAAAGAGCAACTTCGGGACATCGATACCGTGGCGCGGCTGGGGGGTGACGAATTTATCATCCTGTTGCCGGGCCTGCAGCAAGCCAGCGACGCCGACCATATTGCCAACAAGCTGCTGAACTGCTTCACAGCGCCCTTCCAGGCTGGCGAGCATGAGTTCTTTATCAGTGCCAGCATTGGCACCAGCCTCTACCCCAAGGACGGCTGCGACGTCGCCACGCTGATCAAAAACGCCGATGCCGCGATGTACCGCTCCAAAGCCAAAGGTCGCAACAGGGTTGAAAGCTATACCCGCGACCTGACCGCACAGGCCAGTGAACGCGTGGCACTGGAGCATGAATTGCGCCGCGCTATCGAGCGCAATGAGCTGACGCTGTTCTATCAACCCAAAGTGAGCCTCAAACATCCGCGCCTGGTAGGTGCCGAAGCCCTGATCCGCTGGCGACATCCAGCCTTCGGCGATGTGCCACCCGAGCACTTCATCCCGCTGGCCGAAGAAAACGGCATGATCCTGCAAATCGGTGACTGGGTACTGGAACAGGCCTGCCTGCAGATGTACGAGTGGAACCAGCGTTATGAAGGTTTCGGCCCGCTGTCAGTCAACCTCGCCGGAGCGCAACTACGCCAGCCGAACCTGCTGGTCCGCATCGAACAATTGCTCAAGGACAACCGCCTCAAACCGGGCTTCCTGCAACTGGAAATCACCGAAAACTTCATCATGAGCCAGGCCGAAGAGGCACTTGAAGTCCTGCATCAGCTCAAACGCCTGGGCGTGCAGTTGGCCATCGACGACTTCGGCACCGGTTATTCCTCGCTGAGCTACCTCAAACGCTTGCCGCTGGATTTCCTGAAAATCGACCAGTCCTTTGTCCGCGGACTGCCGGACGACCCACACGATGCCGCCATCGTCCGCGCAATCATTGCCCTGGGCCGCAGCATGCAATTCACGATCATTGCCGAAGGCGTTGAAACACACGCGCAGCAGCAATTCCTGGCGGCCGAAGGCTGCGAACAGATCCAGGGCTACATCGTCAGCCTGCCTCTGCCCGCTGACGAATTCGCCGCAACCTTTCTTCGTATCGCAGTTTCAGACTTTTCGGATAGCACAGCCGAGAAACCGTCGCTATAATCCGCGGCCTACTGAGGGCCTATAGCTCAGTTGGTTAGAGCAGAGGACTCATAATCCTTTGGTCCACGGTTCAAGTCCGTGTGGGCCCACCAACTCCAAAGCCGCGCATTGCGCGGCTTTCGCGTTTCTGGCTGGTCCATCACAGATACAGTCCTATGGTCCAAGGGTACAAATTACGTACAGTGCTGGTTCGCCTGCCGCCTAGGAGCCCCCTCTCATGGCAACTCTCGTCAAAACTCCTTCCGGCACCTGGAAGGCCCTGATTCGCAAAACTGGCTGGCCAACTATCGCTAAAACCTTCCGCACCAAGCGTGATGCGGAGGCGCCTCGGCCTAACGTCTCCAAAACCGACGCGCTCGATGTGTTGTTACCGAGGAGTTGGCTTGCTGGCGATGAGCCCCGTGCAGACGTCAAATTCCCCGGGGCCTCACATCAAAGACCGTTTGCATCCTAGTCACCGCTTGTAGAAAATCATCGTCTTTTTGCACGAATGGATACGCGCATGAGGTTCGAGAAGACCACGCAGTACAGGTCCGAGGAAGGGATCGTCTTCAATCTGTCTCAAATCACCCTCATGGAAAGCGACCGAGGTCGCCTGCGCGAGCTGCACTTTGGCGAAGCGAAACGCGCCCATTACCAAGTCAACAGCATGGTCGTCGATATGTACGACCGAATGCAGGCTCGAAATCTGCCATGCCTGCTGACAGTCTGCATTTCCAATCCCCTGACCCGGCAGCAGGCCGATGCTATCAGCACTATGCGCGGCAACGTCGCCAAGGGAATTGCTGCGGCCTCAGTGGCGTTGCCGGGAGGGTAGGTGCGTTGAGCGGGCCGCTCATTGGCTGGGCTTCAGGTGCAGTCGTGACGACAGGTGTCAACTGGTACCTCAAAGGGGCCCTGCCGAACCTGCATGCAGGTGACGTGCTGGTCAGCATCGAGGGAGAGGTCCATAGCGGGATTGGCCCACAGCGCTCTGTCGTGACGCTGGTCATCAAGGTCTGAGGAACTGCACATGCCCTACATCATGCAAACTGTCGTCCTTCTGGTGCTGGGCGCGATCCTCGTTCAGTTTCTGAAACCATACCCGCTGCGCAAGTGGCTGGGTTTGGCGCTGCTGGCAACGGGCTTGGTCAGCATCTTCAAGGTTGGTGAGCAGCAGGTGCTGGGCTTTGACCTGGAACTGCTAGCACTGCTGGCCGTGCCGCTGGGCGTGGTGCTCTTCCTGACGCGGCGGCGGTTCACGGAGGGGGACTGAAGCCCCGGCACGATTTCTCGGTGCCGTCTCTGACCCAAAATCATATGGGACAACAGTCAATCAACAGCGCGTTGATCGATGATCTTAGCGTTGGACCTTGCTGGCGGATTGGGGGTTACTTTGAACATACTGGTAACTCCTAACGTAGGTTAGATGCCGCCAAAATCACTGCTAAATGATGGGTGGCGGCTGTAACGCAGGCCAGGTGCAGTCGGAAATGTGTAATGCCACATTGACCAGCCTCGCCAACTCTGCGGGCGCGCCTGCTCCCCTTTCCCGGCAACGTGTAACATGCTCGCCCACCGAAACATGCCGCCGGAGATGACCTTGCCTGATACCCGCCCTCCCGTGCTCGACGAAATCGACCGCCAACTGATCGCGGCCTTGCAGATCAATGCCCGTGAAAGCGTGGCCATGCTCGCCCGGCAATTGGGGATTGCACGCACCACGGTGACGTCACGCCTGGCGCGACTGGAAAAGGCTCGGGTCATTACCGGTTATGGCGTGCGACTCGGCCAGCGGGTGGTCGATGGCGGTTTGCAGGCCTATGTCGGGATCACCGTACAACCGCGCTCCGGCAAGGAAGTGCTGCGTCGGCTCAGCGCCATGGCACAGGTCCAGCAATTGTGCGCGGTCAGTGGCGAATTCGATTACGTGGCCTGGCTGCGTACTGATTCACCAGAGCAGCTCGACCAGTTGCTCGACCAGATCGGCAGCGTCGACGGTGTAGAAAAGACCACCACCTCGATCATCCTCAGCAGCAAAATTGACCGCGGCCAGCCAGTTTGATCAATAAGTTCGTCATATCGCATCAATAACATTCAAAACGACGACACATTGCGTCTTATTAACGTGCTCTACGCTCCCTAGAATGGCGACAGTCTTTTCCTATACTCAGCACCCAGTGCGAGTCGACAGCAAGGTCAGCCATGAACAAGAACAATCGCCATCCTGCAGACGGTAAAAAACCAGTCACCATTTTCGGCCCGGACTTTCCATTCGCCTTTGACGACTGGATCGAGCACCCGGCTGGTTTAGGCAGCATTCCTGCGCACAACCACGGCGCGGAAGTGGCGATTGTCGGCGCAGGTATCGCGGGGCTGGTGGCCGCTTACGAGCTGATGAAGCTGGGCCTCAAGCCGGTCGTCTATGAAGCTTCGAAAATGGGCGGCCGCTTGCGCTCCCAGGCCTTCGAAGGCGCTGAAGGGATCATCGCCGAGTTGGGTGGCATGCGCTTCCCGGTGTCGTCCACTGCGTTCTATCACTACGTCGACAAGCTCGGTCTTGAGACCAAGCCTTTCCCTAACCCGCTGACACCTGCCTCCGGCAGCACCGTCATCGACCTGGAAGGCCAGACCCATTACGCACAGAAACTCGCCGACCTTCCTGCACTGTTCCAGGAAGTGGCCGACGCCTGGGCGGATGCACTGGAAGACGGCTCACGCTTTGGCGAGATTCAGCAAGCGATCCGCGATCGCGATGTGCCGCGCCTCAAAGAGCTGTGGAACACCCTTGTTCCGCTGTGGGATGACCGGACCTTCTACGACTTCGTCGCCACCTCCAAAGCCTTCGCCAAGCTGTCGTTCCACCACCGCGAAGTGTTTGGCCAGGTCGGTTTCGGCACCGGCGGCTGGGACTCGGACTTCCCGAACTCGATGCTGGAAATCTTCCGCGTCGTCATGACCAACTGCGACGATCACCAACACCTGGTGGTTGGCGGTGTGGAACAGGTGCCGCTGGGCATCTGGCGCCATGTGCCGGAGCGCTGTGCTCACTGGCCGGAAGGTACCAGCCTTAGCTCGCTGCACAACGGTGCACCGCGCACCGGGGTCAAACGCATCGCGCGCGCCGCCGACGGCCGCTTCAGCGTGACCGACAACTGGGGTGACACTCGCGAATACGCCGCCGTACTGACCACCTGCCAGAGCTGGTTGCTGACCACGCAGATCGAGTGCGAAGAGTCGCTGTTCTCGCAAAAAATGTGGATGGCCCTGGACCGCACCCGCTACATGCAATCGTCGAAAACCTTCGTGATGGTCGACCGGCCGTTCTGGAAAGACAAAGACCCGGAAACCGGTCGCGACCTGATGAGCATGACCTTGACCGACCGTCTGACTCGCGGCACCTACCTGTTCGATAACGGTGACGACAAGCCGGGCGTGATTTGCCTGTCGTATTCGTGGATGAGCGACGCGTTGAAAATGCTCCCGCAACCAATCGAAAAACGCGTGAAGCTGGCGCTGGATGCACTGAAGAAAATCTATCCAAAAGTCGACATCGCCGCGCGCATCATCGGCGACCCGATTACCGTGTCCTGGGAAGCAGACCCGCACTTCCTCGGTGCATTCAAAGGCGCCCTGCCCGGCCACTATCGCTACAACCAGCGGATGTACGCACACTTCATGCAACAAGACATGCCCGCCGAACAGCGTGGGATTTTTATCGCTGGCGACGACGTTTCGTGGACACCGGCCTGGGTCGAAGGCGCGGTACAGACCTCGCTCAACGCGGTATGGGGCATCATGAATCACTTCGGCGGTAAAACCCACGTCGAAAACCCAGGCCCGGGCGATGTGTTTCATGAAATCGGGCCGATTGCCCTGCCCGAGTAAGAGGAGTCCGAAATGCGCGTAGCTCTCTACCAATGCCCGCCGCTACCGCTCGACGTTGCCGGCAATCTGCAGCGCCTGCAAAAGCTTGCGACAGAGGCCAAAGGCGCTGATCTGCTGGTGTTTCCGGAGATGTTCCTGACCGGCTACAACATCGGCGCCGAAGCGGTTGGCGCATTGGCCGAGGCGCAAGATGGCACTTGCGCGCAGTACATCGCGAGCATCGCCAAGGCCTCCGGTATCGCCATTGTGTATGGCTACCCGGAGCGCGCCGAGGACGGGCAGATCTACAACGCCGTGCAGTTGATCGACAGCCGGGGTCAGCGGCTGGCCAACTACCGCAAGACTCACTTGTTCGGCGAACTCGATCATTCGATGTTCAGCGTTGGACCGGATGAGTTTCCACTGGTGGAGCTCAATGGCTGGAAGCTGGGCTTTTTGATCTGCTATGACCTGGAGTTCCCGGAAAACGCCCGGCGCCTGGCTCTGGCCGGTGCCGAGCTGATTCTGGTGCCGACGGCGAACATGATCCCCTACGACTTCATCGCCGATGTCACCGTGCGTTCGCGGGCCTTCGAGAACCAATGTTACGTGGCGTACGCCAATTACTGTGGTCACGAAGGCGAGATCCACTACTGCGGTCAAAGCAGCATCGCCGCGCCGGATGGCAGTCGCATCGCCCAGGCCGGCCTGGACGAAGCATTGATCGTTGGCACGCTGGATCGCCAACTGATGGTCGATTCTCGCTCCGCCAATCGCTACTTTCTCGATCGTCGACCAGAGCTCTACGGCGACCTGAACAAGCGCTGACCCCAGGTTTTCGCTAGCATGAGCGCTTCTCTGTAGCGGAAGTGCTCATGCCTGCGCCGACCCACCTTCTCCCTCACGTCGAAACCCTGGCCAACGGCCTGCGGGTTTCGCTTCGTCATGCGCCCGGTTTGAAACGCTGCGCCGCTGCTTTACGGGTTGCCGCCGGCAGCCACGACGCCCCACTGGCCTGGCCGGGGCTGGCGCACTTTCTTGAACACCTGTTCTTTCTCGGCACCGAACGCTTTCCTGCTGACGATGGGTTGATGGCCTATGTGCAACGTCACGGCGGGCAACTGAACGCCAGTACCCGCGAGCGCACCACCGACTTCTTTTTCGAATTACCGCCTCAGGCCTTTGCCGGAGGGCTTGAGCGCTTGTGCGACATGCTCGCCCACCCGCGTCTGAATCCAGACGATCAGTTGTGTGAACGGGAAGTCCTGGAAGCCGAATTCATCGCCTGGTCTCAGGATGCCGAGGCGCAACGACAGGTCGCATTGTTCGACGGACTTGCATCAGATCATCCATTGCGCGGTTTCCATGCCGGCAATCGCGACAGCCTGGCGGTGCAGAAGCCTGATTTTCAACAGGCCTTAAGCGCGTTCTATCAGCGTTTCTACCAGACCGGTCAAATAACTCTGAGCCTTGCCGGTCTGCAGTCTGTGGATGAATTGCGCAGCCTGGCCGAGCGCTTGAGCGCCGACTTCGCCGTCGGTGAGCAGCAACCGCAAAGCGCCCCGCCCGCGCTGATGGCAACGGTAAACAGAAGTTATCAACAGGCTGACGAACGCCGACTCAATCTGCTGTTTGCATTTGAAGCCTTGCCGAACGCATCCCGTGAAGCGCTGGATTTTCTCTGCACCTGGCTGAACGCCTCGAAACCGGGAGGCGTGTTCGCCGAGTTACGCCATCGCCAATTGATCGACGGCCTGAAGGCGGCGCCGCTGTACCAATTCGCCGGGCAAGCGCTGCTGCAGATCGAGTTCAACCTGACGGCCAGTGCCGAAACGCAGACCGGGATAATCCGCGAGCTGCTCGGCGATTGGCTGAGCTTCTTCGCCGACGCTGCCGATTGGTCTGAACTGCGCGAAGAATATACCCTGTTGCAACAGCGCAAACGTCAGGCCAGCAACGCCTTGACGCTTGCCCGACTGGATGGCGAAAAGTTGGAGCCAGAACTCTCGGAGTCGGGTGTGATTGCCCTCAAGGCGATCTTGCAGCAGATGAATCCGACACCTGTGGATAACCTGAATGTCACCTGGCAACTGCCACCCGCCAATCCGCTCCTGCGTTCGGCCGAAGTGCCAGCACCAGCCGGTTTGATCCGCGGACAAACCAGCGCCCATCGCGGCTTGCGCACGTTTGCCCAGGATCGCACGCGCAGTCGCCGCGAACGCTCGCCGATGCAGTTCAGCCCGGCACTGGCGGACGATAGCGGCGAAGCGGCGGTTTGCCTGCGTTGGCGCCTCGACTCCGCACCGCCAGCCAATCTTCAACCGACACTGACCCGTAGCCTGCAAGACCTGTGCGATGACGCCAGTCAGGCGGGCGTCGATCTGACTTTCAATGAAACGGGCAATCAATGGCTGCTGAAAATGAGCGGGCAGCATGAGCCAATGCCGGCGATTCTCGAACAGGCGCTGCTGCGTCTGACGAATCCCGCCGCCGATGCCTGGCTCAATACTGAATCGCCAGCGCCGCTGATTGCGATTCGGCAGTTGCTGAAGGTGTTGCCGTTACATTGCCTGGGACAGGGTTCACAGCCGACATCGCAGCCGGCCAGTGCCGGTGACCTACAGCACATCTGGGCCAGTGCACGCTGGGATGGACTGGCTGCAGGTCTGCCGACGACCGTTCAAACCGCGATCACCCGCGCCTTGAGCCGCGTGCCTGGCATTCCTGACAGCGAGATGACCGCGCCGGTCTCCATTGCCGGCCAGCACCTCTGGAGCGAAGTAGCGAGTGACACCAACGAGAATGCACTGCTGCTGTTTTGTCCGACGCCTACTCAAGAGCTGGCCGACGAAGCCGCGTGGCACCTGCTGGCGCAACTCTATCAAACGCCGTTCTATCAGCGCCTTCGAGTCGAACTGCAATTGGGCTACGCAGTGTTCAGTGGTGCCCGTCAGATCAACGGGCAAACCGGGCTGCTGTTCGGCGTGCAATCGCCGAACGCGCCGGTGAAAGAGATCCTCGAACACATCGAAGCCTTCCTGAAGAAACTACCCGAACTGATCTCGACGCTCGATGATGCGGCCTTGATCAATCAACGCCAGACCCTGGCCGAACAACTCGACGGCAATGCCATGCCGCTTGCCCAGGCCTTTGAACTGCTGTGGCAGGGCAAACTGGGCGGCCATTCGTCGGATTACCTGTTGCAGCTGCAACAGGCCGTGTTGCGGCTGGATCGCACAGCTTTGCTCGACGCAGCAAGGCGCCTGATTCACGCAGCAGGTGGCCGCAGATGCCTGGCCACCAATGCCTGCCAGGACGGCATCTGGCAACCGACAGCCCGATCATTACCGGGACTGTAATGGGCTTTCTTCGAGAGATGTCTCCATTTTGCAGAAACGTTTCAGTAACATAGCCCGGCAAGCCTCTGAACATCTCCTGCGGGAGATGGACTATAGGTATAGAGTGAATTTTTCTCACGAGCCTGAAGGAACGTTTTTATGACTTGGTCCAAACCTGCTTACACCGACCTGCGTATCGGCTTTGAAGTCACCATGTACTTCGCCAGCCGTTGATACTGCCCTTGGGTAGAACATGCGGTACAACGCCTCGGCCCGTCCGGGGCGTTTTTATTTTCAGCGTTGAAGTGATGGAGCAACCATGTTTGTCCAGATTCTAGGTTCCGCCGCTGGCGGCGGTTTTCCGCAGTGGAACTGCAACTGCGTGAACTGCGCAGGTTTTCGCGACGGCAGCCTGCGGGCTGAGGCACGCACTCAGTCGTCCATTGCGATTTCCGATGACGGCGTGAACTGGGTCCTGTGCAACGCTTCGCCGGACATTCGCGCACAGCTCCAGAACTTCGCTCCGATGCAACCGGGCCGCGCCCTGCGTGACACCGGCATCAGCGCGATCATCCTGATGGACAGCCAGATCGACCACACCACCGGCCTGCTGAGCCTGCGCGAAGGCTGCCCGCATCAGGTCTGGTGCACCGACATGGTCCATGAAGACCTGAGCACCGGTTTCCCGCTGTTCACCATGCTCACCCACTGGAACGGCGGATTGAGCTGGAACCGCATCGAGCTCGACCAGAACTTCAGCGTCCCGGCCTGCCCGAACCTGCGTTTTACTCCATTGCCACTGCGTAGCGCCGCACCGCCCTACTCGCCACATCGCTTCGACCCACACCCGGGCGACAACATCGGGTTGATCGTCGAAGACCTGCAAACCGGCGGCAAGTTGTTCTATGCACCAGGGCTGGGCAAGGTCGATGCGCCGCTGCTGGAGATCATGGCGGGCAGCGATTGCCTGCTGGTGGACGGCACGCTGTGGGACGACGATGAGATGCAGCGCCGTGGCGTCGGCACCCGCACCGGCCGGGAGATGGGCCACTTGGCACAGAACGGCCCCGGCGGCATGCTCGAAGTGCTGGAGCAACTGCCACAGCTGCGCAAAGTACTTATCCACATCAACAACACCAACCCGATCCTCGATGAGGACTCGGCCGAGCGCGCCGAACTGGTTCGGCGCAATGTTGAAGTGGCTTACGATGGCATGAGTATTGTGCTGTAGCGGATGCCCTCATCGCGAGCAAGCTCGCTCCCACATGAGACAGCGCTATCCTGCTGGAGCGAGCTTGCTCGCGATGAGGCCAGAGCAAACACCACAGAATCCAACGGTTATTCCCCGGAGAACCGAAATGACTGACACACCACTCTCCCCCGCCGAGTTCGAACAGGCGCTTCGGGCGAAGGGCGCCTACTATCACATCCATCACCCGTATCACGTGGCGATGTACGAAGGCAGGGCAACCCGCGAGCAAATCCAGGGCTGGGTCGCCAACCGCTTCTACTATCAGGTGAATATCCCGCTCAAGGACGCGGCGATTCTGGCCAACTGCCCGGATCGTGAAGTCCGTCGCGAGTGGATTCAGCGCCTGCTCGACCACGACGGCGCGCCCGGTGAAGACGGCGGCATCGAGGCCTGGTTGCGTCTCGGCCAAGCCGTTGGCCTGGACCCGGAGCAACTGCGTTCCCAGGAGTTGGTGTTGCCCGGCGTGCGTTTCGCAGTGGATGCCTACGTCAACTTCGCCCGTCGGGCCAATTGGCAGGAAGCCGCCAGCAGCTCGCTGACCGAACTGTTCGCACCGCAAATCCACCAGTCGCGCCTGGACAGTTGGCCGCAGCATTACCCGTGGATCGATCCAGCCGGTTATGAGTATTTCCGCACCCGGCTGGGTCAGGCGCGGCGTGATGTCGAGCACGGTCTGGCGATCACCCTGCAGCACTACACCACGTATGAAGGCCAGCAGCGCATGCTGGAAATTCTCCAGTTCAAACTGGACATCCTTTGGAGCATGCTCGATGCCATGAGCATGGCTTATGAACTGAATCGCCCGCCTTATCACAGCGTGACCGAGCAACGGGTCTGGCATAAAGGGATCGTCTTATGAGTTTCGACCGCAGCAAGACCCCGAGCTGGCGTCCCGGCTACCGCTTTCAGTACGAACCGGCGCAAAAAGGCCATGTGCTGCTGTACCCGGAAGGCATGATCAAACTCAACGAAAGCGCCGCGCTGATTGGTGGCCTGATCGACGGTAAGCGTGACGTCGCGGCGATCATTGCCGAACTGGACGCCCAGTTCCCCGGCGTACCCGAACTCGGTGACGACATCGAGCAATTCATGGAGGTCGCCCGTGCAGAGCACTGGATCGAGCTTGCCTGAATCAGCGGCGCTGCCATTGCCGTCCAAACCCGAGATCGGCCTGCCGCTGTGGCTGCTCGCCGAGCTGACCTACCGCTGCCCGCTTCAATGCCCCTACTGCTCGAACCCGCTGGACTTCGCCGAACAAGGCAAAGAGCTCAGCACCGAGCAGTGGCTCAAGGTATTTCGCGAGGCGCGGGAAATGGGCGCGGCGCAGCTGGGCTTTTCTGGCGGCGAACCGCTGGTGCGTCAGGATCTCGCCGAGCTGATCGCCGAGGCTCGCAAACTGGGCTTCTACACCAACCTGATCACCTCGGGGATTGGTCTCACCGAGCAGAAAATCAGCGACTTCAAGAAGGCTGGTCTCGATCATATCCAGATCAGTTTCCAGGCCAGCGATGAACAGGTGAATAACTTATTGGCCGGTTCGAAAAAAGCCTTCGCCCAGAAGCTCGAAATGGCCCGCGCAGTGAAAGCCCACGGCTACCCGATGGTGCTGAACTTCGTCACCCATCGGCACAACATCGACAAGATCGACCGCATCATTGAGCTGTGCATTGCCCTGGAAGCCGACTTCGTCGAACTCGCCACCTGCCAGTTCTACGGCTGGGCCCAGCTCAACCGCGTCGGGTTGCTGCCAACCAGGGAACAGCTGGTGCGCGCCGAGCGCATCACCAACGAATACCGCGCCAAACTCGAAGCCGAAGGTCACCCGTGCAAGCTGATCTTTGTCACCCCGGACTACTACGAGGAACGCCCCAAAGCCTGCATGAACGGCTGGGGCAGCATTTTCCTGACCGTGACCCCGGACGGCACCGCCCTGCCGTGCCACGGCGCACGGCAGATGCCGGTGCAATTCCCGAACGTGCGCGATCACAGCATGCAGCACATCTGGTACGACTCGTTCGGCTTCAACCGCTTTCGCGGTTACGACTGGATGCCGGAGCCGTGCCGCACCTGCGACGAGAAAGAAAAGGACTTCGGCGGCTGCCGTTGCCAGGCCTTCATGCTCACGGGTGATGCGAGCAACGCCGACCCGGTGTGCAGCAAGTCGCAACATCACGGCGTGATCCTCAAGGCCCGCGAAGAAGCCGAGTACGCCACCCAGACCATCGAACAATTGGCCTTTCGCAATGAACGAAACTCACGCCTCATCGTTAAAAGCTGAACCCTTGAGCGCCCTCAAAGCTGTCGCGGCCGGTGTCGATTTCACTGACTTGTGCGTTGGCGCTCAGGGTTTGTTCTGGAATGAGTACCGCCCCGAAGATGGCGCCTGCCGAATCTGGCACTGGCGCGACAACACCGCCCATTGCCTGACTCCGCCGGGGTTCAGCGCGCGCAGTCGAGTCTATGAATACGGTGGCGGGTCGTTCTGCTTGAGCGATGATGGCGTGGTCTTCGTCAACGAAACGGATCAGCAGCTGTATCGGCAATCGTTGGCCGGTGAAATACCGCAGGCGCTGACCTTGGGTGAATGCCGTTATGGCGATCTGCAATTTGCCGCTGGGCAGGTACTCGCCGTCGAAGAGCAAGGCAATCAGCATCGCCTGGTGGCCATCGATCTGGCAGACGGTAAACGTCAGCTGTTGGCCGAAGGCGCAGACTTCTACTCGGCGCCGACCTTGAGTCCGGATGCGCGGCGGTTGGCCTGGATCGAATGGAGCCGGCCGCACCAACCCTGGACCGAAACACGCTTGATGGTCGCCGAGCGCGACACCGACGGCGGCTTCGGTCGGCCGCGCTGTGTGGCCGGTGATGTTTCTGAAGAGTCCCTGCAACAGCCTCGTTTCGATGATACCGGCCGCCTGTATTGCCTGACCGATCGCGCCGGATTCTGGCAGCCGTGGGTCGAAACGGGATCAGGTTTGCAGCCGTTGCCCAGCAGTGGCGCCGATCATGCGCCAGCGCCCTGGCAGCTCGGTGGCTGCACCTGGTTGCCGCTTGACGAAAAGAATTACCTGGCGAGCTGGACCGTGGATGGCTTTGGACGCCTCGGATTGTGCTCTGACAATTCCACAGAGGACTTCACCGGCGAGTACAGTCGCTTCCGAAATCTGGCACTGGATCAGGAGTTTGTTTACTGCATCGCGGCTTCGCCGGTCAGCCCTTCTGCGGTAGTCGCCATCAACCGAAAAAGCCATCAAGTCCGGGTGTTGGCTGGCGGAGTGGCTCCGCTGCCCGCCGAGCACATCAGCCAGCCGCAAACACTGCGCTACCCAAGCGGTTCCGGTGAGGCCCACGGTTTCTTTTATCCGGCCATGACCGATGTCGCCAAGCCACCGCTGCTGGTGTTTATTCATGGCGGGCCGACGTCGGCGTGCTACCCGATGCTCGATCCGCGAATCCAGTACTGGACACAACGCGGCTTCGCGGTCGCTGACCTTAACTATCGCGGCAGTAGCGGTTACGGTCGCGCCTATCGGCAGGCGCTGCACCTGAGCTGGGGCGACGTGGATGTCGAAGACGCCTGCGCCGTGGTCGCCTACCTCGCCGGACAAGGTTTGATCGACGGCGATCACGCGTTCATTCGCGGTGGCAGTGCCGGCGGTTACACCACACTCTGCGCGCTGGCATTTCGGGACGTATTCACCGCGGGCGCCAGTTTGTATGGCGTCAGTGACCCGGCTGCCCTGGGCCGCACCACCCATAAGTTCGAAGGTGACTATCTGGACTGGCTGATCGGCGATCCACAGCAGGATGCCGAGCGCTACGTCGCCCGCACACCGCTGCTGCACGCGAGTGAAATTCGCGTGCCAGTGATTTTCTTCCAAGGCGAACTCGACGCTGTAGTGGTACCGCAACAGACCCGCGACATGCTCAAGGCCCTGCAAGACAACGGCATTCCCGCCCTGGCCCATTACTACCCGGACGAACGCCACGGCTTTCGCAAGGCCAGCAATCAGGCCCATGTGCTGGAGCAGGAATGGCGGTTTTATCGCGAGGTGATGGAGCAGAAGAACGCCTGAGCGCAGGCGGGGGACAGAGTGTCTTGAAAAGATCGCAGCCACCGGGCTGCGATCCGGGCTTGCAGCACTTGCCAATCAACTCAGGCCAGTATTTCCAGCCCGTGCTTCTGCACGATGCTCAGCAGCTTCAATGCCATGCCACTGGGGTGCTTGTCGCCCGCTTCCCACTGTTTGACGGTAGAAGCACTGGTATTCAAATAGCGGGCGAACACCGGTTGGCTGACATTGTTACGCTCGCGCAGTTGCTTGATCTGTTCGGCGGGTATCGCCTCAGGCACCTGTGCCAGGCATGACTCATCGAACTGGCGCATGGTGGTCTTGCTGATGGCGCCGATCGACAACAATGCAGTGGCCGAGTCGTGAACCGACTCAAGGGCTTCACTCTTGAACTTCTTACTCATGGTGTACCTCCACAAACTCCCTCATATCCAGCAGTTGCTGGACCTGTGTATCACTCAACCTTTCGTAGGCTTTGGCCAAATCTCGAAAGGCAGCCAACTCCGTTTGGCTGATGTTGCTCTGGTCTTTCTTGGCAAACAGAAACTGGTAAACCCAGTACCGCCCCCCCTTGGCCAGAACAATCGAGCGGTGACGGTTTTCGCTTAAACGCTTTTTCCAAACTCCACCTCCCAGACTGTCTGCCTGCCCTTTAAGCAACTCGCGGAACGCTGACCTGAGCTCGTCATCGCCGATCCAGGCTTTGCCTGCCTGGACGGCAAAACGCTTGGTCTTGAACAGCCTGATCGTCATGGACATCCCTTCCCATTACCATACCACTCAGTGGTATATACTTACAAACCAAGCCATCCGCAGTATCAATGCGTGATGGCATCGGCAGTCCTCGCCGACTCCGTCAAAAAGCCATTGTTCTGGCAATCGCTCAAGCACTGAGTAGGGTTTGGAAAATCGCTGAGACAAAAAAACGCCCCATGCCAAAAGAGTCAGGCATGGGGCGCTGCGTTATACCGCGAGACGGTTAGGAAATTAGAGAAGGGCGGGGCTGTTCAGACCGCAATGCCTTTGCGACATTGAAGTTGGGCCGTGCGCACCCGGGAAAAAGCTCGGGCCAGGCGCAGGAGCATTTCGTCGATATTGGCCTTGCTGACTGTCAGCGCCGGTGTAAACCGCAGGCAATCGGGTTTCGGGGCGCTCAACAGCAAACCTTCGTACAACGCCGCGTTCACCACCGCGTCAGCCGAATCGTCACTCAGTGTCAGTCCCCAGAGCAGCCCCTGACCACGCAGTTCACCGTGCCCGTAACGGTTGGCCAATCGACTCAAGCCTTCGCGCAGATGTTGACCGCTATCGCGCACCTGTTCGAGGAAGCCGTGATCCAGCACGCTGTCCAGAACCGCCAGCGCCGCCGATGCCATCAACGCGTTGCCGTGATGGGTGCCATCCAGCTCGCCCGACTCGAGGCAGCAGGCTTTACCGCGTGCCAGAAGCGCCGCCACTGGCACCCCGCCGCCCAGCCCTTTACCCAGCACAACAATGTCAGCACGCACGCCGTAAAGCTGTTCGGCGAGCAGACCGCCGCAACGGCCAATCCCGGTTTGTACTTCGTCGAGTATCAGCAGGATCCCCAACTCACGGCACAGGCGCTCGACACCTTTGAGGTAATGCTCGGTCGCCGGAACCACCCCGGCTGAACTCTGGATAGGTTCGAGCATGATGGCGACGGTCTGCGCATCCACCGCCGCATGTAGCGCTGGCAAATCATTGAACGGAACGTGGCTGAAACCCGGAAGCTGCGGCTCAAAGCGATTACTCTGACTGTCCGACGCGGCCATGGCCGCAAAGCCGTGACCATGGCAGCTACCGCTGGCCGTAATGATCCGCGAAGCACCACCGCGATGCAGTTGCCCCCACTTACGCGCCAGCTTGATCGCTGCTTCGCAAGCTTCACTACCACTGTTGAGCAGGTAAACCTGATCACTGCCGGTACTGGCGCACAACCGCTCGGCCAGATTGAGTTGGCCACGGTTAAGCAGACCCGACCCCGGATTGATCAGTGTTTGCGCTTGAGCGGCGATGGTATTGATCAGTACCGATGGGCTGTGGCCGAGACTGTTGGCCGCACCGCCTTGGGTAAAATCCAGATACGCGCGGTCGTCACTGTCCCAGAGCCAGGATCCCTGGCCGCGAACGAAAATGTGCCGGGGTCGCTCGACACTGGGCATCAGGCACTCGCTGGAAAGGTTGCCGTGTCTGGAAGGTCGAAAATGCTCCACCACCAGATCATCCAGGCTCGGCTGTTGGCGACGCAGGTTGAACAGGTTCATGCGCGCATTCCCTCAAGCGGCGAACCCAACAGACGCGAAGACCAATCCTCGACGCGCCCGGTGCGCAAGCGTTTGAGTGCAATATCACGCCAGCGCGAAGACAGCGCCGGGCAGTCGACGAGCTTTTTCAAACCGGCATGCTCAAGCGGCTCCCGATAAAAACAGCGCAAGGCCCAGGCCACGGTCAGACCCGGGTAGCTGCGCTGGATCAGCTCGAACGGCTGCTCGGCACTGACAAAACCCGGTTTGAGAACTCGGTAGAACCAGCCACAGCGTCCCGTGTCCTGGGCCAGTTGCGGCAGGATCGGCACGCCCCAGAGATGGCTCAACCGATAGCACGGCGAGCGCGGTTGGCTAACTTGCAACAACGCACCGCCCCAGCGAAACATATCGCCGAGGCACACCTGCTCTTCAGTCAGGCCATGGGTTGAAAGATTTTCACCGAAGGCCGGCGCGTTCCAGTCGACCTGTGGATAACGTTTACGCCAGTAAGCGTAGTGCTCGGCCGGGTAATGATGCAGGGCGCGTTCGGGGCCGGTATGAAAACGCGGATCGCCGTGCTCATCGCTGCCCAGGCCTTGCGGCCACAACCAGAGTCGATTGGCAATCCGCTGTTTGTCCGTATCGCTGATCAAACCCTGCCCGAGGTTTTTTGCCTTGCCTATGTAAACACCATCAACGTAAACGGTATTCATCGCGTTCTTTGGCCCTGTAAGCCTTGTGAATGCGGTTAGACTAGGCTTCTGCCGGGCGCTGAGCCATTTCGATTTTCCAGCTTTTTCGATAAGAATTACTTATGGATTTTAAGCAACTGCGTTATTTCGTCGCGGTGTATGAAGAAGGCCATGTCGGACGGGCCGCCGAACGCCTGTCGATCTCCCAGCCGGCGCTGTCGCAACAGATCCGCCAACTGGAACAAAACCTCGACGTGAGCCTGTTCGAACGCAGCAGTAAACGCCTGCTACCCACGCTGGCCGCGCATACTTTGTACAACCACGCCCTGCCGTTGCTCGACGGTCTGCAGCGTGCGCGCGAGGCCTTGGGCAACTTCAAGGGCCAGGCGTTGCGCACCTTGGCCATCGGTGTGCTGCAAACCGTCCACACCAGCCTGGTACCCAAAATGCTGGAGCGTGTACGCAAGGCGCAACCCCACCTGGTGGTACAAATCTACGAGCTCACGGGGCTGGAAATCGAACGTCGACTGCTCAATGGCTCACTCGACATCGGCATCAGCTATCTGCCGCCGCGCCAACCCGGACTGCATGGCGTTTTGCTCTATGAAGATGAACTGACCCTGGTCATCCCTGCCGATCATCCGTTGCGTGAATTCAAGAAAGTCTCCATGAGTCAGGCAGCGGAGTTGCCGATGCTGTTGCTGGGGGAAGAGTTTCAGGTCCGGCAGATCTGGCAAGGGCAATTGGCCAATCTCGGACGCCGCCCGCAAGTACAGGCTGAACTGAACAACATGGCGGGGATCCTCGACAGTTTGCCCCACACCCGACTGGCCACCGTCCTGCCCGGCCGCTCACAGCAGGAACACGGAAACACGGCACTCTTGTGGAAACCCTTGAGTGAGCCGCGGGTCCCCCTGAAAGTAGGATTGGTCTGTCGCGACGTTCAACGTCAGCAAGCGACGCTGGAGTTGCTGCGCAACCTGCTGGAAGACGTGATGAACGGCCCAACCGGGCGAATGACCAGCCCGACGGTACTCGATGTTCAGGGCTGAATGGCAAAACATAAATCGCAGGCAAAAGAAAACCCCGCCGAAGCGGGGCTTTGCAGACTGTTTCCCTGACATCCATTTCACTCCGCCGTCCTGGCAGAATCCTACGTGTCCGTGTTATTGCTTTGCGCTTCCTGCGCGACGTCCATGTGAAGTAGATTAGCTCTGGATCCAATCCTGTAACAGGGGAAAACAGCAGCACGTCACGTAAGTAAATGCTTACATGACGTTACACTTCTCAGAATTGCGCCGCATCCAACAGGAACAGCGACTCACTACCGGCCTTGACCGAAGCGCTCAGCGAATGAATCCGTGGCAGCAGGCGAGCAAAGTAGAAGCGTGCGGTGCCCAGTTTGCTGGCGTAGAAATCATCCTGCGCCTCCTTGCCAAAGGCTGCCTTGGCCATCAGTGCCCACATGTAAGCGTAGGACACATAGCCAAACACTTGCAGATACTCGACCGAGGCCGCGCCGATTTCGTTCGGGTTATTTTTCACACGGTCCAACAGCCAGGCGGTCAGTTCGTCCAACGTATCGACCGCATCGTTCAACGGCTTGGTGAACTCGGCCAGATCAGCGCTCGCAGTGGCGGTGAAATGACGAATCTCATCAGCAAACAACTTGTAGTACGCCCCGCCGCTCCCGACGATCTTGCGCCCCACCAGGTCAAGCGCCTGAATGCCGTTGGTGCCTTCGTAGATCTGGGTGATCCGCACGTCACGCACCAGTTGCTCCTGGCCCCACTCGCGGATGTAGCCGTGGCCACCGAAAACCTGCTGGCCGTGAACGGTGGTTTCGAGGCCCAGATCCGTGAGGAATGCCTTGGCGACCGGCGTCAGCAAGGCCACCAGGTCTTCGGCGCGTTTGCGGGTGGTCACGTCTTCGCTGAACTTGGCGGTATCCAGTTGCATGGCCACGTAGGTTGAAAATGCACGACCACCCTCGTTCGAGGCCTTCATGGTCAGCAGCATACGACGTACGTCCGGGTGAACGATGATCGGGTCGGCGACCTTGTCTTTGTTCTGCGCCCCTGTCGGCGAGCGGCTTTGCAGACGATCGCGAGCGTATTCAACCGCGTTCTGGTAAGAGCGCTCGCCACTGGCCAGGCCCTGGATACCAACGCCCAGACGCTCGTAGTTCATCATGGTGAACATGGCCGCCAGGCCTTTGTTCGGCTCACCCACGAGGTAACCCACGGCTTCGTCGAAGTTCATCACGCAGGTAGCGGATGCCTGGATGCCCATTTTGTGTTCGATCGAACCGCAGTTAGCCGGGTTGCGCGCGCCGAGACTGCCGTCGGCGTTGACCATGAACTTCGGAACCAGGAACAGCGAAATACCTTTCGGGCCCGCTGGGGCATCCGGCAGTTTGGCCAGCACCAGGTGAATGATGTTTTCAGTCAGGTCGTGTTCACCGCCGGTGATGAAGATCTTGGTTCCGCTGACTTTGTAGGAACCGTCCGCCTGCGGTTCGGCCTTGGTACGGATAATCCCCAAGTCAGTCCCCGCATGCGGTTCGGTCAGGCACATGGAGCCTGCCCAGACACCCGCGTACATGTTTGGCAGGTAAGCGGCTTTCAGTTCTTCGCTGGCGTGAGCGTTGATCGACAGGCAAGCCCCGGCAGTCAGCATCGGGTACAGACCGAATGACAGGCTGGCAGAGTTGACCATTTCTTCGACCTGGGCCGAAACCGCTTTCGGCATCCCCATGCCACCGTAGGACGGATCACCACCGACGCCGACCCAACCGCCTTCAGCATAGGTCTGATAAGCCTGTGGGAAACCTGCTGGCGTGGTGACGGCGCCGTCGCTCCAGTGGCAGCCTTCTTCGTCAGCGGCACGGCTCAGCGGTGCGATGCTTTTGCTGGTGACTTTGCCGGCTTCCTCAAGGATTGCCTCAACGGTCTCGGCATCGACGGTGTCGGCCAGGGCGGGCAGTTCAGCCCACAGTTTGGCAACCTCGAAAACTTCATTGAGGACGAAGCGCATATCGCGCAAGGGCGCTTTGTAGTCAGCCATGGCAAACCTCGTGAGAACTTGAAAAGTGATTCGTGGGATCGGATTTCAGCAAGGTCTTGAGTGTACCCGAACAACTTTTACGATACATAGGGTCAGCTAGTGACTTATTTGTAATTTTTGGTCACTGAAAAAAAGATCACAGCCTGGGGCAACTCCTACAGGTTCACCTGAATTGTAGGAGTTGCCCCAGGCTGCGATCTTTCAGAAGCAGTGCCTTATGTCAGAGCGCAAACAACTCCGCAGGCAGTTTCATCAGACAATCACTGCCCGCTTCGATTGCAGCCTGATGGGTAGTCGTACGTGGCAACAGGCGCTTGAAGTAGAACTCGCACGTGGCCAGTTTGCCCCGGTAAAAATCAGCGTCACCGCTGCCCGCCGCAAGCTTTGCCTGAGCCACCAGTGCCATGCGCAGCCACAGGTAAGCCAAAATGATGTAGCCGCTGTACATCAAGTAATCCAGCGCCGCAGCGCCGACCTCATCCGGATTTTTCATCGCGGCCATACCAACCTTGGTGGTCAACTCGCCCCACTGCCGGTTCAAACCGTTCAGCTGCGCCACATACGCGTTGAGCTGCGGATGTGCGGCATTGGCTTCACAGAATTTGTGAACAATCCTGGTGAACCCGCGCAGCAGTTTGCCTTGGCTACCAAGCACCTTGCGCCCTAGCAAGTCCAACGCCTGAATGCCGTTGGTGCCTTCATAGATGGGCGCAATACGGCAGTCACGCACCAACTGCTCCATGCCCCACTCGCGAATAAACCCATGGCCGCCGAACACCTGCATGCCATGGTTGGTCACTTCCAGGCCGGTTTCGGTCATGAAGGCTTTACAGATTGGCGTCAGGAACGCCAGCAGGTCCTCGGCATCCTGACGCTGGGTTTCGTCGCTACTCAGGTGTGCGACATCGAGCAATTGCGCGGTGAAATAGGTCAGCGCGCGGTTACCTTCGTTGAAGGCTTTCATGGTCAGCAGCATACGCCGTACGTCGGGGTGGACGATGATCGGATCGGCAGCCTTTTCCGGCGCTTTGGGTCCGGTCAGCGAGCGCATTTGCAAGCGATCGTTGGCGTACTCGATCGCGCCCTGGAAGCTCGCTTCACCCAGACACAAACCCTGCATCCCGGTGCCGAGCCGGGCGTGGTTCATCATGGTGAACATGCAGTTCAGGCCCTTGTTCGCCTCGCCAATCAGGAAGCCCTTGGCACCATCGAAGTTCAGCACGCAGGTGGCCGACGCCTTGATGCCCATCTTGTGTTCGATCGAACCGCAGGAAACCCCGTTGCGCTCACCGGCCTCGCCTTGGGCATCGGGCAGGAACTTGGGTACGATGAACAGCGAGATACCTTTGGTCCCGGCGGGCGCATCCGGCAGTTTGGCCAACACCAGGTGAATGATGTTGTCGCTCATGTCGTGCTCGCCGGCGGAGATGAAAATCTTGCTGCCAGTGACCGCATAACTGCCGTCGGCTTGCGGCACTGCGCGGGTCTTGATGATCCCCAGGTCCGTACCGCAATGCGCTTCGGTCAGGCACATGGTGCCGGTCCACTGCCCGGCCGTGAGTTTGCTCAGGTAGGTCTGCTTTTGCTCTTCGGTACCATGGGCATGGATCGCCGACATCGCGCCGTGGGTCAGGCCTGGATACATGCCCCAGGAAGTGTTGCTGGAGCCGACCATTTCACTGATCACCAGCCCCAGTGAAAGGGGTAACCCTTGACCGCCGTAAGTCGGGTCCGCCGCCAGACCATGCCAGCCGCCCTCGACGTACTGCGCAAATGCCTGCCTGAAACCTTTGGGAGTAGTGACCACGCCATTGTCGAAATGGCAGCCCTCTTCATCACCGGAACGGTTTAGCGGTGCCAGCACGTTTTCGCAGAATTTAGCGCCCTCTTCGAGGATCGCGTTGACCATGTCCGGGCTGGCGTCGGTAGCACCGAGGGCCGCGTAACTGGCGTGAAAGTCGAAGACGTGGTCGATCAGAAAGCGCATGTCGCGCAGGGGAGCTTTGTACTCGGGCATGGTCGTTTCTCCGTCAGCAGATCTTCCAAACCTACTGCCGCGAATCGCCCCGAACAATCACAGTCCAGACGCTGAATGCGCCATCATCACTCAACCCGCGGCGCCGTCCATGCGCACCGCGCCGCGGCGGCTTTGCCCGAATGCCATCACGCAGTTTCGCCCCGCGCCCTTGGCACTGTAGAGCGCCTGGTCAGCAGATTTCAGGACTTCTTCCGGGGTCCGCTGTTCCAGTCGCTCGGCGACACCGATGCTCACCGTGACCGAAACGCTTGAAGCGCCAGAGCCCGCACGGCGTTGCCGACCTTGCTGATCGTCTTGCGGACGGCTGTCCTGATTACGCAACTGGATGTTGTAGGAGGCAATTGACTCACGGATGACTTCCAGGTGCGGCATACATTCTTCGAGCGTCTTGGCGGCGAACACCAAGGCGAACTCCTCGCCCCCGTAACGATACGCCCGACCACCGCCGCCGATCTTCGACAACTTGCTGGCCACCAGTCGCAACACCTGGTCGCCGACATCATGCCCGTGGGTGTCGTTGAATTTCTTGAAGTGGTCGACGTCGCTCATCGCCAACACATAGTTGCGGCCAAGACGCTGCATGCGCTCGTTCAAGGCGCGGCGCCCCGGCAGACCGGTCAGCTCATCACGAAAAGCCATTTGATAGGCTTCGTGGGCGACCGCCGCGGCAATCATCAACATCACCTGACTGCACATGATGTTCAGGGTGAACGGCAGGATGAAGGTCTTGGGCAACATCCAGAACAGTCCGAGCAAGCCCACCAGTTGCGCCGCATGCAGCGGCCGTGGGTTGCGCCAGTATTGATACGCCAACAGCACAAAGGACGCGAGGAACACCGGATACGACAACTGGATCAAACTCATCCAGGCACCATGCAACGCCGGCCAGCGTATTTCCGACAGCCACATCAACAACGCCTGTGGGTAACTTTGTTCAAGCCCCAGTGCAACACTGCCGAACGCCAGCAGTACGGCAAAGCGCGCGACCATGTCCTGAAACAGGTGAGTGCGTTCCTGCCAGGCAGCAAACAGCCCGTACAGCAAAGGCAGCAGCAAACAGCAGAGATGGAAAACCACCGCCGCGTCGTCACGCACCTTGCCGTAATCACGGTAGTAATCGGTTTGGGTGTCGAGCAGGTAGTAGGCGATGTACACCGTGACCATCAGAAACAGTTCACGTTGGCGTCGGTAAACCGCGCAGTACGAACCACCGAGCAACAGCACCAGGGTTGGCAGCACGTTGAACAGTGAGGTGAAAAAGACGTTGAGATCCTTGACGTAGGCAGCCGCGAGCCCCGCAAGCAACAACAGTAGTGAGGGCAAAAAGTGACTGAGACGTACAGCGGAAGAACGCGGCAAGGGTAGAGCTCCAGCCCGGCAAAACAATTGATGTCATTGTGCCTGCATTCTGGGCAGTTAAGCACATGCAATGTGACGCGCATCACACCGCACACTCTTTAACGGCAGCAAAAGCGTTCTACTTAGCGTTTTAGTCGGGAATATTTGCAGCCGTTTTTAGCGGGCAGAAAAAAGCCGCTGCTCCCGAAGAAGCAGCGGCTGTTTGAAGCGCTCCGCAGGACTTAGTAGCCCAGTGCGAAGTCTTCTTCTTTCATGTCCATCAGGTTGTTAGCGCCCGACAGCATGGTTGCAACGTGAGTGCGGGTACGCGGCAGGATGCGCTGGAAGTAGAAGCGCGCTGTCTGCAGCTTGGCGGTGTAGAACGCCTCTTCGGTGGTGCCGGCAGCCAGTTTCTCGGCAGCCAGACGCGCCATGTCAGCCCAGAAGTAGGCCAGGCAGGCGTAACCGGAGTACATCAGGTAGTCCACCGACGCGGCACCGACTTCCTCGCGATCTTTCATCGCGGCCATACCGACCTTCATGGTCAGCTCGCCCCACTCCTTGTTCAGTGCAGCCAACGGCTCGACGAACTCTTTGACCGCTTCGTTGCCTTCGTTGGTCTGGCAGAACTTGTGGACGATCTTGGTGAAGCCTTTCAGAGCCTCGCCTTGAGTCATCAGCACTTTACGGCCCAGCAAGTCGAGCGCCTGGATACCGGTTGTGCCTTCGTACAGCATCGAAATACGGCTGTCGCGAACGTTCTGCTCCATGCCCCACTCGGCGATGAAGCCGTGGCCGCCGTAGATTTGCACACCGTGGTTAGCGGATTCGAAGCCGACTTCAGTCATGAAGGCTTTGGCGATCGGTGTCATGAAAGCCAGCAGCGCATCGGCTTTCTTCTTCTCTTCTTCGTCCACGCCGTACTTGACGATGTCGACCTGCTTGGCCGTGAAGTAAACCATCGCACGGTTGCCTTCGGCGAATGCCTTCATGGTCAACAGCATACGACGTACATCAGGGTGAACGATGATTGGGTCAGCGGCTTTGTCCGGCGCTTTCGGGCCAGTCAGGGAGCGCATTTGCAGGCGATCACGAGCGTATTTCAGTCCGCCCTGGAAGCCGATCTCGGCGTGGGCCAGACCTTGCAGAGCCGTACCCAGACGCGCGGTATTCATAAAGGTGAACATGCAGTTCAGGCCTTTGTTCGCCGGGCCGATCAGGAAACCGGTGGCCGCGTCGAAGTTCATCACGCAGGTGGCGTTACCGTGGATGCCCATTTTGTGTTCCAGGGAACCACAGCTCACGGCGTTGCGTGCACCGATGCTGCCGTCAGCGTTCGGCAGGAACTTTGGAACGATGAACAGCGAAATGCCTTTGGTGCCAGCAGGCGCATCCGGCAGGCGAGCCAGAACGATGTGGACGATGTTGTCGGCCATGTCGTGTTCGCCGGCCGAGATGAAGATCTTGGTGCCGGAAACTTTGTAGGAACCATCAGCCTGAGGCTCGGCCTTGGTGCGCAGCATACCCAGGTCGGTGCCGCAGTGCGGTTCGGTCAGGCACATGGTGCCGGTCCACTCGCCGGATACCAGTTTGGTCAGGTAAGCCTCTTGCTGCTCTGGCGTACCGTGTTCGGAAATGGTGTTCATCGCGCCATGAGACAGGCCTGGGTACATGCCCCACGACCAGTTGGCTTCGCCGACCATTTCGCTCACAGCTAGACCCAGAGACTCCGGCAGACCTTGGCCACCGTGCTCTACGTCGTGGGCCAGGCTTGGCCAGCCACCTTCGACGAATTGTTTGTAGGCTTCTTTGAAGCCAGTCGGGGTCTTAACGCCGGACTCGCTCCAGATGCAACCTTCGGTGTCACCCACGCGGTTCAGAGGAGCCAGCACCTGCTCACAAAACTTGGCGCCTTCCTCGAGAATGGCGTCAACCATGTCCGGGGTAGCGTCCTGGCAAGCCGGAAGGCTCTGATAGTGCGCTTCGTAGCCGAGCAGTTCGTCACGAACGAAGCGAATATCACGCAAGGGGGCCTTGTAGTCAGGCATAGCGATAAACCTCTGCTGATGTAACCGGGAATGAACGACCGCAATGATTTGTTGTGACGGTCAAACAGTTGTTTGAAACATACGTTTACGCCGAAATCTTGTCAAGCGTCGATCTTTTGCCGTTCGTCATGACCCACATAAATCCCGCACGCGCAAAGGCCCGCAGCCGGTGCGCAAGGCAACAAACCGTGTAGGAAAGATTAGTTGAGCGAGAAGGACATGCCCGACAGAACACCGCGCCAAGGGCGGCGTTCAGGCAAATAGGTTCAGCGAGAGATCAAGCGAAAGTATCGATCAACGTACCGAGCATTTCGTCAGAAGCCTTGGCGACTTTGACACCCAGTTCTGCCTGGATTTTGCCTTGGGACATATCGACCATATTACTGGCCAGATTCGATTGCTGGCTGCGATCGACCGAGCGCAATCGGTCGATCTGAGCGTCGGAGGACTGGCTGGAGGCCGAACGATCGACTGTGGTGCCGGCGATTTGGCTGGCGGCCTGATCAACACGGTTCTGCCCAGCCTGAATGGAACTCAGACCAGCATAAAACGCGGTGCTTCCCGAAATGTCCATGGAGCAACTCCATCCTGCAAAGGATAAACAGCGCTCATTGAACCAGAGACACCGACAAAAGGCCCGACAAAAACACTAATGGCACAATGCCTTGCCATAGGCAAAATCTAGTCGAGCAAGTCCAGCTGAAGATGCTCCGCCACCGCTTCTGCCGTGACTAGCTTGAGTTTCGGCACCCGCCCCAGGCACGGCGCCGGCAGGCGCTCAGCCAGCGTGGCGAGGTTCTCTTCCAGCCGCGACGTCTTGGGGTCAATGATGTTGGCCACCCAACCCGCCAGTTGCAAACCGTCCCGGGCAATCGCCTCGGCCGTCAGCAATGCATGACTGATGCAACCCAGGCGTACACCAACCACCAGAATCACCGGCAGATCCAGCGCCATCGCCAGGTCCGAGAGATTGTCCTGGTCAGCCAGCGGCACCCGCCAGCCGCCCGCACCTTCGATCAAGGTGAAGTCGGCCTGCTTGTCCACTATGTGCCGCATCGGCGCCAGCAACGACTGGACCGTCAGCGCGAACCCCGCCTCGCGCGCAGCCAGATGTGGCGCGATGGCCGGTTCGAAAGCCACCGGATTGACCTCGGCATAGGTCAACGGCAACGAACATTGCGCCAACAGCGCCAACGCGTCGGCATTGCGCAACCCTTTGGGTGTCACCTCGCAGCCAGAGGCCACGGGTTTCCCGGCCGCCGTGCTCAACCCCGCCAGCCGCGCGGCGTGCAGCAGGCCAGCGGCGATGGTGGTCTTGCCGACGTCGGTGTCGGTACCGGTGATGAAATAGGCTGCGCTCATAGTGGCTTCTCCAACACGGCGTAAACCACCTGATAGGTCGCGGGCAGTCCTTGCGCCTGACGAAACTGCTCATAGGCGTCGATCAAACCCATGATCCGCGCCCGGCCTGTCAGCCCGCCCGGCCGACCAGGATTGAGATTATGCGCGCCCAAGGCCTTGAGTTCGTGAGTCAGACTACGCACATCCGGGTAATACAGCACGTGCGGACAACTTTGCAGACTGATCACGTTAAAGCCGCTGGCCGCACACAGCTGTTGATACCTGCCGAACTCGCGGAAACGGTTGACGTGTACCAGGCCATCGACCTGACGCCAACTGTCGCGCAATTCATACAGCGTACCCACACAGAGACTGGCAAACGCCAACACACCGCCAGGTTTCAGAACCCGATAAGCCTCGCTCAGCACCGCCCTGAAATCGGCGCACCACTGCACCGCCAGGCTGGAGAACACCAGGTCACAGCTCGCGTTTTGCAACGGCAAGCGCTCGGCATCGCCGGCTATGAAATGTGTCGCGCCGCCCAAGGGCCGTGCGTGCTTGAGCATGCCTTGCGCGATATCCAGCGCCAGCCCTTCGCTGGCATCGAATCGTTCACTAAGCGCACGACTGAAATACCCTGTGCCACAGCCCAGATCCAGCCAGCGAGCGGGCGTTCGATCAGCCGGCAAACGCCCCAGCAACTCACTGCCGACAGCCCGCTGCAATTCGGCAACGCTGTCATAGCTGGCCGCTGCACGGGAAAAGGATGCCGCGACCTGACGCTTGTCGGGCAAGCCACCAGGCAGGTTGGGAAGGGATAAATCAGTCATCGCCGGACTCATGCAAAAAGGCCTGGATGGCCCCCGCCACACCGTGGGGATCTTCCAGAAGAAACGCGTGACTGGCCTGTTCAATCAGACCAATTTCGACATCGGGGAGTAACGCCAGCAGCTCACCGGCGGCTTCGGCCGGAACCAACCCGTCAAGCCCGGCGAACAGATGCAGCTGTGGACCTCGAAAGGCCTGCAAGGCTTGCCTATTGTCCAGTTGTGCGAGCACTTCCAACCCGCTCATCAACTGCGCCTGCGGGGTATTCGGCGCACCCGCCAACAACAGTCGCGACAACCCACGCGGGTCTTCGGCACCTTGGGCGCAGAGCAGACTGAAACGCTTGAGGGTCATGCGCGGGTCCGCGCTGCACCCGGCCAGAAACGCATCGAAGGTCTCGCCCGGCATGGCGCTCGACCACTCGGCATGCGCCACAAAGGAAGGGTTGCTCGCCAGCGTCAGCAAACCGCAGCAGCGCTCGCCGCGTCGAGCCGCGAGTTCTGAGGCGAGCATCCCGCCGAGCGACCAGCCACCGAGCCAGGCATCTTTGGGCAGGGTCGAATCCAGTTCGTCGAGCCATTCATCAAGGTCGCTCGACTCCAGTTCCGGCAGTGGTTCGATCTCGACGCGCAGGTGTTCGTCCAACCCCTGCAAGGCCGCTGCCAAAGGCTCCAGCGGCGAAATGCCGAGTCCCCAACCGGGCAACAGAATCAGACGATCACGCATGGTTCGGCTCCGCGCCCAGTTGCTGAAGACAATCGGCCAGACCTTCTAACAATAGCTGCACCTGCGCTTCGCTGTGCGCCGCTGTCAGGGTCACGCGCAAACGTGCACTGCCGGCCGGCACAGTGGGTGGACGGATCGCGGTCACCATTAGCCCGCGCTGACGCAGCATCTGCGAAAAAAGCATTGCGCGCCCGGCATCGCCGATCATGATCGGCTGGATCGGCGTAGCGCTGTCCATCAACTCCAGCCCCATCTGCTCGGCGCCTTTTCGAAATTGGCGAATCAGCACGTTCAGGTGCTCGCGTCGCCAATGTTCGCTGCGCAGCAACTCAAGACTTTTCAGGGTTGCACACGCCAGCGCCGGTGGCTGGCTGGTGGTGTAAATGTACGGTCGGGCGAACTGGATCAGGCTTTCGATCAGGTCATCGCTGCCCGCGACAAACGCGCCCGCGGTGCCGAACGCTTTGCCCAAGGTGCCGACCAAGACCGGCACATCCTCCAGACTCAATCCAAAGTGCTCGACGGTCCCGCCGCCATTAGCGCCCAAGGGACCAAAGCCGTGGGCATCATCGACCATCAGCCATGCGCCTTTGGCCTTGGCCTCGCGAGCCAGCGCCGGCAGGTCGGCGATGTCGCCGTCCATGCTGAACACCCCGTCGGTCACCACCAGCGTATTGCCGGTAGCCTTCTCCAGGCGTTTGGCGAGACTGACGGCATCGTTGTGTAAATAGCGATTGAAACGTGCGCCCGACAACAGCCCGGCATCCAGTAGCGATGCATGATTGAGTCGGTCTTCGAGCACCGTGTCGCCCTGCCCGACCAACGCGGTGACCGCACCCAGGTTAGCCATGTAGCCGGTGGTAAACAGCAACGCGCGCGGGCGCCCTGTCAGATCGGCCAAGGCTTCTTCAAGCGCGTGATGCGGACTGCTATGGCCGATCACCAGGTGCGAAGCACCGCCACCGACACCCCAGCGGACGGCGCCGGCACGCCAGGCTTCGATCACTTGCGGATGATTGGCCAGGCCCAGGTAGTCGTTATTACAGAACGCCAGCAATGGCTGGCCGTCGACCACCACTTGCGGACCTTGTGGGGTCTCCAGCAAGGGACGCTGGCGATAGAGGTTTTCAGCACGACGGGCAGCAAGGCGTGCGGCGAGATCGAAAGACATGCAGGCCTCGAAGGTCAACTCACAGAGTGCGGACGGTTGCACAGTCCCCCTGTGGGAGCGAGCTTGCTCGCGATGGCAATGTAGCAGTCAGCATAAATGTTGAATGTTATGGCCTCATCGCGAGCAAGCTCGCTCCCACAAGGGGTTCTGCGTCAATCAAACAGCGGCGTTGTAGAACTGCTCGCTGCTTTTCTGTTCGACCAGCGCTTGCTCGATAGCCGCCTGATGCACTTCGTCGGCGTGCTCTTCGCGTGCTTCCGGGAGGATGCCGAGGCGCGAGAACAGTTGCATGTCCTTGTCAGCCTGCGGGTTGGCGGTGGTCAGCAATTTCTCACCGTAGAAAATCGAGTTGGCACCGGCGAAGAACGCCAGGGCCTGCATCTGCTCGTTCATGGCTTCGCGGCCGGCGGACAGGCGCACGTGGGATTTCGGCATCAGGATACGTGCGACGGCGAGCATGCGGATGAAGTCGAACGGGTCGATGTCGTCGGCATTTTCCAGCGGCGTACCGGCGACTTTCACCAGCATGTTGATCGGCACCGACTCCGGATGCTCCGGCAGGTTGGCCAGCTGGATCAGCAGGTTGGCGCGGTCGTCGAGGGACTCGCCCATGCCGAGAATGCCGCCCGAGCAGATCTTCATCCCAGAATCACGGACATACGCCAGGGTTTGCAGGCGCTCGCTGTAAGTACGGGTGGTGATGATGCTGCCGTAGAACTCCGGCGAGGTATCAAGGTTGTGGTTGTAGTAATCGAGGCCGGCTTCGGCCAGGGCTACGGTCTGGTCCTGATCGAGACGGCCGAGGGTCATGCAGGTTTCCAGGCCCATGGCCTTCACGCCCTTGACCATTTCCAGCACGTACGGCATGTCTTTGGCCGACGGATGCTTCCAGGCAGCGCCCATGCAAAAGCGGGTCGAACCGATGGCCTTGGCGCGAGCAGCCTCTTCGAGGACCTTCTGCACTTCCATCAGCTTTTCTTTTTCCAGGCCGGTGTTGTAGTGACCGGACTGCGGACAATATTTGCAATCTTCAGGGCACGCGCCGGTTTTGATCGACAGCAGGGTCGACACCTGGACGCGATTGGCGTCGAAGTGCGCGCGGTGCACCGTCTGCGCCTGAAACAACAGGTCGTTGAATGGCTGAACGAAGAGTGCTTTGACTTCGGCCAAAGACCAGTCATGACGCAGGTTTGCAGTGGTGCTGGCGCTCATGGGCGTTTCCTTGTTTATGCTTGGCAAGCGGCTGTGGAACGGAATATCCACAGACGCGACACGGATGTTCGGCATATTTAAGGAAGAGCCATGCGCTGTCAACCACGATACAAAGGACCGGTTTACATCTGGTTAAAAAACGAACAATTCTGTTTGCTTTGCGATGAACGGTCTGACACCCTTCAACCAATTTGCACGTCCTGCGAAACCGAGTTGCCCTGGCTCGGCGACCATTGTCAGGTCTGCGCCCTGCCCTTGCCTGTGGCCGGCCTCACGTGCGGCCAGTGTTTGAAAGAGCCACCGGCCTTCGAGCAGGTGATCGCGCCCTGGACCTATAGCTTCCCGCTCGACAGTTTGATCACCCGCTTCAAGCATGGGGCAAAGTGGCCATATGGCCGCTTACTTGCTGAACTTCTTGCTCAATCGCTGCAACATCACTTCGATGAAGGCCTTAAGCGGCCCGACGCCTTGGTGCCGGTGCCCTTGGCCCGCAAACGGCTACGCGAGCGGGGTTACAACCAGGCGGCGATGCTCGCCCGCTGGCTCAGCAACAGCCTGCAGATCAACTGCGATGAGAACCTGCTGTTACGAACCCAGGACACCACCGCGCAACAGGATCTGGATGCCAAGGCGCGCAAACAGAACTTGCTCAGGGCCTTCGCACTGACACCGAACGCGCAGATCAAGGGGCGCCACCTGGCGCTTGTCGACGACGTGCTGACCACCGGTGCCACCGCGCAAAGCCTGACTCGCTTGCTGATCGGGGCGGGCGCGGCGCGGGTCGACGTTTATTGCCTGGCGCGCACACCAAAACCCGGGGAGCCGACTTGACTCTCACGCGCCAAGCCGCCAACGTCCAAATCCATCACTACCCGCTCGCAGCCCCTTGCCATGTCCTTGCCTACTTTGTTGTCCCAACACATCGTCCGTCGTCCGCAGCGCATCGCCTTGCTGCAACACATCGCCGAACAAGGCTCGATCACCCGCGCCGCGAAAAGCGCCGGGCTGAGCTACAAAGCCGCGTGGGATGCGATCGACGAGTTGAACAATCTGGCGCAGAAACCGCTGGTGGAACGCAGCGTCGGCGGCAAGGGCGGTGGTGGCGCAAAACTGTCCAGTGAAGGTGAACGGGTGCTGCGCCTTTATCAGCGCCTGCAAGCCTTGCAGGCACAGGTGCTGGAAGCCGCCGAAGACGCCAGTGACCTCGATTTGCTCGGGCGCCTGATGCTCAGGACCAGCGCGCGCAATCAGCTGCATGGCACGGTCACGACCATCGACTCTCAAGGCCGCAACGATCTGATCAGCCTGGAACTGGCGGCCGGGTTGACCATTCAGGCCCAGATCACCCACGACAGTACCCTGCGCCTGGAACTGGAAACGGGCACTGAAGTGGTGGCGTTGATCAAGGCTGGCTGGCTCGATTTACTCGGCGCAGGACAACTTGCAACACCCGGACACAATTGTCTGAAGGGCACTGTCGAGGAGATTCTCGACGCCGAAGATGGTCCCAGTGAAGTCCGAATCGCCCTGCCCAATGGTCAGACGCTATGCGCGCTGGCCGAGCCGCAGCACCTCAAAAGCCTGGGTTTAAGCGCCAAAAAAGCCGCCCAGGTGCAGTTCTCGCCCTCCAATGTTTTGCTCGGAACACCGCTCTAACTCAGGCCTGCCGCGCTTTTTGTAGCAGCTGCCGAAGGCTGCGTTCGGCTGCGAAGCAGTCGCAATCCTCTCGACTCAAATAAAGACTCAGAATCGCGGTGTCAGGTTTTTGCGGCGGCTTCGCCACCGAACGCAGCCTTCGGCAGCTGCTACAGGTCGGTGCTCACCCCGATCAAAACTGCAACATTTGTGTCATAGACGCTCCTTAAGGTGGCTGCAAAAACCAGCAGGGAGCCTGATGTGAGCCTATTAGAAGAAAACCAAGCCACCGACCTCGAAAAAATCGTCGGCCTCAGTCGTCGTGGTTTTATCAGCGCCGGCGCCCTCTGCGGTGCGGCGATGTTCCTCGGTGGCAACCTGCTGAGCCGTAGCGCACTGGCCGCCAGTGTCAACGCTGCTTCGAGCAAATTGCTGGGCTTCGACAGCATTGCAGCCGCCACCAGCGACACCATCACCCTGCCGCCGGGTTACACCTCTTCGGTGTTGATCAGTTGGGGCCAGCCGCTGCACAAGAACGGCCCGGCCTTCGACCCGAGTGGCAACGGCAGCGCCGAGGCCCAGGAAGTCCAGTTCGGTGACAACAACGACGGCATGAGCCTGTTCGCTTTCCCCGGCGACGACAATCGCGCGCTGATGGCGATCAACAACGAATACACCAACTACCGTTACCTCTACGCCCATGGCGGCATGCCGCAGTCGGCCGAAGAAGTGCGCAAAGCGCTGGCCTGCGAAGGCGTGTCGGTGATCGAAGTCCAGCGTAAAAACGGCCAATGGCAGTTCGTTCAGGGCTCGCGCTACAACCGCCGAATCCATGGCAATGCACCGCTGCAGTTGAGCGGCCCGGCCGCTGGCCATGAGCTGATGAAAACCGCCGCCGACAAGACCGGCAAAAAAGTGTTCGGGACCTTTCAGAATTGCGCCAATGGCAAAACGCCTTGGGGTACTTATCTGACCTGTGAAGAGAACTTCACCGACTGCTTTGGCAGCAGCAATCCCGAGCACAAGTTCGACGCCGCACAAAAGCGCTATGGCGCATCGGTCGCCAGCAAAGAGATCAACTGGCATCAACACGACCCGCGTTTTGATCTGGCGAAAAACCCCAACGAACTCAACCGTCACGGCTGGGTGGTGGAAATCGACCCGTTCGACCCGCAATCGACCCCGGTCAAACGCACCGCCCTGGGCCGTTTCAAACACGAAAACGCGGCCCTGGCCGAGACCCACGACGGTCGTGCGGTGGTGTACATGGGCGACGATGAACGTGGCGAGTTCATCTACAAGTTCGTCAGCCGCGACAAGATCAATCATGCCAACCTCAAGGCCAACCACGACCTGCTGGACCACGGCACGCTGTACGTTGCACGTTTCGATGCCGGCGACAGCAACCCCGACCATCCAAAAGGTCAGGGCCAGTGGATCGAACTGACTCACGGCAAGAACGGCATCGACGCCAGCAGCGGTTTTGCCGATCAGGCCGAGGTGCTGATTCACGCGCGTCAGGCCGCCAGCGTTGTCGGTGCCACGCGCATGGATCGCCCGGAGTGGATCGTCGTCAGCCCGCAAGACGGCCAGGTCTATTGCACCCTGACCAACAACGCCAAACGCGGCGAAGACGGGCAACCGGTGGGCGGGCCGAACCCACGGGAGAAAAACGTCTACGGGCAAATCCTGCGCTGGCGCACTGATCACGACGACCACGCGTCGCTGACGTTCGGCTGGGATCTGTTCGTGGTGGCGGGTAATCCAACCGTGCACGCCGGGACAGCGAAAGCCGGCTCGTCGAACATCACGCCACACAACATGTTCAACAGCCCGGATGGTTTGGGCTTCGACAAGGCAGGTCGCCTGTGGATTCTCAGCGACGGGGACTACAGCAATGCGGGCGACTTCGCGGGCATGGGTAACAATCAGATGCTTTGCGCTGATCCTGCGACCGGTGAGATCCGCCGCTTCATGGTTGGCCCGGTGGGCTGTGAAGTGACCGGCATCAGCTTTTCGCCGGACCAGAAGACCTTGTTTGTCGGGATTCAACATCCGGGGGAAAACGGTGGGTCGACCTTCCCCGAGCATTTGCCTAACGGTAAACCGCGCTCCTCGGTGATGGCGATTACCCGGGAAGATGGCGGGATCGTCGGCGCCTGACAGGCCCTCATCGCGAGCAAGCTCGCTCCCACATGGGATCTGTGAACACATAACCCTGTGGGAGCGAGCTTGCTCGCGATGGCGTCGGTAAAAACAACACTCACCTCAAGCCCAACCACTAAAGTCGCCCCTTCTGCGCTACCATGTTTGGCCGGACGCGGCAGCCTGCTGCGCGCAGGAGTCAGCATGTCTCACCCGTTTGAAACACTTACCCCCGATCTGGTGCTCGACGCCGTAGAAAGCATCGGCTTTCTCAGCGACGCCCGCGTCCTTGCGCTCAACAGCTATGAAAACCGTGTCTATCAGGTTGGCATTGAAGATGGCGAGCCGCTGATTGCCAAGTTCTACCGTCCGCAACGCTGGACCAACGCCGCCATTCTCGAAGAGCACCGCTTCACCTTCGAACTCGCCGAGTGCGAAGTGCCGGTGGTTGCGCCGTTGATTCACAACGGTGAAAGCCTGCACGAACACGCTGGTTTCCGCTTCACCCTGTTCCCGCGCCGAGGCGGCCGCGCGCCAGAGCCGGGCAATCTCGATCAGCTCTACCGTTTGGGGCAATTGCTCGGCCGCTTGCACGCAGTGGGCGCTACCCGCCCCTTCGAACACCGCGAAGCGCTGGGCGTCAAAAACTTCGGCCATGATTCGCTGACCACCTTGCTCGAAGGCAACTTCATACCGCGCAGCTTGCTGCCCGCTTACGAGTCAGTCGCCCGCGACCTGCTCAAGCGCGTGGAAGAAGTCTACAAAGACACGCCGCACCAGAACATCCGCATGCACGGCGATTGCCACCCCGGCAACATGATGTGCCGTGACGAGATGTTCCACATCGTCGACCTTGACGACTGTCGCATGGGGCCGGCGGTGCAGGACCTGTGGATGATGCTTGCCGGTGATCGTCAGGAATGTCTTGGCCAGTTGTCGGAACTGATGGACGGCTACAGTGAGTTCCACGACTTCAACCCACGCGAACTGGCGCTGATCGAACCTCTGCGTGCCTTACGCCTGATGCACTACAGCGCCTGGCTGGCGCGACGCTGGGATGACCCGGCGTTCCCCCACAGCTTTCCCTGGTTTGGCTCCGAACGTTATTGGGGCGATCAGGTGCTGGCATTGCGCGAGCAACTGGCGGCGCTCAACGAAGAACCGTTGAAATTGTTCTGACTCACCCGTTTCGCCCCTCCAAAGAAGATCCAATGTGGGAGCGAGCTTGCTCGCGATGCGAACGCCGCGGTGTATCTGGATGATCGCAGTGATGCAATCGCGAGCGAGCTCGCTCCCACAAAGGTTCCCTGCACATCGAGAAAAATCTCCTTACAATCCCCCCTTTGTTAGCTGCCTAAGCAAGGATTTTGCATGCAAGCCGCCAACCCGCGTCGCGGGTACCTATTGGGCCTGAGTGCCTACATCATCTGGGGATTGTTCCCGCTCTACTTCAAGGCCATTGCCGACGTACCTGCCGTGGAAATCATCATCCACCGGGTACTCTGGTCAGCGCTGTTCGGCGCCTTGCTGCTGATGGTCTGGAAGCACCCGGGCTGGTGGCGTGAACTCCGCGAGAACCCACGGCGGCTGGCAGTCCTCGCGCTGAGCGGCACATTGATTGCGGCCAACTGGCTGACCTACGTCTGGTCGGTGAACAACGGACGCATGCTCGAAGCCAGCCTCGGTTACTACATCAACCCGCTGGTGAACGTGCTGCTGGGCATGCTGATCCTCGGCGAACGGCTGCGACGCCTGCAGTGGTTTGCCGTTGGGCTGGCCACCGTTGGCGTCGCGCAGCAGGTCTGGCAAGTCGGCAGCCTGCCGTGGGTATCGCTGGTGCTGGCGCTGACCTTCGGTTTCTACGGATTGATCCGCAAACAGGCTCCGGTCAAAGCGCTGCCCGGACTGGTGGTGGAAACCTGGATGCTGGTGCCGATTGCCCTTGCCTGGTTGCTCTTCAATCCAACCGCTACCAGCGCGCAAGCAGCGTTCTGGACTACGTCCGAAGCCTGGTGGCTGGTCGCCGCCGGTCCGATAACGCTGGTGCCGTTGGTCTGTTTCAACGCCGCTACACGGCATTTGCCCTACACCACCATTGGCTTCCTGCAATACCTGGCGCCAACACTGGTGCTGCTGCAAGCCGTACTGCTGTTCGGCGAACACCTGTCGTCCACCACACTGGTGGCCTTCATGTTTATCTGGGCAGGTCTGGCGGTTTACAGCATCGACGCCTGGATGAGTTTGCGCCGGCGCGGCTGATCAAAAAACGCACAACTCCTTGCAAGCCACGGTCGCTGTGGCCTGCAAGCATCCGTCCCAAGGTTATCCACAGCGTGATCCCCGTCGTTTGTGCACAAGCCCTTGAAACTGCTGGTTTTTTGATCAACTCCTGAAGAGCCCCGACGGACGTGGGCTGGCGATGTGTCTCTACAGGTTATCCACAGGCCGGTGCACGCTTTACTTGGATAACCCGTTTACGGCTCGCTGCGCAGCACCAACTCCACCATCAAATCATCGGCCAGGGTCTCCAGCCGCGACTGCAACACGTCCAGGGAAAGGGTCAGCGGCACCGCAAGAATCGCTTCGGCGTGGAACAGCGGCTCGCTGCTCATCGGCGCCGGACGTACGTCGGTTACCAAGCGCTCAAGGTTGACCCCCTGCTCACTCAGCAAACGCGTGATGTCACGCACGATCCCCGGCCGGTCGTTACCGACCAGCTCCATGGCAATCGGCTTCCAGGTGCAGGATTGCTCAATACTGCTTTCGGCGATCAACACCCGAATCCCTTGGGCGGACAACGCCTGAAGCGCATCGACCAGCTCGTCATAGCCCTCGGCTGGCACGCCAACCCGAAGGATCCCGGCAAACTGCCCGGCCATCCGTGAAATGTTGCTCTCCAGCCAGTTACCACCATGCTCGGCAATACATTGGGCGACGTGCTCGACCTGGCCGGGCTTGTCCGGGGCGAATACGGTGAGTACGAGGTGGTCCATGGCACAGCCCTCTTGTCATGACTTTTGTTATAGAAAGGCAAGTATAGGCAAGGGACCCGATTCAGCGCGGAAGCAAAAAAATCAAAGCCCCATAGCAGTGAATTCAATATTATGTGTACAAGTTTTTAGATTTATCTGGAACAATCCAATAGTTTTTTGAGAACATCCTATTCCCCGGTGTGACCGGACAGCCTGGCCGGGTCGCTAAACGACGTAATTAGTCTAATTTTCACAACCGCAATTCATCATGTAGTATGCCGCAGCGCGCACTACATAACGTTGGATCGATGTCTGCCCAGGCGCCATCGCAACCCTCAAAGCCCCGTCAGCAAGGCTTCACGCCGTTGATTGGAACCACCCAGCCGCCAGCAATGGCATGTACTGGTAGAGGGGTTTGTGGTTTAAATGGCCAGAGGCTTCATTGTCAAATTGAAGAGCTGAAAAGCGAAATAGCTGAGCAGAGTGAGGCAAGCAATGACTGAACACGTTCAAGTCGGTGGCCTGCAGGTCGCCAAAGTCCTGTTCGACTTCGTGAACAACGAAGCCATTCCCGGTACCGGCCTCACCGCCGACAAGTTCTGGGCCGGTGCCGACAAGGTCATCCACGACCTGGCACCGAAGAACAAAGCCCTACTCGCCAAACGCGACGACCTCCAGGCTCGTATTGATGCCTGGCACCAGTCCCGTGCAGGTCAAGCGCACGACGCTGTGGCTTATAAGGCCTTCTTGCAAGACATCGGTTATCTGCTGCCAGAAGCGGCCGATTTCCAGGCAACGACGCAAAACGTCGACGACGAAATCGCCCGCATGGCCGGTCCACAACTGGTGGTTCCGGTGATGAACGCCCGCTTCGCCCTCAACGCCTCGAACGCCCGCTGGGGCTCGTTGTACGACGCGCTGTATGGCACTGATGCCATCAGCGAGGCCGACGGTGCGGAAAAAGGCAAAGGCTACAACAAGGTTCGCGGCGACAAGGTCATTGCCTTCGCCCGCGCCTTCCTCGACGAAGCCGCGCCATTGGCTGCTGGCTCCCACGTCGACTCTACCGGCTACAAGATTGTTGATCGCAAACTGGTAGTCAGCCTCAAAGGTGGCAGCAACAGCGGCCTGCGCAACGACGCACAGCTGATCGGCTTCCACGGCGACGCTGCGGCGCCGACCGCGATCCTGCTGAAAAACAACGGCCTGCACTTCGAAATCCAGATCGACGCCAGCACACCGGTCGGCCAGACCGACGCCGCCGGCGTCAAAGACGTCCTGATGGAAGCCGCACTGACCACCATCATGGACTGCGAAGACTCCGTGGCCGCCGTCGATGCCGATGACAAAGTGGTGATCTACCGCAACTGGCTCGGTCTGATGAAAGGCGATCTGTCGGAAGAAGTCGTCAAGGGTGGCAAGACCTTTACCCGGACCATGAACGCCGACCGCACCTACACCGCCCCAGACGGTAGCGAACTGAGCCTGCACGGCCGCTCGCTGCTGTTCGTGCGTAACGTTGGCCACTTGATGACCATCGACGCGATCCTCGACAAGGACGGCAACGAAGTGCCGGAAGGCATCCTCGACGGCCTTATCACCAACCTTGCAGCGCTGCACAGCCTCAACGGCAACACCACCCGCAAGAACAGCCGTACCGGTTCGGTCTACATCGTCAAACCGAAAATGCACGGTCCGGAAGAAGCGGCGTTCACCAACGAGCTGTTCGGGCGCATCGAAGACGTGCTCGAGTTGCCGCGCAATACCCTCAAAGTCGGCATCATGGACGAAGAGCGGCGCACCACGATCAACCTCAAGGCCTGCATCAAGGCGGCCAGCGAGCGCGTGGTGTTCATCAACACCGGCTTCCTCGACCGTACCGGCGATGAAATCCACACCTCCATGGAAGCCGGCCCGATGGTGCGCAAGGCCGACATGAAGGCCGAGAAGTGGATCGGTGCCTACGAAAACTGGAACGTCGACATCGGTTTGAGCACGGGCCTGCAAGGTCGTGCGCAAATCGGTAAAGGCATGTGGGCCATGCCCGACCTGATGGCTGCCATGCTCGAGCAGAAAATCGCTCACCCGCTGGCCGGCGCCAACACCGCCTGGGTCCCTTCGCCGACCGCCGCTGCGCTGCACGCGCTGCATTACCACAAGGTTGACGTGTTCGCCCGTCAGGCCGAACTGGCCAAGCGTCCTCGTGCATCGGTTGACGATATCCTGACCATCCCGCTGGCAAGCAACCCCGACTGGACAGCGGAACAGGTCCAGAACGAACTGGACAACAATGCTCAGGGCATCCTCGGTTATGTGGTGCGCTGGATCGACCAGGGCGTGGGCTGTTCGAAAGTGCCGGACATCAACGACGTCGGCCTGATGGAAGACCGTGCGACGCTGCGTATCTCCAGCCAGCACATCGCCAACTGGCTGCGTCACGGCATCGTCAGCGAAGCCCAGGTGCTGGAAACCCTCAAGCGCATGGCGCCGGTGGTTGACCGCCAGAATGCCAACGACCCGCTGTACCGTCCGCTGGCACCAAACTTCGACAGCAACATCGCCTTCCAGGCGGCGGTCGAACTGGTGATCGAAGGCACCAAGCAGCCGAATGGCTACACCGAGCCGGTCCTGCACCGTCGCCGTCGCGAGTTCAAAGCTGCCAATGGCCTGTGAATAAGCGCTGATGCTGGATAAGAAAAGGCCCTGATCGGAAGATCAGGGCCTTTTTTCATAGGAAGTCTCGGATCGTTCCCACGCGTGGGGACGAGCACTGCTAAGGCTCCATCCCCAGCTGATGCTTGACCAGTGCCAACAGCTCTTTGCTATCGATGGGCTTGAGCAGAAAATCCACCACGCTCAAGTGCATGGCATCAATGACATCCCGGGCCTTGGCGTCACCGGAAACGATGATGATCGGCAATGCCGCCCGTTCCGACTCACGCACCTCACGGACCAGCTCCAGACCATCGATGTGACGCATCCGCAGATCGGTGATGAGCAACCCGATCGACTTGTTCGAGTCCAACAGTTTGAGTGCGCTTTCACCACTGGCTGCCGTCATGCTGCGGATGCCATCAAGCGCAAGAATTTCCGAAAGCAGCTCACGCGTGTCCTTGTCGTCGTCGACGATCAGCACACGTTGTGCCGGCAAGTCCGGTTCGTGCATGACTGCACTCAACGCTTCACGCTCGGCATCGCTCAAAATATCGTGGTCGGACATAAATCTCTCTACATATTCGGATTAATCCCCTAGCACCATAGTCGGACATCGCTAAGCAGAACTTAAATGTGCGCTTCGCCGGATAGTTTTCCAAGTGGGCTAATCAGCGGTTTTGCGCATTAATAGCGTAGGGTATTTCCGAAATTTCGCTTCCTGCACCGTTACCTAGACTTACGTCCAATGGGCACTCTTCGCACAGGGGCCGACCATGGCAGTGACTCCGACAACAACAAATCGAAAAAGACTGCGGTAATGGTTATGAGTAAAGCGGATGCCTTCACCCAGGCAGGGAAAACAGCAGTGCTGCAGAACATCCAGGGCACCTTGCAGTTCCTTCAGCGTTTCCCGCCGTTCAATCAGATGGAACACGCGCACTTGGCCTACCTGGTCGAACAATGCCAACTGCGCTTCTACGGTCCGGGCGAGAGCATCATCAAGCCCGCGGACGGACCGGTTGAGCATTTTTACATCGTCAAACAGGGCCGGGTGGTCGGCGAACGTCCGCACACGGCCAAGGGTGGCACCGAAACCACCTTCGAAATCACCACCGGCGAATGTTTCCCCCTCGCCGCACTGCTGGGTGAGCGCGCGACCCGTACCGAACACCTGGCCGCCGAAGACACCTTTTGCCTACAGTTGAACAAGTCGGCCTTCATCAAGCTGTTCGCCCTTTCCAGCACGTTTCGCGACTTTGCCCTACGCGGCGTCAGCAGTCTGCTCGATCAGGTCAACCAGCAAGTCCAGCAAAAAGCCGTGGAAACCCTCGGCACCCAGTATTCGCTCAATACCCGCCTCGGCGAATTGGCCATGCGCCATCCCGTGACCTGTAGCCCCGCGACCCCGCTGCGTGACGCCGTGACCCTGATGCACGAGCAACAGGTCGGCAGCATTGTGGTGGTCAATGAGCAGAAAGCCCCGCTGGGGATTTTCACCCTGCGCGACTTGCGTCAGGTGGTCGCCGATGGCACCAGTGACTTCAATCAGTCCATCGACCGGCACATGATCCACGCGCCGTTCTTCCTGACGCCGGACCACAGCGCGTTCGATGCGGCCATTGCCATGACCGAGCGACACATCGCCCACGTCTGCCTGGTGAAAGACCAACGCTTGTGCGGCGTGGTCTCGGAACGCGACCTGTTTTCCCTGCAACGCGTCGATCTGGTGCACTTGGCACGCACCATTCGCAGCGCGCCACGGGTGGAAAACCTGGTGGCCCTGCGCGGCGAAATCGGCCAACTGGTCGAGCGCATGCTCGCCCACGGCGCGTCCTCGACCCAAATCACCCACATCATCACCTTGCTCAACGATCACACCGTGTGCCGGGTCATCGAGCTGACGCTGGCCGATAAAGGCGACCCCGGCATACCGTTCAGCTGGCTGTGCTTCGGCAGCGAAGGCCGCCGCGAGCAGACGCTGTACACCGATCAGGACAATGGCATTCTCTTCGAGGCACGCGATGCGGTGCAGGCGGCCGAGATTCGCAGCAAGCTGTTGCCGATCGCCCAGCAGATCAATCAGAGCCTGGCGCTCTGCGGCTTTTCGCTGTGCAAGGGCAATATCATGGCTGGCAACCCGCAGCTGTGTTTGTCCCGTGCCGAATGGGCGCGGCGTTTCGCGGCGTTTATCCGCGAAGCAACGCCCGAGAATTTGCTCGGATCGAGCATTTACTTCGACCTGCGGGTGGTCTGGGGCGATGAGCAAGGCTGCGAGCAATTGCGCCGCGCGATTCTCGATCAGGTGGCGGACAATCGGTTGTTCCAGCGCATGCTGGCCATGAACGCCCTGCGCCAACGCCCGCCTGTTGGGCGTTTCCGCGAGTTCGTGCTGGAGAAAAAGAACGGTGAAAAAGCCACTCTCGACCTGAAAGTCCAAGGGCTGACCCCGTTTGTCGACGGTGCCAGGCTATTGGCGCTGGCCCATGGCATTGGGGTCAACAATACGCTGGAGCGCTTTCGTCAACTGGTGGCCAAAGAAGTCATCGACCCACTGGACGGTGCGGCCTATGAAGAAGCCTATCACTTCATCCAGCAAACCCGCATGCAGCAGCATCAGCGACAGACTCGTGAGAACCTGCCCCATTCCAATCGGGTCGATCCCGACAGCCTGAATCATCTGGACCGGCGAATCCTGCGTGAGTCCCTGCGTCAGGCCCAACGCCTGCAAAGCAGCCTGACCCTGCGGTATCAGCTATGAAGCTGTTTTCCTGGCTGCGCCCCGCCGGGCCGACACTGACCGCCGCGCAGCAACAACGCCTGGACCAACTGCCAAGCGCCCCGACGCTGGGCGAATGCAGCCTGCGCGAGCAACGCTGGGTGGTGGTCGACCTGGAAACCACCGGTTTGAACCTGAACAAGGACGTGGTGCTGTCGATCGGTGCCGTGGTGATCGAAGACGGCGCGATCGATTTCAGTCAGCAGTTCGAGCGAACCTTGCAGCGCAGCGACCATAAAATCGGGCCTAGCGTGTTGCTTCATGGCCTGGGCCCAAGCGCGATTGCCGCTGGCAGTGATCCGCGGGACGCGTTGCTGGATTTCATGAAGTTCGTCGGTGACAGCCCGTTGCTGGCGTTTCATGCACCGTTCGACCAGCACATGCTCGGTCGTGCCCTGAAGGACAGCCTGGGTTATCGCCTGCAGCATCCGTTCCTCGACGTTGCCGACATGGCGCCACTGCTGTGTCCACAGGCGAACATCCGCGAAGCCGGGCTGGACGACTGGATCAACTGGTTCAAGCTGCAAGTCTTCGAGCGCCATAACGCCAGCGCCGACGCGATGGCTACGGCTGAGTTGGTGTTGATCCTGTTCAACCGCGCGCGAACGCAGCAGATTCACAGCCCGCTGAATCTGCAACAGCGGTTGAGCCAGTGGAAACGCCGGCAGCAAAGCCATTCCTTCTAGGTTGTCAGCGTCTGTACCGACGCCATCGCGAGCAAGCTCGCTCCCACAGGTATAGTGGTGCCCTTGTGGGAGCGAGCTTGCTCGCGATAGCGATCTTGTGGGCACCACTAAACCCTCGCCAGCCGCGTTGGAACTTACTAGGCTAGATCTCTTGCCCATGCTCCCTGACTACAGCCGAGGAATGTCCATGTCCGCCCCCAGCATGACCTTGTTCCACAACCCTGCCTCGCCTTACGTGCGCAAAGTGATGGTGCTGCTGCATGAAACCGGTCAACTGGACCGCGTGGCGCTGCAACACAGCCAATTGACCCCGGTCAGCCCTGATGCCGCATTGAACCAGGACAACCCGCTGGGCAAGATTCCGGCGCTGCGCCTGGACGACGGCAACGTGTTGTACGACAGCCGGGTGATCCTCGAATACCTCGACCAGCAACATGTCGGCAATCCGCTGATCCCTCGCGAAGGCACGGCACGCTGGCGGCGCCTGACCCTGGCCGCGCTGGCCGACGGGATCATGGACGCCGCGGTGCTGATCCGTTACGAAGTCGCCCTGCGCGCGCCGGAGAAACACTGGGAACAATGGCTCGACGCCCAGCGCGACAAGATCCGCCGGGCCTTGGCAGTGCTGGAAGCCGACGCCATCGCCGAGCTGACCAGCCATTTCGACGTCGCGGCCATCAGCGTTGCCTGCGCCCTCGGGTATCTGGATTTGCGTCATCCGGACCTGGAGTGGCGCAAGAGCAATCCGCAACTCAGCGCCTGGTATGCCGAAGTCTGCCTGCGACCGTCGATGCTGGCGACCGTGCCGAAGGTTTAGCAGCACCTGCCGACCTGAGGGAGCGGGGCTTGCCGATGAGGGCATCACCCCGCTCCAACACAAACAACCTGGCAATCTGCATCGCCAACCATTCGCCCTGCAACTGATCCTCGCGCAACCCCAGCGACCTACTCATATACCACCTCTGGCTTGGCAATCTTGCCCTGGCCAATCCCGTACCAGTCCAGCTTGCGCGTCAGCACCATAAACACGCCCAGCAAGCCGAACAACAGCAGCGAGCCCATCAACAGCGCGTAATCCTCGGCACTCAACAAGCCGTAAAGCAAACCGTAGAGTGCCGCCAATCCCGCCGAAAAACTCAAGCCGTGGCGCGCACTGCGCAACACATGGCAGACATAGAAACCGATCAACAACACGCAGGCAGCGGCCGACAGCAGATACGCCAGGGCAAAGCCGATGTGCTCGGAGAGTGACAACAACAGCAGGTAGAAGAACGCCAGTGCCACGCCCACCAAGGCGTATTGAACCGGGTGTACCGCGAGGCTTTTCAGGACTTCGAAGAGAAAGAACCCGGCAAAGGTCAGCACGATAAACAGCAGCGCGTATTTGATCGCCCGATCGCTTTTGAGGTACTGATCCACCGGGTCGATGAAGCTGACACCGAAACTGCGGCTTTTGAACTCTTCACAGCTGGAATGGGACAAGCAGCTATTGAGTGCCTCTTCCAGATTGGTGGAGAAGAACGAGGTCTGCCAATTGGCGCTGAAACCTTCAGCACTGATCTCACGCTGGGCCGGCAGGTAGTTACCGATAAAGCTCGGATGCGGCCAGTTGGCTTTCAAACTGACTTTGCTGGTTTTGCCCACCGGGGTGATCTGCAACTGACCGGTGCCTTGCAGACGCAGGTCAAAACCGAAGGCCAATTCTGTGGCTTTGTTCGCATCCAGCACCGGCAGCCTGACGTGCACGCCCTCGCCCAGCCAGTCCACTTGCGTACCCGGAACAAAGTCCACGCTCTGGCCATCGAGTTCGAGCTTCAAGGCGTTTTCGATACCACGAATATCGCTGATGCCCACGGCCAGGAACGGCTGGTCGAACTGGTAGTCGGAAAAGTCCTCCTTGATGCCCAAGTGCTCCGGGATAGAAAAGTGCCCGCTGATCCGGTTGTCAGCGTGAAACAACCGCGCCTCGTAAATGCCACGGGCACGCAGTTCGGTTTGAACCTGGCCATCGAGTTCGAAACGTTCAGGAAGGAAATACAGTCGCCCCCGCTCCTGAGTCGTTTCCTGATAACGCTCGCTGGTTTTTTCGTTGGTTTTCCAGGTCCGGACCGCCTTGCGATACGGCACCACCATCAGCGGGCCGCTCAATTGCTGGCTGTAGCTGGAACTGCGGGCGATGTCCTCAAGGACACCGTTGCGCAGTTGCTGGCGGTCAAAAATCACTCCGCTGATCATCAGCAACGGGATCATCAACAGCACAATCAGAAGGGCAATTGCCCCAAGTTTTATGGCCAAGCTGCGGTTCATGGGTTCTCTCCCTGTTCGAATGAGGGAGAGTCTGGAAGCCGGGTGTGAGGGTTTTATGGGGGGAATGTGGAGAGTGTGTGGAGAAAAGCCCTACTGACTGATCGTTACCACGCAGAGCGTGGGAACGATCATCTGGGCAGACGCAGCGTCACCTCGACGCCGTTCGGCACATTGCCGACGTGCAATTCCCCCCCATGCAACTTGACTACTTCTTCAACGAAGTTAAGCCCAAGGCCGGTACTTTTACGTCCACTGTCCGGACGTGGCAGTGAATAGAAGCGTTCGCTCAAACGCCCCAGGGCGTAATCCGGGATCGGTTCGGCCTGATTGAACAGTTTGAATTCGACCTGCTCGGCATGCCGTTCGGCGGTGAAGCGCAAGACGCCGTGGGACGGGGAGAAATCCAGAGCGTTCTCCAACAGATTGCCCAGCGCCTGACGCAACAAGAACGGCTCGCCCAGCACATCCAGGTCCGTTGAAATCTGCGTCTCGATTTTCAACTGCTTGCGCTCGATGCGCGCATGCTGACCGCTGAGCAACTCATCGACCAATGCTGCCACCGGCACCGGTACACGCTCTTCCAGCCCTTGACGCTGTTCGACCTGCGCCAGGTTCAGCAAGCGCTCGATCAACTGCTGCATGCGCGCACTTTCGCTGTCGATATTGCTGACAAAGCGCTGTTGTTGTGTTGCCGGCATCTCGCCTTGCAGCAACTCGGCGGCACCGCGAATCGCCGCCAACGGACTCTTCAATTCATGGGTCAGGGTGTGCACATAACGTTCGACGTAAGCCTTGCCCTCCAATTGCGTGCGCATGTGCTCCACCGCTGTGGCCAGTTGCTCCAGCTCACCCCCGCGATAATGCGGCAGCTCGGCCCTCCGGCCTTCGCTGACCGCCTGGGCGTAGGCGGTCAAACGCCGCAATGCAACACTCAGCCACCAGGACAACGCCGCACCGAACAACAAGCCGAGGCCGATCAACCCGGCGCCGTACCAAAGCAATCGACGTTCGGTGCGGTCGACGTAAGGCTGCAATGAGCTGTTGGGCTTGGCCACGGTGACCACGCCGATGATCTGCCCGTTATCGCGGATCGGCGCGCCAACGTGCATCACCGAAGAAGTGGCATCGTCAGCGATGCTGCGGGTCGAACGTGCGCCGTATTCGCCGCGTAAGGTCAGGTACACATCGTTCCAGCGCGAATAGTCCTGGCCCACTGCTACGCCGCTGGAGTCCAGCACCACGATGCCCTTGGCATCCGTGACGTAAATACGGTGGTTGACCGAATTTTTTGGTAACCCCCAGATCGTCGCCGCCGGTTGCCGCTCACCGTAAGCCTTGAGTAATTCGGGCCAGCGATTCTGGTTGAGGGTGCCCGCCTTGAAGTCGTCACGCAGGATTTCGGCCATCAGGTTGGCGGTGTCCACCAGGGTTTCTTCGGTGGACTGGCGTACGCCGGGGCGGACTTCTTCCATCACCGTGTTGAGCACGAAGTAACCGGTCAGGCCGATGAACAGTACATAGACCAGGAAAATCCGGATTCCCAACGGCATCAGCTATTCCCCGGGCTGTAGCTGTAACCCAGGCCACGGTGAGTCTGGATCGGCTCCGCACTGGCAGCCACCAGACGTAACTTGGCGCGCAGGCTTTTGATGTGGCTGTCGATGCTGCGCTCATAACCCGCATCGGCGGCGACTCCCAGCGCATCGAGCAATTGCTCGCGGCTGAAAACCCGCTCGGGTTGCTCCAGCAAACACTGCAACAGACGGAATTCGTGGCGGGTCAGGCCCAGGGGTTGACCGCGATAGCTGATCAGCACGCGATCGGTGTCGACCTGGAACACTGCGCTGGACAACTCGTTCACCGCGCGCGGCGCCATGCGTTTGAGAATCGCCCGGACCCGCGCCGCCACTTCCCGAGGGCTGAATGGCTTGACTACATAATCGTCGGCGCCGATCTCCAGCCCCACGACCCGATCGATCTCGCCGTCGCGGGCACTGAGGAACATCACCGGCACTTCGCTGAAGCGCCGCAACTGCTTACAGGTCTCAAAGCCGCTGATGTCCGGCAGGCCAATATCCAGAATGATCAAGTCCGCCGGTGTCACGCGCTGATGCTCGAGCGCCGCCGCGCCGAGGCTTAACCAGGTGGTGGTGAAGCCTTCGCCCTGCAAGGCAAAAATCAGCGTGTCGGCAATTGCCGCTTCGTCTTCGACAATCAGGATATGAGGCATGGCATCCAAGCCCGGCAATTAAGTGGGCGAACGGTGCCCCAAGGCTGATTCGGCGTCAATCAGCAGTCAGGCTTATCCGCGACGAAGCGTCTGGCCGGGTTCACCGCCGCGCCAAACTCACGTAATGCCTTGGCACCGATCAGCAGAGGGTAATTGAAACTGCTGCGGTCGGTCAGGTTGACCTCGACCGTGCGCTTGATGCTGCCCAGGCACAGCTCCAGATCAATCACTGGACGCTTGGCCACATCGGACACGTTCTTCTCGTCGTCTTCATCGGCGCGGCTTTTGATTTTGCTGATCCTCGATATCTTGTGTTCGAAAATCTTGTTGCTTGCATCCTTGGTGCCCAGACGGAAGCGCACCCAGTCTTCGCCATTGCGGGTGAAGGTTTCGATGTCCTTGGCCGACAGGGACGCCGTCAGCGCGCCGGTATCCATCTTGGCCTTGAGAACCTGGCCACCGATTTCCGGCAGCTTGATGTATTCGTAACGACCATAAAGAGTCGGCTCGGCCGCCATGACCGGCAGGGCCAGAAGGGCTAACAATGCGATGACAGATTTCACGTAATGGATTCCCTGAGGGTAGGACGACGGGATTTTAGACCTTTGTTGTGTCGATCGTTCACACGCTCTGCGTGGGAATGCAGCCCGGGACGCTCTGCGTCCCAACAGCGGACGCAGAGCGTCCATTGAGGCATTCCCACGCAGAGCGTGGGAACGATCAACGGCCAGTCGCTGGAGCATACCCAGACAAAAGTGAAACATTCGTCGCCACCCGCATTTGGCCTCTGGGCCGAAGCTGCTTATCATTGCGCGCCCAAACGCTTACAAGAGTTATTTATGCGCCGCCTGCTCACCGGCTGTTTCGTCACCTTGCTGCTGTTGCTCAACACCCTGGTCCTGTTCGGTCCGTTGATGGTGTTTGCCCTGCTGAAACTGCTCTTGCCGGGGCGCTTGCGTGATTACGCCAGTGCGGCGGTGATGTGGATCGCCGAGACCTGGGCCGAAATCGACAAGCTGATTTTCGCCCTGTGCATCCCCACACAATGGGACATTCGCGGCGGCGAAGGCCTGCGGGTCGACACCTCGTATCTGGTGATCAGCAACCACCTATCCTGGGTCGACATCCCGGCGCTGATCCAGACGCTCAACCGGCGCACGCCGTTCTTCAAGTTCTTCCTGAAGAAAGAGCTGATCTGGGTGCCGTTTCTGGGCCTGGCCTGGTGGGCATTGGATTACCCGTTCATGAAGCGCTACAGCAAAGCCTTCCTGGCCCGACACCCGGAACTGCACGGCAAGGACCTGGAGATCACCAAAGCCGCCTGCGAGTTGTTCAAGCGCCAGCCGGTGAGTGTGGTCAACTACCTGGAAGGCACTCGCTTCACGCCGGCCAAACGCACCGAACAGCAATCGCCGTTCAAGCACTTGCTCAAGCCCAAGGCTGGCGGCGTGGCGTTTGTCCTGGCGGCGCTGGGTGAACAGCTGGATGCGGTGCTCGATGTGACCGTGGTGTATCCACAGGCGAAGATTCCGGGTTTCTGGGATCTGATCAGCGGTGCGGTGCCTAGGGTGATCATCGACATCAAGACCCGCGAGCTGGATCCGGCGTTGTGGCAGGGTGATTACGAAAACGATCCGGCGTTTCGCCAGAGCGTCCAGAACTGGGTCAACCAGCTCTGGACCGAGAAGGACTCACGCATCGACGCGTTGCGCGCCGAGCCGGTTGAATCAACCGTCGGCGCCCCAGATCCCGCCAAGGCTATTGAGTAGCGAACCGCCGACACCCTGCTGACCGAGGAATTGCAGCAGGATCGGGGTAAACTGGCCGATCATGCCGCCGTCCATGCCCAGCGCGCTGAAGGCGCTGCTCAGGTCATTGGTGTTCTTCACGTTATCCAGGTTGCCCAGGACGCTGTCCAGAGGCGACGACTTGCCGGACGAGCCACCGAGCAGTCCGCCAAGCATACCCAGACCACCACCAGCCGACAGCATGCCCAGCCCCGGCGCGTCTTTGGTCAACTGCGAATAGTCGGTCGAGCTCAACTGGTTCTTCGCCAGACCCAGCATGGCGCTCGTGCCACCGATGGCCTGTTCCGGGGTCACGTTCAGCACACTCAGCGCGCTCAACAGGCCTGTTGCCTGCGGGGTCGATGCAGCGTCAGCCGTCTCGTCGTCTCCGTCCTGCATGCCGGACACAACACCCGCCACATCGTTCAGGCTGAAGCCGGCAGCGAAGACCGGGCTGGTCGCCAGGGTCATGAGCGAAGCCAAAACAAAACCGCGTGAAATCTTCATCGAAACCAACTCCTGAACCCTGAAAGCCACCCGAATGCGGGCGGAAAACTGCTGGTTTGACCGAAACGGGTCAGGCATTGTTCCGTGGCCACGCCAGCCTTTTTAGCACTGCCAGGCGAAGCTCCAGGAGGTGATCATCGATATCAAGACCTGTGAGCTGGATCCGACGTTGTGCCAGGGTGATTACGAAAACGCTCCGGCGTTTCGCCAGAACGTCCAGAACCGGGTCAACCAGCTCTGGTCCGAGAAGGGCTCACGCTTCGACGCCTTGCGTGCCGAGCGGGTTGAATCAGCCGCCGGCGCCCCAGATCCCGCCGAGGCTGTTGAGTAGCGAACCGCCAACGCCCTGCTGCCCGAGGTATTGCAGCAGGATCGGGGCAAACTGGCCGATCATGCCGCTGTCCATGCCCAACGCGGTGAAGGCGTTGTTCAGGTCATTGGTGTTCTTGACGTTGTCCAAGGCGCTGTCCAGGCCTGCCGACTTACCAGGCGAACCACTGAGCAGACCGCTCAAGCCACCCAGGCTGCCCAATGCATTGCTGCCCGATAGCTGATCAAGACCCGGCACTTTATTGGTCAACTGGGAATAGTCGGCCGCGCCCAACTGATTCTTCGCCAGCCCCAACATGGCTCCCGTGCCACCAATCGCCTGCTCCGGTGTGACGTTCAGCGAACTCAGCGCGCTCAACAGACCTGCTGCCTGCGGGGTCGGTGTAGCGGCAGCCGTCTTGTCGCTGCCCTGCATACCGGACACGGCACCGGCCACATCGTTCAGGCTGAAGCCTGCGGCGAAGACCGGGCTGGTCGCCAGCGTCATGAGCGAAGCCAAAGCAAAACTGCGGGAAATCTTCATCGAAACCAACTCCTGAACCCTGAAAGCCACCTGCAATCAGGTGACGGAAACCAGCCGTTTAACTGGTCGCGACATTAATTGTTCCCGGCCATTGTGCGCCGCACCGGCTTGCGTGAAATCTAGCCGAAAAATAATTTTCCTGCGTTGCATCCGATCTCCGGCCGACTGCGTATATCAAGCACGGACAGACATTCCTGGCCGATTCCTCACCTAGGACAATCACCATGAAGCGCACTTCGATTAAAACCCCACTGATCGCCAGCCTGCTGAGCCTGGCCGTGACCTGTGGTTTGACCCTCAACAGCGTGCACGCGGCAGACATGAGCCACGACTCTGTAATGGTCGGTGGACAAGCCATGATGCCGAGCAAGGACATCATCGATAACGCCGTTAACTCGGCGGATCACACCACCCTGGTCGCCGCCGTGAAAGCCGCCGGTCTGGTCGATACCCTCAAGGGTAAGGGTCCGTTCACCGTATTCGCACCGGTCAACGCGGCGTTCGCCGCCCTGCCCGCCGGCACCGTCGACACCCTGCTCAAACCCGCCAACAAAGCCACGCTGACCCACATCCTCACCTACCACGTGGTCGCCGGCAAACTCGACATGGCGACGCTGGCCCAGCAGATCAAGGCTGGCGGCGGTAAAGCCGAACTCACCACCGTCAGCGGCGGCAAGCTGTGGGTGACGATGAACGGCCCGCATAACATCACCCTCAAGGACGAAAAAGGCGCCACCGCCGACATCACTACCTATGACGTGTTCCAATCCAACGGCGTAATTCAAGTCATCGACAAAGTGCTGATGCCGAAAAGCTAAGCGCTGACGCCGGCCCTGCAGATCAGGGCCGGCGTTGCCTTGAGGGCTGTCGCCGTGAATGGAACAACAACGCGCCGTGAACTAACCTCAGCCTGCAACCGACAGCGCATACCCACCGAGATTGCCTGGAGAACGGTCATTTCCACCGCCGACGCCGAACCGCTCAGACAGCTACTCGCCCAATGTTCACTGGGTGACCGCCGTGCGTTCGAGACGCTCTACCGCAGCGTTGCGCCGCGCCTGCATGGCGTGGCGCTACGCTTCATGGGGCGCAGTGACCTGGCCGAAGAGGTGCTGCAGGAAAGCTTCGTGCGCATTTGGAACAACGCCTCGCGCTATCAGGCGCATTTGTCGGCGCCAATGACCTGGATGATCAACATCACCCGCAACCAGGCCATCGACCAGTTGCGCAAACACCGCGACCGCCGCCTCAGCGACCTGGAAGAACAGGCGCTGGTCGACGAAGCGCCCTCGGCCCAGGAGCTACTCAGCAGCGACCGTGAAGCCAGCGCGCTGAAGCGCTGCCTGGAGACCCTTGAAGGCATGCAGCGTCAATCGATCACGGTGGCCTACTTTCAGGGCTTATCCTGCGCTGAACTGGCCGATCATCTGGCGGCGCCCCTGGGCTCGGTCAAGTCCTGGATTCGACGTGGAATGGAGCGCCTGCGCAGGTGCCTTGAATCATGAACTATCAAACCCAGCGCTTGCGCCGCGCCCTCGCCGCCGACTACGCGATTGGCCTGATGCCCGCCGCCGCTCGCCGCCGCTTCGAACAGCTACTGCTGGACGACGCCGAACTGCGCGTTGAACTGGCCAAGTGGCAAGAAAGCCTGGCCAGCCTCAACGAACCCTTGGTCGAAGTACCGGTGCCCGATCGGATATGGACAGCCATCAACGCGCGGATCGAACCGCAAGAACTGCACGTTCCGGCCAAACGTCCGTTCTGGAACTGGTTGCGCGTGACAGTGGCCGTCTGCTCGCTGCTGGTGGCAGTGACGCTGGGCATTCTCTACAACCGCGACAGCAGCCAGTACAGCGCCACCTTGCTCAGCGCCAGCGCGCAGCCTGCCTTGCGAATCAAGGCTCATGACGATTATCTGCAAGTCGAACCGCTTGCCTTGGCCGCCGTCGCCCCCGGACACAGTCTCGAGTTATGGGCGGTTCCCGCCGATGGCAAACCGATCTCCCTGGGCGTAATCCCGGCGGGCGGTAAAGGTCGGGTCGCGTTAAGCGAAAAACAGCATGCGCTGCTGGGTAAACCGATAGCGCTGGCGGTCAGCCTTGAACCTGAAGGCGGTTCACCGACCGGGCAGCCGACGGGGCCGGTGTTGTATCAGGGGGCGTTAGCGGGACTCTGAATCAAGGCACAAAACCTGTGGGAGCGAGCTTGCTCGCGATAGCAGTGGGTCAGTCGACACTCATGTTGAATGAGCTACCGCCATCGCGAGCAAGCTCGCTCCCACAGGGGATGCGCTGTTATACATTTGATCGTTCCCACGCACTGTGTCCGTCGCTTTTCATACTTTATTCCCCCTCCTTCCGATTAGTTGAATAACTTATTTCTAATTCGTATAAACAACTGTCATATCTGACAGTAGGCACAAACAGGGAAGCCCACCAGCATTAGCACTCCAACTACGTAATGGAGTACACGATGATGCAAAGCAAAATTGCGGTGGGTATGTTTGCAATGATGGCGCTGATGGGTAACGTTTATGCAGCAGATATCAACAGCTGCCCTAAAGTGAGCGACATCAAATCAACGCCTTATACGGATCCCAGTGTTCCTGTGCCTCACAATACGGGGTTCAAGTACACTGCGAGTAGCAATGGTAAAACATGGTCTGGCGAAACGCTCTCCACCAGAGATGACTTTCTAGATCCAAAATACGAGTTGAAAGCTGAAAACTATAGTGGAGATATTTGTAGCTACGGTGGCAAAACGATCAAAGAGAACAACGAAACATCCATTCCTTACCTGAAGCTCAAGGCAAGCTAACGCCGAGAGCGTTTCGCTAGCATTAATTGATTAACATAAAAAATGGGCGACCTCAGGGTCGCCCATTTTTTCTCACGCCGCGCTAAACAACTTGTGCGGATCGATCACAAACTTCTTCGGTACACCGGCATCGAATTCGCCGTAACCGCGTGGTGCGTCGTCGAGGCTGATAACCTCGACACCCACGATGTCGGCAATCTTGATGCGGTCCCACATGATCGCCTGCATCAGCTGGCGGTTGTACTTCATCACCGGGGTCTGGCCGGTGTGGAAGCTGTGGGATTTGGCCCAGCCCAGACCGAAGCGGATGCTCAGGCTGCCCATTTTCGCGGCGGCATCGACTGCGCCCGGATCTTCTGTCACGTACAGGCCAGGAATACCGATTTTGCCAGCGACGCGAACCACGCCCATCAGCGAGTTGAGCACGGTGGCCGGTGCTTCGTGTTTCACACCGGCATGGCCATGACCACGGGCTTCGAAGCCCACGGCATCGACGGCGCAATCCACTTCAGGTTCGCCCAACAGTGCAGCGATTTGTTCGTGCAGTGGGGTGTCTGTCGACAGGTCGGCGATTTCGAAACCTTGAGCCTTGGCATGGGCCAGGCGGATCGGGTTGACGTCACCGATGATCACCACCGCAGCACCCAGCAGGCGAGCGGAAGCGGCAGCTGCCAGGCCAACCGGGCCGGCGCCGGCGACGTACACGGTGCTGCCAGGGCCAACGCCGGCAGTCACTGCGCCGTGGTAACCGGTGGGCAGGATGTCGGAGAGACAGGTCAGGTCACGGATTTTTTCCATGGCCCGGTCGCGATCCGGCAGTTTCAGCAGGTTGAAATCGGCATACGGCACAAACGCGTATTCGGCTTGGCCACCGGTCCAGTCACCCATGTCGACATAACCATAGGCACCGCCCGGACGCGCCGGGTTAACGCTCAGGCAGACGCCAGTATGTTGCTCTTTGCACGAACGGCAACGGCCACAGGCAACGTTGAAAGGTACCGACACCAAGTCGCCGATCTGCAGGTTCTCGACACCGCTGCCCTTCTCGATCACTTCACCGGTGATCTCGTGACCCAGTACCAGACCGGTTTGGGCCGTGGTGCGACCACGCACCATGTGCTGGTCGGAACCACAGATATTGGTGGATACCACACGCAGGATGACACCGTGCTCGATCTTCCTGCCGCGCGGGTCCTGCATTTTGGGATAGTCGATTTTCTGTACTTCGACCTTGCCAGCGCCGAGATACACCACACCACGATTACCAGACATGCTTTCACCTCGCTGTTGTTTTTATGTAGCGGTCGCGTCGCCAGGAATCGGCGGCGCGTTAATTGCTCGGGTTATTGCCTGTGTGCTTTTGTGTTGTTTGGGAGGGCCTCTTCGCGAGCAAGCCCGCTCCCACAGGGGATTTGTGTCAGTACACAGATCCCGGTCACACCCCAGATCCAATGTGGGAGCGGGCTTGCTCGCGAATGGGTCGCGAAGCGGCCCCAAAAATCTAAAGAACTACTGTTCTGTTGGCGTTGAGAAACACCCGCCGTTCAATGTGATACCCAACCGCTCGGGCCAACGTCAGCCCTTCGATATCCCGCCCCTTGGCAATCAGGTCTTCGGGATAATGACTGTGATCCACCGCTTCCACGCCTTGGGCAATGATCGGGCCCTCGTCGAGGTCGTTGTTGATGTAGTGCGCCGTGGCGCCTACCAGTTTCACACCCTTGTTGTAGGCCTGGTGATACGGCTTGGCGCCTTTGAAACCGGGCAGCAACGAGTGATGGATATTGATCGCCTTACCGTCGAGCTTGCGGCACAGCTCCGGCGACAGCACTTGCATGTAGCGCGCAAGCACCACCAGCTCTGCACCGGACTCTTCGATCACCTGCCAGACTTGCCGCTCTTGTGCAGGCTTGTCGTTCGGGTCGAGCGGGAAGTGGTAATAGGGAATTCCATGCCAATCGGCCAACGGCTTGAGGTCCGGGTGGTTGGACACCACCGCGACCACATCCATCGCCAGTTGGCCGATGCGCTGGCGATAGAGCAAATCGTTGAGGCAGTGATCGGCCTTGGAGACCATGATCACCACTTTTGGCCGGTGGTGCGGCGGGGTCAGTTCGAACACCATGCCGAACGCGTCGGTCCGTCCGGCTAAACCGGTGCGGAACGCCTGTTCGTCGAAATTGTCGGGCTGACGGAATTCCACACGTATGAAGAAGCGACCCGAAAGCCGATCATCGAAGGAGTGGTGCTCGGTGACGTAGCAACCCTGCTCAAACAGAAAACGGGTCACCGCATCCACCGTGCCCAGGACGCTGGGGCAATCGGCGGTCAAAATCCATGTGTCTGGGGCGCGGCTCATTTCGTGCATCTCCTCTGATCGTTCCCACGCTCCGCGTGGGAATGCCGCCAGTGACGCTCTGCGTCACCGCCGTAGAGCTGGACGCGGAGCGTGGGAACGATCATCAGTGTCAGGCCTGAACGCTCAGGCCGTATTCCGCCGCTGCATCCTGCAACCACAGCCACCAGTAATCCGAGAAGCTGCGGCGAATCAGCAGTTCCCAGGTGTCTTCAGCGGTGTGGCGGATCACCAGTTGCGACTTGGCGAACACGGTGCCCACGGCTTTGCCCACCGGGAAGTTGTTGGGGTGCACGTCGTAGCTGGTGGACTTCATCAGCACTTCGCGGACTTTCGGGCCGCTCAGCTCAAGAAGCTGCTGGCCGCCGCTGACGTTGACGATGGCGATGTGCAGATCGCCCAGCGCTTCACGCAGTTTCTTCTCGGCGGCGAACTCTTCACCGCTCGGCACGATCAGCAGCCACTCGTCCGGGCCCATCCATTGCAGGCTGGTTTCGCCTTTGGCGACCACGGTCAGCGCGACCGGCAGCTCAAGGCTCAGGGCCTTGTGCACGCCAGCGGCGAATGCCGGATTGTGGCCATCGCCACGAATGGTCAGGTGACCCAGGAGTTTTTTCTCACGCACGGTGACACCGGCGTTTTTACGGCCCTTGCCCACCAGGCTTTGCAGGCCCGCGTGGTGCAGCGACGACTCGGCCTTTGCCCCAGTGGTTGGGCGCTGTTGGTAAACGTTGGCTGTGGTCATAAAGCACCTGTCTTGAATTCTGTTGGTTCCGGCCCTGGCGGTGGCAACTCTGCCGCCATCGCGAGCAAGCTCGCTCCCACAAGGGTTACGCGATCTCCTGTGGGAGCGAGCTTGCTCGCGATGCAGTCAACGCGGTGCAGCTGCCACCCCACAGGATTCGAGGCCACTAGATGTTCTGGCGATCGCCTTTCGGATCGAAGAACACCGAAGAAACGATTTCCGCTTCGATCACGCTGCCGTCGGCCAACGGCGCGAACACGCGCTCGCCGAGGCGCTTCAAGCCGCCTTTGACCACACCCATGGCAAACGAATAGCCGAGGGAGTTGTGGGCGTAGCTGGAAGTCACGTGACCGACCATGCTCATCGGGATCGCTTGCTTGGTGTTGAACACCAGTTGCGCACCTTCCGGCAGCCATTTGGTCGGATCGATCGGCTTGAGGCCGACCAACTGTTTGCGTTGATCACGCACACAGTCTTCACGGTTCATGCCACGCCAGCCGATCCACGAGAACGGTTTGGTGCGACCGACGCACCAGCCCATGTTCAGGTCGTCCGGGGTCATCGAGCTGTCAGTGTCCTGGCCGACGATGATGAAACCCTTCTCGGCCCGCAGGACGTGCATGGTTTCAGTGCCGTACGGCGTCAGGTTGTACTTCTTGCCAGCCTCAACGATTTTCTCCAGGACGCCCATCGCATAGTCGGCCTGTACGTTGACTTCGTACGACAGCTCACCGGTAAACGAGATCCGGAACACCCGCGCTGGCACGCCGCCTACCAAACCTTCTTTCCAGGTCATGAACGGGAAGCCGTCCCTGTCCAGATCGATGTCGGTGACTTCGCTGAGCAGCTTGCGGCTGTTCGGCCCGGACAGGGTCATGGTCGCCCAGTGGTCGGTAACCGAGGTGAAGTACACCTTCAGGTCTGGCCATTCGGTCTGGTGATAGATTTCCAGCCATTGCAGCACGCGCGCAGCGCCGCCGGTGGTGGTGGTCATCACGAAGTGGTTGTCGGCGAGGCAGGCGGTGACGCCGTCGTCGAAGACCATCCCGTCTTCTTTACACATCAGGCCGTAACGAGCCTTGCCCACGTCGAGCTTGGTCCAGGCGTTGGTGTAGACGCGGTTGAGGAACTCACGCGCATCCGGGCCTTGAATGTCGATCTTGCCGAGTGTCGAGGCATCCAGCAGGCCAACGCTTTCACGCACGGCCAGGCATTCGCGCTTCACTGCGGCATGCAGGTCTTCACCGTTTTTCGGGAAGTACCAAGGACGTTTCCACTGACCGACGTCTTCAAACTCGGCGCCGTTCTTCACGTGCCAGGCGTGCAGTGCGGTGTAACGCACTGGCTCGAAGATGTGCCCACAGTGACGACCGGCTACCGCACCGAAAGTCACCGGTGTGTAGTTCGGGCGGAACATGGTGGTGCCCATCTGCGGGATTGTCACGTTCAGCGAACGGGCGGCGATGGCCAGACCGTTGACGTTGCCAAGCTTGCCCTGGTCAGTACCGAAGCCCAGTGCGGTGTAACGTTTTACGTGCTCGACCGACTCGAAGCCCTCGCGGGTCGCCAGTTCGATGGCGGCAGCGGTGACGTCGTTCTGCAGGTCGACGAATTGCTTCGGCGCACGTGCGGTAGCCTTTTCGTGCGGCACCTGGAACAGCGCCAGAGTCGGCTCTTCGACACGGCTCAGGGCTTTCGGCAGGACGCCTTCGACCGCTTTGAAGCCGGCTTCGCTGGCTGCGCGCACGCCGCCTTCAAAACCGTCGGCCAAGGAATCGCCGAGGCTGTAGACGCCATTGATGCCGCCAACGCAGACGCGTTTTTGTGGTGCTTCGCCCGGAATGAAACCGAGGATGTCTTCACGCCAGATCGGTTTGCCGCCCAAGTGCGAGGCCAGGTGAACCACCGGGCTGTAGCCGCCGGAACTGGCAACCAGATCGCATTCAAGCCATTCGCCAGGGCTGGTGACGGTGTGCGCCTTGACGTCGATCGCGGCAACACGAGCAGCGGTGACGCGCTTGCTGCCGCGTGCTTCGATGACGGCACTGCCGGTCAGGATACGGATGCCTTTGGCGCGTGCTTCTTCTACCAGCGCACCGCGAGGATTGCTCCGCGCATCGGCGATGGCCACCACTTGCAGGCTGGCGTCGAGCCAGTCCAGCGCCACGCGGTAGGCGTGATCGTTGTTGGTCGACAGCACCAGTTTCTTGCCCGGTGCAACGCCGTAACGGCGCACGTAAGTCGAGACGGCACCGGCCAGCATGTTGCCCGGCACGTCGTTGTTGCCGTAGACCAGCGGACGCTCGTGAGCGCCGGTCGCCAGCACTACGCGCTTGGCGCGAACCCGGTGGATACGCTGACGAACCTGGCCGATCGGTGCGCGGTCGCCGAGGTGATCGGTGAGGCGCTCGTGAATGGTCAGGAAGTTGTGGTCGTGGTAACCGTTGACGGTTGCACGAGGCAACAGCAGCACGTCTGGCAAGCCTTTGAGTTCAGCGATAACGCTGGCCACCCATTCAGTCGCCGGTTTGCCGTCGAGGCTTTCACGGGAATCGAGCAGGCTGCCGCCAAACTCTTCCTGCTCATCGGCCAGAATCACTCGGGCGCCGCTGCGCGCAGCCGCCAGGGCAGCCGCCAGACCGGCCGGGCCACCGCCGACGATCAGCACGTCGCAATGCTGGTTCATGTAGTCGTAGGTGTCCGGATCGTTTTCGGTCGGCGAACGACCCAAACCTGCGGCCTTACGAATGTACTTCTCGTAGGTCATCCAGAACGATTGCGGGTACATGAAGGTTTTGTAGTAGAAACCCGGTGGCATCAGCTTGCCGCCGACCTTGCCGAGAATCCCCATCATGTCGTTGTTCACGCTCGGCCAGCCGTTGGTGCTGGTGGCGACGAGACCCTGGTACAGCGCCTGTTGAGTGGCGCGTACGTTAGGAATTTGCGTAGCTTCGGTGGCACCGATCTGCAGCACCGCGTTCGGCTCTTCAGCGCCTGCGGCGAAGATCCCGCGAGGACGCGAATACTTGAAGCTGCGACCGATGATGTCGACGCCGTTGGCCAGCAATGCAGCGGCCAGCGAGTCGCCTTCAAAGCCTTTGTAGACCTGGCCGTTGAAAGTGAAGCTCAGGACTTTGTTGCGGTCGATCCGTCCACCGTTGGACAGGCGATTGATCTGGCTCATACCTTCGCTCCCAGAGCCTGCGCGGCCGCTTTCGGACTTTCAGTCTTGTCGGTGAACTGCGGCTTGGTGCCGATCTTGTAGGTTTCGAGAATCTCGTAGGTCACGGTGTCACGGGTGACGTTGAAATACTGACGGCAACCGGCAACGTGATCCCACAGCTCGTGGTGCAACCCGCGAGGGTTATCACGGAAGAACATGTAGTCGCCCCACTGCTCGTCGGTGCAGGCGCTCGGGTCCAGTGGACGCGGGATGTGCGCCTGGCCGGATGCATGGAATTCCTCTTCGGAGCGCAGTTCGCCGCAGTGAGGACAGAAGATGTGCAACATAGGGATTTCTCCTATCAAGCGCCGTGAAAACGTAGCGAGCGAAGGCAAGACAAGGCAAAAACAGGAGAGAAAGCGGAGCTTAGTTTACTAAGTGAGCATTTCGAGCCTGCTTTTAACGCCGTATTGCCGAGCGCAGTAGTTTTCATGGGGCCTTTGTTAGTGGGCGACCGCAGCAGCGCCGTGTTCATCGATCAACGCACCGCTGTGGAAGCGGTCGATGGAGAAAGGTGCAGCCAATGGGTGCATTTCACCTTTGGCAAGGCTGGCGGCAAACACGTTGCCCGAGCCTGGAGTCGCTTTAAAACCACCGGTGCCCCAACCGCAGTTGAAGAACATGTTCGGTACCGGCGTTTTCGAGATGATCGGGCAGGCGTCCGGCGTGGTGTCGACGATGCCGCCCCACTGGCGGTTCATGCGTACGCGGGACAAGACCGGGAACATCTCGACGATGGCCTGGATGGTGTGCTCGATCACCGGGTACGAACCGCGCTGGCCGTAGCCGTTGTAACCGTCGATACCGGCACCGATTACCAGGTCGCCCTTGTCGGACTGGCTGATGTAACCGTGTACGGCGTTGGACATGATCACGCTGTCGATAATCGGCTTGATCGGCTCGGACACCAGCGCTTGCAGCGGGTGGGATTCGATCGGCAGACGGAAGCCGGCCAGTTTGGCCATGTGCCCGGAGTTACCCGCCGTGACCACACCGACGCGCTTGGCGCCGATGAAGCCCTTGTTGGTTTCAACGCCGATGCACACGCCGTTTTCCTTGCGGAAACCGATCACTTCGGTCTGCTGGATCAGGTCCACGCCCAAGGCATCGGCCGCACGGGCAAAGCCCCAGGCCACGGCATCGTGACGGGCCACGCCGCCGCGACGCTGGACGGTAGCGCCCATCACCGGGTAGCGAGTGTTTTTCGAGCAGTCGAGGTACGGAATCTCGTCAGCCACTTGCTGAGCGGTGAGCAGTTCGCCATCGACGCCGTTGAGGCGGTTGGCGCTGACCCGACGCTCGGAATCACGAATGTCCTGCAGTGTGTGGCACAGGTTGTAGACGCCACGCTGCGAGAACATCACGTTGTAGTTCAAGTCCTGGGACAGACCTTCCCAGAGTTTCATCGCGTGTTCGTACAGGTGGGCCGACTCGTCCCACAGGTAGTTGGAACGCACGATGGTGGTGTTGCGCGCGGTGTTACCGCCGCCCAGCCAGCCTTTTTCGACGACGGCCACGTTAGTGATGCCGTGTTCCTTGGCCAGGTAATAGGCGGTCGCCAGACCATGCCCGCCGCCGCCGACGATGACGACGTCGTAGACTTTTTTAGGAGTCGGCGTGCGCCACATCCGCTGCCAGTTTTCGTGGTGGCTGAGGGAGTGTTTGAAGAGGCCGAAGCCTGAGTAGCGTTGCATAGTCATTTACTCCAAAACCGCGCTCAGCGATAAACCGGGAAGTCCGCGCACACAGCTGCCACATGCTTGGCAACATTGGCCTCGACATCGGCGTCGCCGAGGTTGTCGAGGATGTCGCAGATCCAGCCGGCCAGTTCAACGCACTGGGTAACTTTAAAGCCGCGCGTGGTGACCGCCGGGGTGCCGATACGCAGGCCCGAGGTGACGAACGGCGATTGTGGATCGTTCGGTACGGCGTTCTTGTTCACGGTGATGTGGGCACGACCCAAAGCGGCGTCGGCTTCCTTACCGGTCAGGCCCTGACGGATCAGGCTCACCAGGAACAGGTGGTTATCAGTACCGCCGGACACTACATCGTAGCCACGTTTGATGAAAACGCCGGCCATTGCCTGAGCGTTATCGATCACTTGTTGCTGGTAAGCCTTGAAACCAGGCTCCAACGCTTCCTTGAAGCACACCGCCTTACCGGCGATCACGTGCATCAGCGGGCCGCCCTGGGCACCGGGGAAGACTGCCGCGTTGAGCTTTTTCTCGATTTCTTCGTTAGCCTTGGCCAGGATCAGGCCGCCACGCGGACCACGCAGGGTCTTGTGGGTGGTGGTGGTTACCACGTCGGCATACGGCAGCGGGTTCGGGTACAGGCCGGCAGCGACCAGACCGGCAACGTGCGCCATGTCGACGAACAGCAGTGCACCCACCTTGTCGGCGATCTGACGGAAACGTGGGAAGTCCAGAGTCTTGGAGTAAGCCGAGAAGCCGGCGACGATCATCTTCGGCTTGCATTCAACGGCCAGACGCTCGACTTCGTCGTAGTCGATCAGGCCGGTTTTGGTGTCGATGCCGTACTGCACGGCGTTGTACAGCTTGCCCGAGGACGACACCTTGGCGCCGTGGGTCAGGTGACCGCCATGGGCCAGGCTCATGCCGAGAATGGTGTCGCCGGCTTGCAGCAGGGCCAGGTAAACGGCGCTGTTGGCCGACGAGCCGGAGTGCGGCTGGACGTTGGCGTAATCGGCGCCGAACAGCAGCTTGGCGCGTTCGATGGCCAGCGCTTCGACCTTGTCGACATGCTCGCAGCCGCCGTAGTAGCGCTTGCCCGGATAGCCTTCGGCGTATTTGTTGGTCAGGCCACTGCCTTGCGCTTCCATGACGCGTTTGCTGGTGTAGTTCTCTGACGCGATCAGCTCGATGTGATCTTCCTGGCGCAGCTCTTCGGCATTCATCGCCGCCAGCAGTGCATCGTCGTAACCCTTGATCTGGTCTTGCTTGCTGAACATCGCGTCTCTCCCAGCGGCGGCTTTGTGCGCCTTTCGTCTCGGTGAGGCACATACCTTGCGGCAGTGCCCTTTGGAAGCGATGGTATGACCGGCGCAGACAGGTCAAATGCCTATGGACGCCACGCAAAGGTGCGTTTACGACATGGGTTCGCACGCAGGGATAATTGGTGGCTGATCGTTTACGCACGCAGGCCCTTTGTAGCAGCTGCCGAAGGCTGCGTTCGGCTGCGAAGCGGTCGCAAACCCGGTATCCACGATTTATCTGAAAGACCGCGTTTTGAGCATTTCACGACCGCTTCGCGGCCGAACGCAGCCTTCGGCAGCTGCTACAGGGGCCGCTCGCTCATCGGGGCTTTTTCCTACAGAATCAGCGGATGTGCGCTTCCTGCAATTCTGGTTAAAGTGCGCACCATCATCGACCACGGAGCCGGCCATGACCGACAAGAGCCAACAATTCGCCAGCGACAACTATTCCGGTATCTGCCCGGAAGCCTGGGCCGCCATGGAACAGGCCAATCAAGGCCACCAACGCGCTTATGGCGACGATGAGTGGACGGCACGCGCCTCGGACGATTTCCGCAAATTGTTCGAAACCGACTGCGAAGTGTTCTTCGCCTTCAACGGCACCGCCGCCAACTCCCTGGCGCTGTCGTCGCTGTGCCAGAGCTACCACAGCGTGATCTGCTCGGAAACCGCCCACGTCGAAACCGACGAATGCGGCGCGCCGGAATTCTTCTCCAACGGATCCAAGCTGCTGATCGCGCGTACTGAAAACGGCAAGCTGACCCCGGAATCGATCCGCGAAATCGCCCTCAAGCGCCAGGACATTCACTACCCGAAACCGCGCGTCGTGACCCTGACCCAGGCGACCGAAGTCGGCAGCATCTACACCCTGGAAGAAATCCGCGCCATCAGCGCCACCTGCAAGGAACTGGGCCTGAACCTGCACATGGATGGTGCGCGTTTCTCCAACGCCTGCGCATTCCTCAACTGCTCGCCCGCCGACCTGACCTGGAAAGCCGGCGTTGACGTGTTGTGCTTCGGCGGGACGAAAAACGGCATGGCGGTGGGTGAGGCGATTCTGTTCTTCAACCAGAAACTCGCTGAAGACTTCGACTACCGCTGCAAGCAGGCCGGGCAACTGGCGTCGAAAATGCGTTTTCTCTCGGCGCCGTGGGTCGGCCTGCTGGAAAACGACGCCTGGCTCAAACACGCCCGCCACGCCAACTACTGCGCACAGTTGCTGGCCGAGCTGGTGAGCGACATTCCAGGCGTTGAACTGATGTTCCCGGTGCAAGCCAACGGCGTGTTCCTGCAACTCTCGGAATCGGCCGTCGCGGCACTGACCGCCAAGAGCTGGCGTTTTTACACCTTCATCGGCAAAGGCGGCGCACGCTTCATGTGCTCGTGGGATACCGAGGTAGAGCGCGTTCGGGAATTGGCGGCGGATATTCGGGAAGTGATGAGCGCCTGACTGGACTGAGGCGCTTGATAGGGTTGTGGAGTGTCAGCTGAATCCACCCCTCACCCTAGCCCTCTCCCCAAGGGGTAGAGGGGACTGACCGGTCTGTACTTTCGAGATACTGCGACCTGAGATGTCGAGTCGAACTCAGGTTTGAAAAGCATGAAGATCTGCTCCCTTTCCCCCCTCTCCCCACTGGGGAGAGGGCTGGGGTGAGGGGTGGCTCTTGAAGTTGCCCCCGCCTAACCTCCATTAGTACTCGATCCGCACATCCCCTTTCGGAATGCTGCAGCACGACAGGATGTAACCCTCGGCTTCGTCTTCTTCGGTGATCCCGCCGTTGTGCTCCATCTCGACCTCCCCGCCCAGCTTCATCACCTTGCACGTTCCGCAGATCCCCATCCCGCAGGCTTTCGGAATCAGCAGGCCAAGCTTGGCGGCGGCGGCGTGGACAGTTTCACCCGGCGCCACGCGGATGCTTTTGCCGGAAGCGGTGAATTCAACCTGATGCAGGTCAGCGGCGTCGATTGCCGGCGCGTCGGCCGCCTGTTCGGCGTGCTCCATGGCGTCGGCGCGAGCCTCCGGCGGCGTGGCACCGAAAGACTCCTCATGGTAGCGCTTCATATCGAAGCCGGCGTTCTCCAGCAGGCGCTTGACCGCATTCATGTACGGCGTCGGGCCGCAGCAGAACACTTCACGCTCAAGGAAGTCCGGGACCATCAGTTCGAGCATCTTGTGGTTCAGGTAACCGCGATACCCGGCCCATGGCTCACCGAAACCATGTTTTTCGCAGATCAGGTGCAGGCTGAAGTTTTCGATCCGCGACGCCATGTGTTCCAGCTCGCGGTGATAGATGATGTCTTTTGGCGAGCGGGCGCTGTGGATGAACGCCATATCGACATTGCCGTTAGTGTCGAAGAACCAGCGGGCCATGGACATGACCGGGGTGATTCCCACACCACCGCTGAGGTACAGCACTTTCGGGTTCGGGAAGTCGATGGCGTTGAACAGCCCGACCGGCCCGTGCACCGCCAGCTCCTGGCCTTCGTGCAGGGTGTCGTGCAACCAGTTGGAAACCTTGCCGCCCGGTACACGCTTGATGGTCACCGAAAAGCTGTAAGGCACCGACGGCGAACTGGAAATGGTGTACGAGCGCATGATCGGCACGCCGTCGATCTCCAGCTCCAGGGTGACGAACTGCCCCGGTTTGAAGAAGAACATGATTGGCTGGTCGGCCATGAAGCAGAAGGTCCGCACGTCCCAGGTTTCCTGGATGACTTTGACGCAACGGACAATGTGCCGGCCATTGGCCCAGGTCTGGGTGGTTACCGGGTTCAGGAAACTATTGGACATGCTGATCTCCACGGCCGACTGTCGGCCTCATGTTGCCGATTCTGCGCAAGGCGTGCAGTGGCCACTTACCTATCTACGACATTCACGTACTTATCGCGACCAGCCCACAACCACCGGGGGTTGCGCGTCGGGAACAGATTGGGCCATGTCGCCCATGGATAAGGTTCTGGCCTGCGTCGGCCCCACACTCGCCTCAACAGATAAACGCTGTTTTCTGCCTTGCGTCGTAACCGTATCAGCCACTATTTCGCCGGCCACATAGATGGCCATGAGGACTTAAACGATGGACGTCACCACTACCTTGAGCTTGGGCGATCCACTGGAACCCGCACGCAAGGCCACCGCGCAGATGCTGCAAGAGCGCGAGCGTACATTTTCGCTGCCACAGCCGTTCTACTCTGATGAGCGGTTGTTTGATATCGACATGCAGGAGATCTTCCAGAAAGAGTGGCTGATCGCCGGCATGACCTGCGAAATCCCGACCAAGGGCAACTACCTGACCCTGCAGATCGGCAAGAACCCGATCATCGTGATTCGCGGCGCAGAAGGCGTGGTCCACGCGTTCCATAACGTCTGCCGCCACCGCGGTTCGCGTCTGTGCACCAGTGAAAAAGGCAAAGTCGCCAAGCTGGTCTGCCACTACCACCAATGGACCTACGAGCTTGACGGTCGCCTGCTGTTCGCCGGCTCCGAGATGGGCGACGACTTCGACATGAAGCAGTACGGCCTGAAACCGGTAAACGTGAAGACCGCTGGCGGCTACATCTTCGTCAGCCTCGCGGAAAACCCGCCAGCCATCGATGACTTCCTGTCGACACTGAACCATTACATGGAACCGTACGACATGGAAAACACCAAGGTGGCGGTGCAAACCACCCTGGTGGAACAGGCCAACTGGAAACTGGTGCTGGAAAACAACCGCGAGTGCTACCACTGCAACGCGTCGCACCCGGCACTGCTGAAAACCCTGCTGGAATGGGACGACGTCACCGACCCGCGCGCCGACCAGGCGTTCAAGGACCACGTAGCCGCTTCTGCCGCTGCCTGGGAAGCCGAGAAGATTCCTTACGCACACGCCAGCTTCGGCCTGCGTAACCGCATCGTGCGCATGCCGTTGCTCAAGGGCACCGTGTCGATGACTCTGGACGGCAAGCAAGCCTGCAAGAAACTCATGGGCCGGATCCAGAACCCGGATCTGGGCTCGATGCGCATCCTGCACCTGCCGCACTCGTGGAACCACTGCATGGGCGATCACATCATTGTGTTCACCGTGTGGCCAATCAGCGCGCAGGAAACCATGGTCACTACCAAATGGCTGGTGCACAAGGACGCTGTCGAAGGCGTGGATTACGACGTCGACCGCATGCGTGAAGTCTGGGATGCGACCAACAACGAAGACCGTCGCCTGGCCGAAGAGAACCAGCGCGGGATCAACTCCACGGCGTACCAGCCAGGCCCGTACTCCAAGACTTACGAGTTCGGCGTGGTGAACTTCGTGGATTGGTACAGCGAGCGCCTGTTGAACAACCTGGGCGCAGAACCTGCGCCTTACCTCAAGGGCGTGCCGGTACACGGCTAAATAAACCGGCCAAACAAAAAACCGCGCGCATCGTTCACGAGGCTCGCGGTTTTTTTACAGGCCTACCAATCCCAAGAATTGATAAGACTTTCAGCAGCGGCATAGATAGCGCTTATATCCGCTGCACTTGGCGCTCGTTGATAACTCGGATCGATGACTCGTTGCAAGTCATCATATAAGCCATCAATCTTTTCCTGGGTTCTATTTTTATCACGCCGGCGAAGGATATCGAGCCGGACTTTATTATCATCCAGGGCCTCAGCCTCCTCCAGCTTGATAGCACTTTCCCATTCAGCCTTATACCCATCAATAGAGGGTAGAGGTCCGAATACTTTACTCAAGAGAACCAGCCACCAATCCAACTCACGATCGAATTAAAGGTGCTGGATATCTTCTCCCAAACATTGTTAAGCCAGTTCAGAATTTGCTTGCCAATCTCAATAAAGAACCCGGTAATCTGGTCCAGAACAGCATTAAACAAATTACCGAACGTGTCCATGAAACCCACGACGGCATCGCCGCTGCCGGGAAATTTATTAACTTGCTCGAGCGCTGCGTCATACATTTTATCGATGCGTTGCTCAGCGGAGGCCTTGTCTCTGTTGCGCAGCTCTTCAAGTTTGTCTTTGTAAGACTTGGTGTCGGTCGAGCCCGAGTCTTTAAAAACCTCCGTAGCCTTGGTCAGCCCCGATTGGGACTGATTGGACTGGTCATCCCCAACTCCTCGTGCCATTGGCTCGAGATTACGCACGGCGGGGTCGTTGGAGCCTTTGCTCACATAGAGGCTGCGCAGGTGGATCTGTTGCAGGTGAGGAGAAGCCATCAACACCCCCTTCGCCTCACCTCTGGCCGTCTTTTTGGCATGAGCGCGCATTTCATTCAGAAGCTCGGTGTACGCTTCCTTGCTCGGAACAGCGGCGACGACCGGTTGGACTTTTGATTTGGCTGCGTCAGACATTTTATAACTCCTTGTAATTTAAGTTTAAACGCACGACTGTGCTCATTGGGAAGAGGGCCGACAAACTCCATCGGCACAACTCATCATTATTCCGAAGCTCACTTAATCAACTATAAAAATCGAGACTTGGACAGCGATCCGGTCGAGCCTGTAAACATTACGGACTCATACCTTAGTTCGTAACAACGAACAGGAGGGGGGAAACACACAAAGAATTTCATTGCGATCCGAACTCCTGTAACACTCCATTTTCGCTCCTTGAAAACAGGGGAAACGTTGAATAACCGAATCCATCGCATTTTGTGCTTGGAATTAAAGTCTTGGGTTTACCCCCTGTCAAACGGAAACATATATTTATAGGAACCTTAACGTATTTGAATTGGATATATGGCAAAAATGTAAATGGCTACGCCTTACTGTGCTGCCATTCCGCCCGCCGCACCAGTTCGAGGTCAATAATCAAAAAAGCACGCTGTACAAATTTCGATCTAACCCCCTCGCCCCCATACCAAACAAGGCCTGCAGCCTTCAGCGAACAAGTTATCCACACCTCCACCCACAGCTAACGGGGACAACTGTGGAAAGGCCGGGAGTTTTCTTCACAGAAACTGAAGAAAATCCGTGACTTATTCAATTGACCGGTTTTCGACAGCCATTGACTGTTTTTTGATCAAAACCCTGTAAGCCACGTTATTAAAGGCCTACAGAGGATCGCAAACACCTTATCCACAGAAGCGCCAACAGACTTTGGGGGCAACTGTGCACATTATTCAGTGTGTTGTGGAAAACCATGTCCAGGCTGCATATTTCGTGGGTTTGAGCAGTCAGTAGAGGACAAAAACCGGCATTTGGTTATTTATTGACCAGAAGCTTGAAAGCCACGATCTGTATGGCTTACAGCGGACAGCGAACATCTTATCCACAGAAGCGCCAACAGAGATTGGGGGCAAGTCGTGAACGACCGATGCCCTTATCCACTGAAAAAAGCTCGAAAAAACGCGGGGTTAGGCTGATCGTTTTTCGTACAAAGGCTTGCAGGGCTTGATCTGCATGGGGTGCAGCGAGGGGTGAACATGTTATCCACAGAAGCGTTAACAGGGATTGTGGGTAAATGCTCATAACAACTGTGGGAGCGAGCTTGCTCGCGAAGGCAGACTGACATTCAACATCGATGTCGCCTGCCCCACCGCTTTCGCGAGCAAGCTCGCTTCCACAGGGATTTGAGTGATGCCTTACGGCCGATACATCAAATAGGCTTCACCCGTGACCCGAATCATCGGGTGGGGTGTGATCTGGCAGGTATCGACGACACGGAAGCCATGTCGCTCGTAAAACCGACGGGCACCGGTGTTCGACGCATAGTCGATCAGGCTCAAGCCGTTGAGCCCCAACTGGTTGGCACGGTCGTAAGCGTAGGCGAGGAATTGTTGGCCCAGGCCCTGATTGCGCCAGCCCTCATGCAGCGCCAGGCTCGATATGTAGAGGGTGTCGGGGATTTCCAGCTTGGCATACGGCGCCAGGACCGGATCGGTGACAGGAGCGGCCAGCGGATCGTGACGCATCACGTAGCTGTGCAGCATGCCAATGACCTTCCCCTCTGCCTGCGCGATCAGGCAGTTTTGATAGGAAAAATCGACGTCTTCGCGGGCATAGCGGCTGGCACCGACATCCAGCAGGTCCTGACCGGGCTCCGCCAGCTGGCTCCAGATGTAATCTGCGGCACCTTCTGATGAAATCTGAAACAGGCGAGCAATCTCCCGCGCATCCGCGCGCAGGGCCGAACGAAATTCAACTGCCATTGTTTCCTCATAAATTCAGGTAACACGGACCCTGTGGGAGCGGGCTTGCTCGCGAAAGCGGTGTGTCAGGCAATATTGATGTCGACTGACACTACGCCTTCGCGAGCAAGCTCGCTCCCACATTGGATTTGCGGTGGCTATGCTTCAGCGAACCACGCCTTCTTCAATCAGCAACTTGAGAATCGCCTCAGCCCCGGCCTCGGCACTCAAGCCCTTGAGCACTTGCCCACCGCCACCGCTGGCCTTGGCCGTTGCGGCTTTCATCCGGTCGGCACCGCTTTTGGCCTTGATCACTTTCAAGCGTTTTGGCCGTGGCTTGGCTGGTTGCAACGTTGCAACCGCGAGCAATTCATCGTTGATAATTTCAACGTCTTCGGCGTGCAATACACCGCGTCGAGCCGGGCCAAAGGCGCTTTGCCGAGGTTTTGGCGCGGCGTTATCCACCGTGGCGAGAAACGGCAGGCGCACTTTCAAGCGTCGACGCTGGCCACGCGGCAAGGCTTGCAGTACCAGGGCCGAATTGCCGTCGATGGACTCGACCTGCGCCAGCCCGACCACCAGCGGCCAGCCCAGGCTTTCCGCCAGCAGGAACGGCAACATGCCCGAGCCTTCACCGGTTTCCGCCTGACTGCCGGTCAGCACCACCTGCGCCCCGGCATCGCGCAAATAAGCGCTCAACGCTGGCAGCGCATCGGCGCCTTGGGGCTGTTCGAGCACAAGCAGCTGTTCCAGGCCCATGCCCAGGTAAGCCCGCAGCGCAGGTTCCTCGACATCACCGGCGTGCAGCACTTGCAGGTTATCCCCAGCCAGTTGCAGACCGAGTTCAACCGCCCGCGCATCCTGCTCGGCGCGGCGTGGCCGGCCCGAAGTCGGGTGGGCGCCGATCGACACCAGGCTGATTACATGAGTACTCATAACCCTTTCCTTCCCTTAAGCCGCATCGCGCTTGGCGTCGTTGCGGTAAGCCTCTACCGCCGCGATCAAGGCCTGAAGAATTTCTGCGCTTTCACCTATCACCGACAGGTCGGCGCGTTTGATCATGTCGCAGCCAGGATCGAGGTTGATCGCCACCACCTTGTCGCAGGCACCGATGCCTTGCAGGTGCTGGATCGCCCCGGAAATCCCCACCGCCACATAGACCCGCGCCGTGACCCAGGTGCCGCTGGCGCCGACCTGACGGTCGCGGGCCATGAAACCATCGTCCACCGCGACCCGCGATGCGCCTTCGGTCGCGCCGAGGGCTGCCGCGGTCCTGTGGAAAAGTCCCCAGTCCTTGACCCCGTTACCGCCCGAGAAGATGAACTCGGCTTCGGCCATGGGAATCGCTGCCGGGTCGACCGCTACCGCGCCCAGGTCCTCGATCCGCGACAGGCTGCGCGCAACCGTTGTGGATAACTCCACCGGCAACGCTTCATGGCGGGTTTCGCTGACCGGCTCGGCACATTCCACCGCCGCCAGAATCAACCGTGCAACAGGGCGCGCCAAGTCTTGCAGACCGGCACCGGCGCGGCCGATGCACTCCTGATCCTTGACCTGCCAGACCCGCGTGGCCGGGCGCTCGCCGAGTGCCGCGGCAAAGCGCCGACCCAGCTCACCGCCACCGGTGCGGCTGTCCGGCAGCAACCAGTGACGAGGGCTGAACTGGTTATCCACAGCCCGCAGGCCCTGCACCCGCTGTTCCGGTGCATAACCCTCGAATTCTTCGCCATCAAGTACCAACAGGCGGTCGACGCCCGCGGTGGCGAAAGCGCTTTCCTTGTGTTCGCCAAAGACCACCGCCAGCACCGCACCGTCCTTGCCGGCCAGTTGATGGGCCAGGCCCAGCAGGTCGCGGTCGTGGCTGCTCAAACGGCCGCCAACCATGTCCGGCACCACGCTGATGTAGAACGCAGGTGTCGCCACCTGATGCAGCGGCAATTGCACTTCAACGGCGGCCGTACGCTTGGTCGCCCCGCCCTGCTGTGCACCACTGCGGTCAATCCGCTTGATGCCATTGGGGCCGATGAAACCAATGCCGTGAGGATTCTTGCGAATGATCCCGTTGGGGCCCATCCAGCTGTGTTCCACCGGTTGCATGGCCGCGTGCAGCGGATGCAGACGGTTGCGGGCGATCCATTCAGCACGCGGATCGCGGCGGATAATGTCGCTCATCAGTGGGCCTCCGCGGGTTGACGTTTAGTCGGTGCCGGTGACTTGCTGGGCGCCGCGTCTTCGAGCAGCGCGTCGGCCACCAGTTCGGCGATGTCCTTGATCAGCGGTCGTGGTTCGACCACGCCTTCGAGCATCGCGGTGCATTGTGGGCAACCCACGGCCACCAGTTCGGCACCGGTTTCGCGAATGTCGTCCATACGCATGTCGGGAATCCGTTGCTTGCCCGGGATGTCGGTGATCGGCGCACCGCCGCCACCGCCGCAGCAGCGCGAGCGGAAGCCGGAACGTTGCATTTCCTTGACCTCGATCCCCAGCGCACGCAGTACCTGGCGCGGCGCCTCGTATTCGCCGTTGTAGCGGCCGAGGTAGCACGGATCGTGATAAGTCACGCTGTCGCCTTTGTGCTGCCCCAGATTGAGTGCGCCAGCGTCGATGATTTCGGCCATGTAGGTGCTGTGGTGCTGCACCAGGTAGTTGCCATCGAAGGCACCGTATTCACTCTTCAGCACGTGGAAGCTATGCGGATCGCAGGTGACGATGCGGTTGAAGCTGTATTTGGCCAGGGTCTGGATGTTGCGTTTGGCCAACAGCTGGAAGGTTGCTTCGTCGCCCAGACGGCGGGCCACGTCACCGCTGTCACGTTCTTCGAGACCGAGCACCGCAAAGTCGACTTTCGCGGCTTTCAGCACTTTGACGAAGGCGCGCAAGGTGCGCTGGTTGCGCATGTCGAATGCACCGTCGCCAACCCAGAACAGCACGTCGGTGGATTTTTTCTCGCTGAGCAGCGTCAGGTTCAGGTCTGCCGCCCAGTTCATCCGCCCGCCTGGAGCGAAACCGCCAGGGTTGTCGGTGGCAATCAGGTTTTCCAGGACTTCGGCGCCCTTGTTCGGGGTCGCGCCTTTTTCCAGGGTCAGATGGCGGCGCATGTCGACGATGGCATCAACGTGCTCGATCATCATCGGGCATTCTTCAACGCAGGCACGGCAAGTGGTGCAAGACCACAGGGTTTCAGCGTCCACCAGACCGTTGACGATCGGTTGATGCGGATTACCCGCGTGTTCACCGATAGCTTTACCTGGATAAGGACTGCCAGCGAACTTGGCGTCAGTGCCGCCGGCCAGGCCGACGACCATGTCCTGAATCAGTTTTTTCGGGTTCAGCGGCTGGCCAGCGGCAAACGCCGGGCACGCCGCTTCGCATTTACCGCACTGCACGCAAGCGTCGAAGCCGAGCAGTTGGTTCCAGGTAAAATCCTTGGGCTTTTCCACGCCCAAGGGGGCTTGCGGATCGTTCAGGTCAAGCGGTTTAAGACCCGTAGAACGACCACCACCAAAACGTTCGGCGCGACGGTGCCAGGCCAGGTGCAAGGCACCGGCGAAGGCGTGCTTCATCGGCCCGCCCCAGGTCATGCCGAAGAACAACTCAGACACGCCCCACAGCACGCCGACACCGAGGATCGCCGCCAACAGCCAACCGCCGAAGTTTTCCGGAAGGATGCCCGCCACCGGGAGGGTCACCAGGAAGAACGACGCCGAGAATGCCAGCAAGCTTTTCGGCAGGCGCATCCACGGACCTTTGGATAAACGCGCCGGCGGGTTGCGCCGACGCAGGTAAACAAAGATCGCCCCGACGAACATCACTGCCGTCATCAACAACAGTGCATAACCGAGGAAACGGTTATGCAGGCCAAAACCGTGAACCAGGATCGCCAGCACGATGGACGCCACCGCGCCACCCGCCGTGGCGACGTGGGTGTTGGCGATGTATTTGTCCCGCGCCACTACGTGGTGCAGGTCGACCATGTAGCGCTTGGGCATGGCCAGCAGGCCGCCGATCAGATCGACCTTGGACGCACGGCCCCGGCGCCACATGGCCACCCGCCGCAACGCGCCCAGGACAGCCAGGCCCAGGGCAGCAAACAGCAGGATGGGAAGAAGGGTGTTTAGCATGGTGGAGCTCCCAAAGACCTCGGGGTCTTGCAGGCCTAACTACCTGGATGCCTTGCTCGATTCCTGTGGGAGCGAGCTTGCTCGCGATTCAGGCGCCGCGGTGCCTCAGGCAAACCGCGTTATCGTTCATCGCGAGCAAGCTCGCTCCCACAGAGTATCCACAAGCTCTTAGAAATCCTTGCAAAGCCGCAGTGCGTCGTAGATCGCCGCGTGCGTGTTGCGCTGGGCCACGCAGTCGCCGATGCGGAACAGCAAGTAGCCGTCACCCGCCTGGCTCAGCGAAGGCTGAGGCTTGATCGCGAACAGGGCTTCGATATCCATCTGGCCTTTGTTGCGCGAGCCTTCCTTCAGTGCGTAGTAGATTTCTTCGTCCGGCCGCACGCCGTTCTCGACCACGACCTGGTCAACCACCCGCTCCTCTTTGGCGCCGGTGTATTCGTTCTCCAGCACCGCCACCAGCTTGTCGCCTTCGCGGTAGACCTTATCGAGCATCATGTCGCCGGTCATGATCACTTCTTTCGGGTACATGCTGCGGTAGTACGTCGGGAACGACGTACCGCCGATGGCCACACCCGGCTTGATGTCGTCGGTAACGATCTCGACCTGGCTGCCCTTGTCCGCGAGGTAGTCGGCAACCGACATCCCGGTGAACTCGCAAATGGTGTCGTAGACCAGCACGTTCTTGCCCGGTGCAACCTTGCCGTCGAGCACGTCCCAACTGCTGACTACCAGGCCTTCAGCCGCGCCCCAGTGTTCGTTCTGCTCAAGGAACGGATGACCGCCGACGGCGAGCACCACGATGTCCGGACGCAGGTCGAGAATGGTCGCCGCGTCAGCGGCTACGCCCAGGCGCAGGTCGACTTTCAAACGCGCCAGTTCCAGCTGGAACCAACGGGTGATACCGGCAATCTGGTCCCGTTGCGGGGCTTTCGAGGCGGTAGTGATCTGTCCGCCGATAAATTCTTTCTTCTCGAACAGGGTCACGTCGTGGCCACGTTCGGCGGCTACACGTGCCGCTTCCATCCCCGCAGGGCCGGCACCGACCACCACGACTTTACGTTTCACACCGGTCGATTTCTCGATGATGTGCGGTACGCCCATGTATTCACGGGAGGTCGCGGCGTTCTGGATGCACAGCACGTCCAGGCCCTGGTACTGACGGTCGATGCAGTAGTTGGCACCCACGCATTGTTTGATCTGGTCGATCTGGCCCATCTTGATCTTGGCGATCAGGTGCGGGTCGGCGATGTGCGCACGGGTCATGCCGACCATGTCGACGTAACCGCCTTCCAGAATACGTGTCGCCTGGTTCGGGTCCTTGATGTTCTGCGCGTGCAGAACCGGGGCCTTGACCACTTCCTTGATACCGGCCGCCAAGTGCAGGAACGGCTCCGGTGGATAACTCATGTTGGGGATAACGTTGGCCAGGGTGTTGTGGGTATCGCACCCCGAGCCCACGACGCCGATGAAGTCGATCATGCCGGTGTCGTCGTAGTACTTGGCGATCTGCTTCATGTCCTCATGGCTCAGGCCATCAGGGTGGAATTCGTCACCGCAGATACGGATGCCGACGCAGAAGTCCGGACCGACTTCCTTGCGCACAGCCTTGATCACTTCCAGGCCGAAACGCATGCGGTTTTCGAAGCTGCCGCCCCATTCGTCGGTACGTTTGTTGACGCGCGGGCTCCAGAACTGGTCGATCATGTGCTGGTGCACCGCCGACAGTTCAACGCCGTCCAGGCCACCGGCCTTGGCACGCGCAGCAGCACTGGCGTAGTTGCCGATCACCCGCCAGATTTCTTCCGGCTCGATGGTTTTGCAGGTCGCGCGGTGCACCGGTTCACGGATGCCCGACGGCGACAGCAGGGTCGGCCAATGCTCGCCGTCCCAACGCGAACGACGGCCCATGTGGGTAATCTGAATCATGATCTTGGCGCCATGCTTGTGCATGGCATCGGCCAGATTCTGGAAGTGCGGAATAATCCGGTCGTCGGCCAGGTTGACCGATTTCCACCAGCCTTGCGGGCTGTCGATGGCCACGCTGGAAGAACCGCCGCAAATCGCCAGGCCGATCCCGCCCTTGGCTTTCTCTTCGTAGTACTTCACGTACCGATCGGTGGTCATGCCGCCATCGGTGGCGTAAACCTCGGCGTGCGCGGTGCTGAGCACGCGGTTGCGGATGGTCAGTTTGCCGATTTGAATCGGCTGGAACATAGCCTCGAAAGCCATGGCAGTCTCCTCAAGTCGTTAAAAAACTACTGCGTTCGGCCATGCTGCGTTGAAGTCAGCCTCGAAATGCTCATTGACTAAAGTCAACTCCGCTTTCTCGCCTGACTTCGCCTTGCCTGGCCTTCACTCGCTACGTTTTTTCAACGACTTGCTTATTGTTGAGGTTTGACGGTGAACAAGCCGTCGTCGTGGCCTTCTTCGGAGCCACCGTAAACCTGTTCGGCGACGGTGCGAATCTTGCTGCCGCGCGCTTGCAGGATCTGGTCCATGGCACCGGCAAACCAGCCAGTGAACATGTAGTCGACCTTGCGTCCGACCTTGCCGTAGACGTAGACGAACGCCGAGTGCTCGAGCTTGACGCTGGCAGTGCCTTTGTCGAGGTCGATGTCCTGGATCTTGAACAGGCCCCAGCCACGTTGCGACAGGCGCTTCATGTAGTGCTCGAACACCGCAACGCCTTCCAGGCCATGACATTCAGCTTCTTTTTCACACCAGTGCCAGGCGGACTTGTAGCCAGCCTTGTAGAGGATCTCGGCATAGGCTTCAGCGCCCAGCACTTCCTCGATGCCCATGTGGTTGTTGACGAAGAAGTGACGCGGCACATACAGCATCGGCAGGGCATCAGAGGTCCAGACACCGGTCTCGCTGTCGACTTCGATTGGCAGTTGTGGGGCGATCTTGGCCATGCGTAAAACTCCAGAATTCGTTGTATTGAGGCGATATGTAGCAGCTGCCGAGGCACGAGGCTGCGTTGGGCTGCGAAGCGGCCCCCCGAGGGCGGTCCTGCGGACCGCAACGCAGCCTCGTGCCTCGGCAGCTGCTACAGGGATAGTTAGTTGGAAATGGTGTTATTCACCCCAAACGTCTTTCAGGACGTTCACCCAGTTTTCGCCCATGATCTTGCGCACTACGCGCTCGGAATGGCCGCGCTTGAGCAGCGTTTCGGTCAGGTTCGGGAACTCGCCCACGGTGCGGATGCCCAGCGGGTTGATGATCTTGCCGAAGCTGGTCAGACGGCGGGCGTAGCCCTTGTCATGGGTCAGGTATTCGAAGAAGTCCTGGCCATGGCCCTGGGTGAAGTCGGTGCCGATGCCGATGGCGTCTTCGCCGACGATGTTCATGGTGTATTCGATGGCTTCGGCGTAATCGTCGATGGTCGAATCGATGCCCTTGGCCAGGAACGGCGCGAACATGGTCACGCCGACGAAACCGCCGTGATCGGCGATGAACTTCAGTTCTTCATCGGATTTGTTGCGCGGGTGCACTTTCAGACCCGACGGCAGGCAATGGGAGTAGCACACCGGCTTCTTGGATTCGAGGATGACTTCTTCGGAAGTCTTCGAGCCGACGTGGGACAGGTCGCACATGACGCCGACGCGGTTCATCTCGGCAACGATTTCACGACCGAAACCCGACAGGCCGCCATCGCGCTCGTAGCAACCGGTACCGACCAGGTTCTGGGTGTTGTAGCACATCTGCACAATACCGACGCCCAGCTGCTTGAAGACCTCGACATAGCCGATCTGGTCTTCGAAGGCGTGAGCGTTCTGGAAGCCAAACAGGATGCCGGTCTTGCCCTGCTCCTTGGCTTTGCGGATGTCGGCGGTGGTGCGCACCGGAATCACCAGGTCGCTGTTCTCACGGATCAGCTTCTGGCTGGCGGCGATGTTATTGACGGTTGCCTGAAAGCCCTCCCACACCGAAACGGTGCAGTTGGCCGCGGTCAAGCCGCCTTTGCGCATGTCTTCAAACAGCTCGCGATTCCACTTGGCAATAATCAGCCCGTCGATAACGATGCTGTCGGCGTGCAATTCGGCTGGGCTCATCAGGCAGTCCCCTATTAGCGATTCATGCGCCGAATCGTCTGCCGGCGCTTTGGGGTCAGCATATGCTTGAGGGACGGGGCAGCCGGGTGCAAAAACGACAGGGGAATTGCCGAAAGCGTCAATACGCGACAAAGGGTCTCACCGCAGGCCCTTTGCCCTCCTGTTCTTTCCCGAATAGTTGGGCCAGAATTCGCCGCATCACTGGATGCATCACTGGAACAAGGGGCGGCAACGCAATGAAATCGATCTTCCTGGCTTTGGCACTGATAGCGACCGGCGTACAGGCGGCAGAAGAAGCCGACAAAAATCCATGCGATGCGGTCGAAAACGACGTCCAGACCCTGGAATGCTCGACCTATAGCAAAAACACCGCCGAACAACTGCTCAAGGACAATTTCCAGGGCTTACTGGATCGGATGAAAACCCAATATGCGAACAACAAGGCGCAGTTGGCAGACATCACCGGCAAACTCCAGACCGCCGAGCAGCTCTGGATGAAATCGCGGGATGCCGATTGCGCGATTGCAGCGTTCCCCGCAGCGGTGGGCAGCAAGACCTACACCATGGACCTGAACGATTGCCTGGCGAGCAAGAGCGACGAACGGTCGGAGTTTCTGGAATCGATCGGCCAGCAGTAAGCGCGGTTCTACAGCCCTGCTACATCATCATCTCAAGGCGTGTTCATGAAATTCTGCGGCATCGAAATCAAAGGCAGCGAGGCGATCTTCGCCGTCGCCTCCCTCGACAATCAGGTGCTGACTCACGTCGCCCTGAACACTAAAAAAATCGCCCTGGACGATGACGACGAGGCCGCCAACGTCAAAGCTTTCGCCGCGCAGGTCGGCACCTTTGTTCGTGACAACGGCATCGAGCGCATCGCAATCAAGAAGCGCAGCAAAAAAGGCGAATTCGCCGGCGGCCCGACCACGTTCAAGATCGAAGGGGTTTTCCAGTTGCTGGACAACTGCGAAGTGACGCTGCTGTCACCGCAGACCATCAATGCGCAGAACAAGAAGTTCGACTTCGCACTGCCGGCGACGCTGAACAAGTATCAGCATGAGGCGTACAAGGCGGCATGCTCGGGGTTGATGAAGAAGTAGGCTTACTGAGCCTTCTGGGCGCGATAGTGCTTGAGCCAGTCGGCAAACGACTTGTCCTCAAGCGCGTAAGCGCCGCGATTCGATTTCCAGACCAGTTCCTTTTCACGCAAGGCATCGATGCACGCCTGGATGGTCTGTGTGCCCGGCACCACCTCACTGCCCATCGCTTCCAGTGCTTTTGCCACCGCAACCAACGTCGCGTCGGTGAAGGGTGCAAAAGGTTCGTTGCTCTGCGAGCGCTCGACCATGACTTCCAGTACTGCACGCTGTGCAACGGTCAGGGCGTTCCAGGCGCTTTCAAACTCAGTCCACACGCCAGCACGCAATAATTCGGCGCTGCTTCGTAGCAATTGGCTCAGATTGCTTGCTTCGCCCAGCTCCAGAGCCACCTCACCAATAATGGTCCGGAGCATTTCAGGACGGCGCCCCACTAATTCGAAAGCCTCGTCGATGTCTTCAGCGACAAACTGGTTGGTCTGCGCCAAATGGGCATTCAAATGAACGGTGTAGGCTTGGGTGAACGCTTTGCTCAATAGAGGGAACGGAGTAATGCTGGAACCGTAGAAAGGCTGGTTTCGGCTCAGTACGAGGTGAGCCAGTTTGTCGCGATTGGAGCCGGTGAACACCAGGCGCAAACCACTGGAGTCCCCTTCACGCCCTTGATTCAGCTGGTCCCGAGCGGCCTTGAGCCCGAACATGGCGTTGACCCCCGCGTCAGTGCTCAACGCATGCTGTGCTTCGTCGATCACCAGCACAACAGTCTTGCCAGCAGCGTTGTGCAGCAGTTCCAGGGCTTGAGTCAGCGTCGCGCCTTCGGGCAATTGTGGCTTGCTGAAATCCCAGGACAGCGTACGCAGAAAACTGAGTTTCTCGACGCCCATCGACTTGGCCAGTTTTCGAATGCCCTTCTCATACGGCACCAATGCCCCTGCAATTGCGGTGGCGATCAGGTCAGCAGGATCTTTTTCCCTGTTAGCCCAAAGATCAACGTAGACCGTCAACCAACCTCGGGATTCACATTCCGGTATCAGGTCTTCGCGCAGGAAGGTGCTTTTCCCTGTACGCCGTGGTGCGGCCAGGAACAGGCCAGAGGTGTAATCCTGGATTCCGCTCCCCATCAAACCATCGGCAATATTTTGAGCCAGGCTGGGGCGACGAAATACAAAACCGGTGTTTTTCGACATGGCTTTATACTCAATTATTGAAACTACTATAATTTATAGTAACGAGTATAAATCACTGTAAATGCCTGTCAAACCACCTCCCGCCCATCTCCCAACCGCCGGCGGTCTTCTCGTGGACATCGGGCAAACCGTGTCCGATAACTGCGGGTGAAATACGACGGCGATTCAAACCCGCAGGCGATGCTCACTTCCAGCACACTCATGTCGGTCTGGCGCAGCAGCTGCCGGGCTTTTTCCAGTCTTAGCCCCAGGTAGAAATTGCTCGGCGTGTCGTTGAGGTGCAAGCGGAACAGGCGCTCAAGCTGACGACGCGTCACCTTGATCGAATCCGCCAGCTCCAGCGTGCTGAGCGGCGGTTCGCTGTGTTGTTCCATCTCGCCAATTACGTGCACCAGTTTCTTGTTGCTGATGCCGTAACGCGTGGCGATTTGCATACGTTGGTGGTCTTTACGCGGACGGATGCGCCCGAGCACGAATTGCTCGCTGACCTGGATCGCCAACTCGGGGCCGTGAGCCTGGGCGATCAAGTCGAGCATCAGGTCGATAGAGGCTGTGCCGCCGGCCGAGGTGATGCGGCGCCGGTCGATTTCGAACAGCTCCTGGGTCACGCTGAGCTGTGGATAAGACTCCTTGAAAGCATCGATGGCTTCCCAGTGCAGGGTTACGCGGTGGCCGTCGAGCAACCCCGCTTCTGCGAGGACAAAACTGCCGGTGTCGATGCCGCCGAGGGTCACGCCGTCGTGATCGAGGCGCCGCAGCCAGTGCTCCAGTGTCGGGTTGACGAACTTCAACGGCTCGAACCCCGCGACCACCAACAAGGTCGCGCCCTTTTTCAGTGGCTCCAGCGCCGCATCGGCGTTGAGCGACATGCCGTTGCTGGCCAATACCGGACCGCCGTCGGCGCTCAGCACATGCCAGCGGTACAACTCGCCACGAAAGCGGTTAGCCACCCGAAGCGGTTCGATCGCCGAGATGAAACCGATCGCCGAGAAACCCGGCATCAACAAAAAGTAGAAATCCTGGGACATGGAGCGCACTCGGATGGCGGGCAGCGTGTGGACGTTGATACGCCACTTGCAAGCGACAGACAAGAGCACAGGTCGCTGCAGTGCAAGAGCTGGTCGCCGCTGTGCGTTTTCTGCAAGGTTCAGCTGCGTAACTTGACATCACCGGCGCACAGAGACGCCGGACCCCACAATAACGACCTGCCGAGGATCCCACCATGAAACGACTGATCAGCAGCTGCGTTCTCGCACTCAGTGGTACCGCTTTCTTGAGTTCCGGCGCGATGGCTGCCGACCCCGCCGCCTGCCAGAACGTGCGCATGGGTGTGGTGAACTGGACCGACGTAATCGCCACCAGCGCCATGACCCAGGTCCTGCTCGATGGCCTCGGCTACAAGACCAAACAAACCAGTGCTTCCCAGCAAATCATCTTCGCCGGCATCCGCGACCAGCGCCTGGATATGTTCCTCGGCTACTGGAACCCGTTGATGACCCAGACCATCACCCCGTTTGTCGCCGGCAAGCAGGTGACCGTCCTGAGTGAACCGAGCCTCAAGGATGCCCGCGCCACCCTGGCCGTACCGACCTACCTCGCTGACAAGGGCCTGAAAACCTTCGCCGACATCGCCAAGTTCGAAAAAGAACTGGGCGGCAAGATCTACGGCATCGAGCCAGGTTCGGGCGCCAACACCCAGATCAAGGAAATGATCGCCAAGAACCAGTTCGGCCTGGGCAAATTCCAGCTGGTTGAATCCAGTGAAGCCGGCATGCTCGCGGCGGTGGATCGCGCCGTACGACGCAACGAAGCCGTGGTGTTCTTTGGCTGGGCGCCGCACCCGATGAACGTCAACGTGAAAATGACCTACCTCACCGGCAGCCAGGACGCCCTTGGCCCGAACGAAGGCTCGGCCACTGTCTGGACCGTGACCGCCCCGAACTATGCCAGCCAATGCCCGAACGTCAGCCGCTTGCTCAGCAACCTGACCTTCACCGCCGAAGACGAGAGCCGGATGATGCAACCGCTGCTCGATCACAAGGACGCTTTCGAATCGGCCAAGCAATGGCTCAAGGATCACCCGCAAGACAAGCAGCGCTGGCTTGAAGGCGTGACCACTTTCGACGGCAAACCGGCTGCCGAGAACCTGCAACTGAGCAGTAAATAAACCCGAATGAATCCCCTCTTCGCAGCCGGTTTCGGCTGCGAGCGGGCCCGCTACGCCCAAAAATCATGTCTGAAGGAAATCGCACCATGAACCACGACGTCATCATCACCTGCGCACTCACCGGTGCTGGCGACACGACCGCCAAAAGCCCACACGTGCCGGTCACCCCGAAACAAATCGCGGCCGCTGCCGTGGAAGCCGCCAAGGCCGGCGCCACCGTGGTCCACTGCCACGTGCGCAACCCTGAAACCGGCAAGTTCAGCCGCGATGTGGCGCTGTACCGTGAAGTGATGGAGCGCATCCGCGAAGCGGACGTCGACATCATCGTCAACCTGACGGCTGGCATGGGCGGCGACCTGGAAATCGGCGCTGGCGAGAACCCGATGGAGTTCGGCCCGAACACCGACCTGGTCGGTCCGTTGACCCGACTGGCTCACGTCGAAGAGCTGCTGCCGGAAATCTGCACACTCGACTGCGGCACCCTGAACTTCGGCGACGGCGACACCATTTACGTCTCCACCCCGGCGCAGTTGCGCGCTGGCGCCAAACGCATTCAAGAGCTGGGCGTGAAGGCCGAGCTGGAAATCTTCGACACCGGTCACCTGTGGTTTGCCAAACAGCTGATCAAGGAAGGCTTGCTCGACGACCCGCTGTTCCAGCTGTGCCTGGGCATCCCATGGGGCGCACCGGCTGACACCACCACCATGAAAGCCATGGTCGACAACCTGCCGGCCAATGCGGTCTGGGCCGGGTTTGGCATCGGTCGCATGCAAATGCCGATGGCGGCTCAAGCGGTGCTGCTGGGCGGCAACGTGCGGGTCGGGCTGGAAGACAACATCTGGCTGGATCGCGGCGTACTGGCGACCAATGGCCAACTGGTCGAACGCGCCAGCGAAATCCTCAGCCGCCTCGGCGCCCGCGTTCTGACCCCAGCCGAAGGCCGGGCGAAGATGGGCCTGACCAAGCGCGGTTAACCCAACTTACACCTCACCTGTGGGAGCGAGCTTGCTCGCGATAGCGTCGGTACATCCAACGCATCGTCCGCGATAGGAATACCGCCATCGCGAGCAAGCTCGCTCCCACATTGGATCACCGAATACTTCTGGGAATTTGCCATGAGCTTTATCACCGAAATCAAAACATTCGCCGCGCTGGGCAGTGGTGTCATCGGCAGCGGCTGGGTATCCCGAGCCCTCGCCCATGGCCTTGATGTGGTGGCCTGGGACCCGGCACCCGGCGCCGAAGCCGCGCTGCGCAAACGTGTCGCCAATGCCTGGGGCGCGCTGGAAAAACAAGGCCTGGCACCCGGTGCATCACAGGATCGCCTGCGCTTTGTGGCGACCATCGAAGAATGCGTACGCGATGCCGACTTCATCCAGGAAAGCGCCCCGGAACGCCTTGAACTGAAACTCGAACTGCACAGCAAAATCAGTGCAGCGGCCAAGCCCAATGCACTGATCGGTTCCAGCACTTCAGGGCTGTTGCCGAGCGAGTTCTACGAGGGCTCGACCCACCCGGAACGTTGCGTGGTCGGCCATCCGTTCAACCCGGTTTACCTGCTGCCCTTGGTGGAAGTGGTCGGCGGCAAGAACACTGCGCCAGAGGCGGTGCAGGCAGCGATGAAAGTCTACGAATCACTGGGCATGCGCCCGCTGCATGTGCGCAAGGAAGTACCGGGCTTTATCGCTGACCGTCTGCTCGAAGCGCTGTGGCGCGAGGCACTGCACCTGGTCAATGACGGCGTGGCGACCACCGGCGAAATCGACGATGCAATCCGGTTTGGCGCCGGGCTGCGCTGGTCGTTCATGGGCACGTTCCTGACCTACACCCTGGCTGGCGGCGATGCCGGTATGCGGCACTTCATGGCGCAATTCGGTCCAGCGCTGCAACTGCCATGGACTTACCTGCCCGCACCGGAACTGACCGACAAACTGATCGACGACGTGGTCGACGGCACCAGCGATCAACTGGGCAAACACAGCATTTCGGCGCTGGAACGCTATCGTGATGACTGCCTGCTGGCGGTGCTGGAGGCGGTGAAAACCACCAAGGCCAAACATGGCATGACCTTCAGCGAATAACCCCAAGCTTGGAGGTCAGCAGGACTGGCCCCATCGCGAGCAAGCTCGCTCCCACAGGGGTCTACCGGGTGGCACAAATAGTAATCACACCCCTGATCAACTGTGGGAGCGAGCTTGCTCGCGATAGCGGCCGTCCAGTCACCATTAATGTCGGAACCTCAATCATGCCAACCCTCACCACCTACACAACCACCATCGCCCCCGACTGGGTCGACTACAACGGCCATCTGCGCGATGCGTTCTACCTGCTGATTTTCAGCTACGCCACCGATGCGCTGATGGATCAACTGGGCATGGACAGCAACAACCGCGAAGCCAGCGGCAACTCGTTGTTCACCCTCGAACTGCACCTCAATTACCTGCACGAAGTGAAGCTCGGCGCCGAGGTCGAGGTGCATACCCAGATCATCGGTCACGACCGTAAACGCCTGCACCTTTATCACAGCCTGCATCTGGTCGGCGACGCGCAGGAACTGGCGGGCAACGAACAAATGCTGTTGCATGTCGACCTGGCGGGTCCGCGTTCGGCACCGTTCAGCGAACCGGTACTGAACAAACTGCTGGCCATGACCGAATTGCAATCGGACCTGCCCACCCCTGCCTACATTGGCCGCGTGATCGCCCTACCGCCTGAAAAATAACAATCAAAACAAGGAGCTCGCATGAACACCGCCGCCGCTGTTGCCGACTTCCGCAGTTACCCGCTAATCAGCGCCTTGACCGCCGTACAAACCCTGGCGGACCAAGTGCAGGTGACCTGGGCCGATGGCCGGGTCAGCCCCTTTCATCATCAATGGTTGCGCGACAACTGTCCGTGCCCGGTTTGCGTGTATGCCGTAACCCGCGAACAGGTGCTGGAAATCGTCGATGTCGCTGAAGATCTGCGCCCTGCCGTGACCCAAGTGGATGCCGAGGGCTGTCTGTCTATCGACTGGCTGGACGGCCATACCAGCCGCTTCGATCCCGGCTGGTTGCGTGCTCACGCCTATGACGATGAATCCCGGGCCAAGCGCAGCGCCGGCAAACCGAAAAGCCAGCTGTGGAACAGCCAACTGAAGCTGCCGGTGTTCGACTATCAGGCGGTAATGGATGATCCCAAGGCCCTGCTGCAATGGCTTCTGGCACTGCGCGATATCGGCCTGACCCAGGTGCGCGGCGTCCCCACCGAACCCGGCTCGCTGACGCACATCGCCAAGCGGATTTCGTTTATCCGCGAGAGCAATTTCGGTGTGCTGTTCAACGTGCAATCCAAGGCCGACGCCGACAGCAACGCTTACACCGCATTCAACCTGCCGCTGCACAGCGACCTGCCGACGCGCGAGTTGCAACCGGGGCTGCAATTTTTGCATTGCCTGGTCAACGACGCGGACGGTGGCGAGAGTATTTTTGTCGACGGTTTTGCCATTGCCGACGCCTTGCGTCAGGAAGACCCCGAGGCCTTCCGGGCGCTGTGCGAAATCCCCGTAGAGTTTCGCAACAAGGACCGCCACAGCGACTACCGCTGTCTGGCACCGATCATCGCCCTCGATACGCTGGGGCACGTGTCGGAAATCCGCATGGCGAATTTCCTGCGGGGGCCGTTCGATGCATCGGTCGAGCAGATGCCCAGGTTGTACCGGGCCTATCGACGGTTTATCGCCATGACCCGCGAAGCGCGTTTTCGGCTTATCACCCGGCTCAATCCTGGTGAAATGTGGTGCTTCGACAACCGCCGAACCCTGCACGCGCGTAACGCTTTCGACCCCGCCAGTGGTGCGCGGCATTTCCAGGGTTGCTACATCGATCGCGATGAATTGTTGTCGCGCATTTTGGTGTTGCAACGCTAGACCGCGTCATCGTTCATCGCGAGCAAGCTCGCTCCCACATTGGTTCTGCGTTGTACGCAAATAATGTGTCCACTGGAGATCAAGTGTGGGAGCGAGCTTGCTCGCGATGGCGGTAGACCGGCCCCCCATAACAACCTGATTCACAGACAAAAAAAACCCCGATCAAGCCGTGACAGGATCGAGGCAGAAGTTACTGTTGAGGAGCTGTTGCGCGAGGGTGACCAAACCTTCGTGAAGCCAGCTGAATCCAGTGTGCCTACTCCCCACTCACGCAAGTTAGTCGAAAACGACCTGTTCATAGGTATAGCGGCCATTGCGACAAATCGTCCTTGCCCCGCCCCATCACCCCTACCAGAATCGAACCACGACACCGTTCCCTGAAGAAGGATTGCGTCATGATGCACGCTGATTTGATTGACCAGGAAGACCTGTTGGGCCAGCTCAAGGCGCTTGGATTTGAAGTTCCGATTGGCGCTACTGCGGAGCAGGCCTGTGAGTGCGCAGTACGCGGTTTGAATGATGTGCGGGCCTCGACCCTGAGAACCATGGTCAAGCAGATGTACACCAGCAGCGCGACGATTCTGCCCGCTGTGCGCCAGGCGATAGACAAGCAACTGCTGCCGGCATTGGCGCAGTACCAGCAAAGCCGCACCGCCTGATAAACCCCATCGCGAGCAAGCTCGCTCCCACACTGGTTCTGTGAACGACACAAAACCAATGTGGGAGCGAGCTTGCTCGCGATGAAGGCGCTGCGGTTTAGAGCCTTACGCTAGCGAAAGTCGATTCGTTACGCGCCTGACTCAGCGCCGACATCGGTCCGGACAACGGTGCCAGCACCAGTGCCTGCGGGATCGGCATCATTGCCACCTGTTGGGTGGTGTTGGAACCGACGCGTTCGTCACGCGGTGGAATGCCGAAGTATTCGCGGTAGCACTTGGAGAAGTGCGGGGTCGACACGAAGCCGCAGACCGAGGCCACTTCGATGATCGACATCGGCGTTTGCTTGAGCAATTGCCGGGCGCGAATCAGCCGCAGCTTGAGGTAGTAACGCGACGGCGAGCAGTGCAGGTATTTCTGGAACAGCCGCTCCAGCTGACGACGTGATACAGCGACGTACACCGCCAGTTCATCGAGGTCGATCGGCTCTTCAAGGTTGGCTTCCATCAGCGCGACAATTTCCTGCAACTTCGGCTGATTGGTGCCGAGCATGTGCTTGAGCGGCACGCGCTGGTGATCCTGTTCGTTGCGGATGCGCTCGTAGACGAACATTTCCGAGATCGCTGCCGACAGTTCGCGACCGTGGTCGCGGCTGATCAGGTGCAACATCATGTCCAGTGGCGCGGTGCCGCCGGAGCTGGTGAACCGGTTACGGTCGAGGGTGAACAGACGCGTGCTCATGGCCACCCGCGGGAAAGCTTCCTGCATCGACGCCAGACATTCCCAGTGCACGCTGCAATCGAAACCGTCCAGCAGACCGGCACACGCCAGGGCCCAGCTACCGGTGCACACCGCACCCAGGCGTTTGGACTGACGGGCCTGGCTTTGCAGCCACGACACGTGTTCACGGGTCACGGTGCGTTGAATGCCGATACCACCACAGACAATCACGGTGTCCAGGGCTGGGGCTTTGTGCATGGAAGCGTCGGGAGTGATTTGCAGACCGTCACTGGCCCAGACCTGGCCGCCGTCAACGGTGAGGGTGCTCCAGCGATACAGCTCGCGACCGGACAATTGGTTGGCCATGCGCAGGGGTTCTACTGCAGAGGCCAGAGAAATCAGCGTGAAATTGTCCAGCAGCAAAAAGCCGATGGATTGAGGCGCACGGTTCTGGGGTTGGGCCCCTGAGTTGAACGACGTCATCGCGGTATCTCCTCACACAAAGCGGGTGATGGCCTCAGGCGGAGGCTCTTGTTATGGCCATCGTTCTCTTGCGTGAGACGGGGCTTTGTTATGACAGAGCAATTGCCATGCCTAAAATTGAATGCGCATTCAATAACTCCTGAAAACGACGTCGCGATGTGTCTATATGTGTCTATAGAGCTCAGTCGACGCGTAAGGGTTATCAGGCTGGCAGATGCCCTACCCCGCGGGGTGTGAGCAAATCGGTAGCACTTTTGGGAAGCGCATCAAAAGTGCCGGGAAAGAGTGTCACCCCAAGCACAGGTGACGAGAGGTCAGAGCCCGGATGACGTCCGACCGTTAGGGGTATTTGTTGCCTGATTGCGACGCGCTAAAAGGTGGCGCGTTTTCGATCCGGTGTTCACTTAGCGCGCAGATTTGACTGGTCTGACGCTATCGCGAGCAAGCTCGCTCCCACATTGGATCTTCAGTGTATCTACGATCCTGTGGGAGCGAGCTTGCTCGCGATGGGGTCTACGCGGTCTCAGCACTCAACCGCGCTGACCGCCAACCCGCCGCGCGATGTCTCTTTGTATTTATCGTGCATGTCGGCGCCGGTATCGCGCATGGTGCGGATCACCCGATCCAGCGAGATGAAGTGCTGACCGTCACCGCGCAAGGCCATTTGCGCAGCATTGATAGCCTTCACCGCGGCAATCGCGTTGCGCTCGATGCACGGCACTTGCACCAGCCCGCCGACCGGGTCACACGTCAGGCCGAGGTTATGCTCCAGACCGATTTCCGCCGCGTTGCAGAGCTGCTCCGGCGTCGCCCCAAGAATCTCCGCCAACCCGGCCGCTGCCATCGCGCAAGCTGAACCGACTTCGCCCTGGCAGCCGACTTCAGCGCCGGAAATCGAGGCGTTCTTTTTACACAGGATCCCGACCGCCGCCGCACCGAGGAAATAGTCGACGACATTAGCGTCCGTCACCGCCTCGCTGAACTTCATGAAGTAGTGCAACACTGCCGGGATGATTCCCGCTGCACCGTTGGTTGGTGCCGTGACCATCCGCCCACCCGCCGCATTTTCTTCGTTGACCGCGAGAGCGAACAGGTTGACCCACTCCATGGCGCTCAAGGTCGAGCCGATCACGTTGGGCTTGTTCAGCTCTTGCAGGCTGCGATGCAATTTAGCGGCACGGCGGCGTACGTTCAGACCGCCCGGCAGGATGCCTTCGTGCTTGAGGCCCTGCTCGACGCAGTCCTGCATGGCGCGCCAGAGTTTCATCAGGCCGCTGCGGATTTCCTCTTCCGAACGCCAGACCTTTTCGTTCGCCATCATCAACTCGGCGACGCGCAAGTTGTGTTTCTTGCACAGGGCAAGCAGCTCCGCCGCGCTGGAAAAATCGTAAGGCAACACGGTGCTGTCCAGATCGACCACGCCGCTAGAAGCCTGCGCCTCATCAACGACAAATCCACCGCCGACTGAATAGTAGGTGTCGCGGTGCAACTCACCGTTTTCGCCTTCAGCCACCAAGGTCATCGCATTGGGATGGAATGGCAGGTTCTCATCGATCAGGCGCATGTCCCGCGCCCAGATGAAGGGCACCGGCAAACGACCGTCGAGCAACAAGGTGTGGGTTTCACGCAGGGTGTCGATGCGAATGCCGATTTGCGACGGATCAATCGCGTCCGGCCATTCGCCCATCAAGCCCATGATCACCGCATTGTCGCTGCCGTGACCGATACCGGTAGCCGACAACGAACCGAACAGCTGGACCTCGATCCGGTGCACCTGCTCCAGCAGCCCCTTCTCGCGCAGCGACTCGACGAATAACGCCGCAGCGCGCATAGGCCCCACAGTGTGCGAGCTAGAGGGGCCAATACCGATTTTGAACAGGTCGAAAACACTGATAGCCATGACTTGCGAGACTCCTCGATGAGCAGATTCCAGGTGTCAAAGCACCCGGTGACGGAGCTGCTACGCTCAAGCTGCGATCCGCCGAGATAACCGCATCATCGGGCTTTTGCGATGTCGTTCGACGTCTCACACCGACGTACCCATGCCCACCAACGCCGCTGGCCGCAGACGGCACGTTTTGGCCGTTTTTTTACAGTTCAGAGGACTAAAAAGCGCTGAAAAAAGCTGTAAACGACCTCACCGACACTGGAAGCGACCATCCCTGTACTGGATACGACGCACCCTGTAGGCGTCAGAATTTCACTGGTCCATGATCAGTCTCGACTCGATTGCACGGCGCTGTGGTAGAGCAGTCTTCATAACGCCGACCAACCGCAACACTCATAAGTGCGGTCAGAACACCGCCCAAAAAAAAACACTCAGGAGTCCACCCATGAAAATAGGTTCCCCGTCGTTGTTGTTGGCCGCGATGCTGAGTCTGCCAGTTCTGGCTCATGCCGCAGAACCGGCGCAGTGCAGCACCGTAAACTTCTCCGATGTCGGTTGGACCGACATCACCGCCACAACCGCGACCACCAGCGTCGTGCTCGACGCGCTGGGCTACAAGACCAAGACCACCATGATTTCCGTTCCGGTGACCTACAAGTCCCTGGCCGACGGCAAGAACATGGACGTCTTCCTCGGCAACTGGATGCCGACCATGGAAAACGACATCAAGGCCTACCGTGATGCCGGCACCGTGGAAACCGTGCGCACCAACCTCAAAGGCGCCAAGTACACCCTGGCGGTGCCGCAAGCGCTTTACGACAAAGGCCTGCATGACTTCGCCGATATAACCAAATTCAAGAAAGAACTCGACGGCAAAATCTATGGCATCGAGCCTGGTAACGATGGCAACCGCCTGATCCAGAGTATGATCGACAAGAACGCCTTCGGCCTCAAAGACGCTGGTTTCAAAGTGGTCGAGTCCAGTGAAGCCGGCATGCTCTCGCAAGTCGATCGCGCTCAGAAGCGCGATACCGCCGTGGTGTTCCTGGGCTGGGCACCGCACCCGATGAACAAGCGCTTCAAGATCCAGTACCTCACCGGTGGCGATGATTATTTCGGCCCGGATTTCGGTGCGGCGACAGTCCTGACCAACACCCGCAAGGGCTACACCCAGGAATGCAGCAACGTTGGCCAGTTGCTGAAAAATCTGGAGTTCACCGTAGACATGGAAAGCTCGCTGATGGGCAACATCCTGGACGACAAGATGAAACCTGAAGCAGCCGCCAAGGCCTGGCTGAAAAAGAACCCACAGGTACTCGATACCTGGCTCGCTGGCGTGACCACCATTGACGGTAAACCTGGCCTGGAAGCCGTGAAAGCCAAGCTTGCAAAGTAATCGTTGACGCCGGGCGAGTTCGCTCGCCCGGGCTGTTTTTTTCCTCGCATGCGGACGTTCACTACCATGCTGATTGATCAGAAAATCCCTTTAGGCCAGTACATCGCTGCCTTCGTTGAATGGTTGACGCAACACGGCGCCAGCACATTCGATGCGATCGCCACGACACTGGAAACGATGATCCACGGCGTGACGTTTGCGCTGACCTGGTTCAACCCGCTGGCACTGATCGGATTGATCGCATTGCTGGCTCACTTCATCCAACGCAAATGGGGCCTGACCGCTTTCGTCATCGCCTCCTTCCTGCTGATCCTCAATCTGGGTTACTGGCAGGAAACCATGGAAACCCTCGCTCAGGTGCTGTTCGCCACCTTTGTCTGCGTGATCATCGGCGTGCCGTTGGGCATCGTCGCCGCGCACAAACCGATGTTCTACACGCTGATGCGTCCGGTGCTCGATCTGATGCAGACCGTACCGACGTTCGTGTACCTCATTCCTACCCTGACCCTGTTCGGTCTGGGTGTGGTCCCGGGTCTGATTTCAACGGTAGTGTTCGCGATTGCCGCGCCTATCCGCCTGACCTACCTGGGTATCCGCGATGTGCCGCAAGAACTGATGGACGCCGGCAAGGCCTTTGGCTGCTCGCGCCGTCAGCTGCTCTCGCGTATTGAACTGCCCCACGCCATGCCAAGCATCGCAGCCGGTATCACCCAGTGCATCATGCTGTCGTTGTCGATGGTGGTGATCGCGGCACTGGTGGGCGCCGACGGCCTGGGCAAACCCGTGGTCAACGCACTGAACACTGCTGATATCGCCCTGGGCTTCGAAGCCGGGTTGGCGATCGTACTGCTGGCGATCATGCTCGACCGTATCTGCAAACAACCCGAAGCTAAAGTAGGGGGTGACGCATGAGCATAATCCGCTTCGATAACGTCGACGTTATCTTCTCCAAAGATCCACGCGAGGCGCTCAAGCTGCTGGATCAGGGCATGACCCGCGACCAGATCCTGAAGAAAACCGGGCAAATCGTTGGCGTTGAAAAAGCCAGCCTGGACATCGAGAAAGGCGAAATCTGCGTGCTGATGGGCCTTTCCGGCTCCGGCAAGTCCAGCCTGTTGCGCTGCATCAACGGTTTGAACACGGTCAGCCGTGGCAAGTTGTTCGTCGAGCATGAAGGCCGCCAGATCGACATCGCGTCCTGCACCCCCGCAGAGCTGAAAATGATGCGCACCAAGCGCATCGCCATGGTGTTCCAGAAGTTCGCCCTGATGCCTTGGCTGACGGTGCGCGAGAACATCAGCTTCGGCCTTGAAATGCAGGGCCGTCCAGAGAAGGAACGTCGCCAGCTGGTCGACGACAAGCTCGAACTGGTGGGCCTGGCCCAATGGCGCAACAAGAAGCCCGACGAACTCTCCGGCGGTATGCAGCAACGTGTGGGCCTGGCCCGTGCGCTGGCGATGGACGCCGACATCCTGCTGATGGACGAACCCTTCTCGGCACTTGACCCGCTGATTCGCCAGGGCCTGCAAGACGAACTGCTGGAACTGCAACGCAAGCTGCACAAGACCATCGTCTTCGTGAGTCACGACCTCGATGAAGCACTGAAACTCGGCAGCCGTATCGCAATCATGAAAGACGGCCGGATCATCCAGTACAGCAAGCCGGAAGAAATCGTCCTCAACCCGGCCGATGACTACGTGCGGACCTTCGTCGCGCACACCAACCCGCTGAACGTACTGTGCGGTCGCAGCCTGATGCGCACGCTGGACAACTGCAAACGCATCAACGGTTCGGTATGCCTGGATCCGGGCGGCGACTCGTGGCTGGACCTGGCCGAAGGCAACACCATCAAAGGTGCACGCCAGAACGGTTCAAGCCTGGACCTGCAGAACTGGGTACCGGGGCAAGCAGTGGAAGGCCTGGGCCGTCGCCCAACGCTGGTGGATTCGAACATCGGCATGCGCGACGCGCTGCAGATTCGTTATCAGACCGGCAACAAGCTGGTGCTGCACGACAACAATCGAGTGGTGGGGATTCTCGGCGACAGCGAGCTGTACCACGCGCTGCTCGGCAAGAACCTGGGGTAAGACAGCAGACACAAAAACGCCGCGAGAGGATCGCGGCGTTTTTGTTTATCGGGATAGCGGGTAAAGGGGCTTCGACGCTGATGCCCCCTTCGCGAGCAAGCCCGCTCCCACAGGTGACCGAGTTCTATCAGAAACATGCGGTCGAATGTGGGAGCGGGCTTGCTCGCGAAGAACACGACGCGGTGCTTCAGAGAGAAACACCGCGACCTATCAAGTCTTAGCTATAGACACGGCCCAGGAGCTGCCGATGGCTTTCAAACTGATCGAGCACATCACGGGTGATCTGATCCTGAGTGAAGCCCATCAAGTCGTACTCCTGGCTGCCGTTGTGCAGGTATACCTCGGCGCGGTAGTAACGCGTGCGCGCTTCATCCGGGTTCGGCGACTCGCTCGGCGCAGCCAGATAGCCGTCCAGGCTCACTTCGTAGACAAACGGGTTGCCCTCTTCCATCTCGATCCGCACGCCCATGCAACGCTTGGCTTTACCCAGCAGCGTTTGAACATCCAGACCCTGAGTGCGCAGTTGCGCCGCCGCATCTTCCAACGCCGGGCTGACATGCTTGTCCATGAAGCGCTGAACGATCGACTGGCTCGGCTGCAGGTCCAGCTGGGTCAAACGCTCGCTGAAACCACGACGACCACGCGCCGCCAGTTCGGCTTGTTCCTGCTCGATCTGCACGTCCTGGCGCATGGCCTTGTGCAAGCCGAACATGAAGAACACCAGCACCACCGAGAACGGCAGACCGGCCAACACGACCATGGTTTGCATGGCTTCGAAGTTACCGGCGAACAGCAGGCCGATGGTCACCAGCGTGATCACTACCGACCAGAAGATCCGCAGCCAGTGCGGGGCATCTTCGTCGACGTTGCCGCCCTTGCAGGACAGGTTCGCCATCATCACCGCGCCAGAGTCGGCCGGGGTCAGGAACAACACGAAACCGACAAAAATCGACACGCCGATCACGATCTTCGACGCCGGGTAGTGCTCAAGCAGTTGATAGATCGCCATGGACGGCTGTTCCAGCGCCGTCTTCCCGAGTTCCACCGCCCCGTGGTTCATCACCAGATCCAGCGCCGAGTTACCGAAGATCGACAACCAGGCCAAGGTGAAGCCCAGCGGAATCAGCAGTACGCCGGCCACCAGTTCACGCACGGTACGACCGCGAGAAATACGCGCGATGAACATGCCTACGAATGGCGCCCAGGAAATCCACCAGGCCCAGTAGAACAGGGTCCACAGGCCCAACCAGCGCTCGGATTTGGCGTTGTCGGCTTCGTACACATACAGGTCGAAAGTTTTCAGCACCACGCCATTCAGGTAGTCGCCGATGTTCTGCACGAAGCCGTTGAGCAGGTGCAGGGTCGGGCCGAACAGCAGGACGAAAATCAGCAGGCCGCTGAACAGCACGATGTTCAGGTTGGACAGACGGCGGATGCCGTTTTCCACGCCCGACACGGCAGCGATGGTCGCCACGGTGCTCATCACGATGATCACGATCAGCAGGTTGGTGTTGCTGTGCTCCATGCCGAACAGGTTCTCAAGACCCGACGACACTTGCAGCGAACCAATCCCCAGGTTGGTCACCAGACCCAGCAGGGTTACGAACATGCCAAAGCCGTCCACCGCATGACCGGCCGCGCCTTTGACCCAGCGCTCGCCCACCAGCGGATACAGCGCCGAACGCAACGCCAGCGGCTGGTTATGACGGTATGCAAAGTACGCCACGGCCAAGCCGACCAAGGCGTAGATCGCCCAGCCATGCAGGCCCCAATGCAGGAACGTCAGTTGCACCGCCTGACGCGCTGCCAGGTTGCTGCCCGCCACGCCTTCCGGCGGATTGAAGTAGTGATCCAACGGTTCGGATGCACCGAAGTACAGCAGCGAGATGCCGATACCGGACGAGAACAGCATCCCGGCCCAGGCGCCATAGCTGAAGTCCGGGGTGTCGTCCTTGCTGCCCAGTTTGAGCTTGCCGTAGGACGAGAACGCCAGACCGACAACGAATACCAGATAGGCGGCGATCACCACCATGTAGTACCAGCCGAAGCTGCGCGACAACCAGGCCTGAGCAATCCCCAGCATTCTCCCGGCTTCTTGCGGCGCGGCGATGAGGATGGCGGTCAGCAGCAGGATCAATGCGGTCGAGGTGTAGAACACCCAACCGTTGACCGTCACCTTATCGGGTGGGGTCTTTATAAGAGAGGCAGAACTCATTGCACAGATGCTCCAGGCAGTGCGAGAGAAAGACACAAGGCAAAGCAGTACCCGACCAATCGATTAGTTGGCAGCCGACCAGCGGGTGATATAAAGACACCCCGAAAAAAGCCCGAAACCGCAGTAGCAGTGTTGAAAACCGACCTCAAAGATCGCGTGCGCGTACATGACACCGCACATGACCCTGAGCGTCTTGCCCATTCAACACGTCCATTGAAATCGGTTCGCAGCATGCCCCGTGTGGGTTTCGAGCATTTTCAGATGTCGTTTTTCCGCCAACCACACGTAGGAAAAACCCGTAGGCAGCGACGATTTGTCGCAGATCTTATTCTTTGTTGATTGAACGTTCAATCAAAACAAAATAGACTGGCTCTCAATCCGGTAGCCGTTTTTCGTCCACCGGGAGGCCTAAGGAGATGTGCAAGATGCCCAAGGTCGGTATGCAACCCATCCGCCGCCAGCAGTTGATCGAAGCCACATTGCAGGCCGTCGATCAGGTCGGGATGGGGGACGCCAGCATTGCGCTGATCGCCCGTTTGGCCGGTGTCTCGAATGGCATCATCAGTCACTATTTTCAGGACAAGAATGGCCTGATCGCCGCCACGATGCGGTATCTGATGAGCGTCCTCAGCGAGAACGTCACCGCGCGCCGCCTGGCGCTGGGAGATAGCAGCCCGCGGGCTCATCTTCAGGTGATTATCGAAGGCAACTTCGACGCCAGCCAGGTCAATGGCCCGGCAATGAAAACCTGGTTGGCCTTCTGGGCAACCAGCATGCACCAACCGTCTTTACACAGGTTGCAGCGGATCAACGATCACCGCCTGTATTCCAACCTGTGCTGCGAGTTCCGCCGGGTGCTGCCGCTTGATCAGGCACGCAGCGCAGCACGCGGACTGGCGGCCCTGATTGATGGTTTGTGGTTGCGCGGCGCGCTGTCGGGGGATGCTTTCGACACCGAGCAGGCGCAACGAATCGCTTACGAATATATGGATATCCAACTGGCTAAGCAGGAGCGCTAGAGCACACATAACCGCTCAGTCCCTGAACGGCTACTGATCAGCGTCGCCCAGGCTTTACGGCACGCCCAGTGGTTAACGCCAACAACTAATGCACTTGCGAGGACACTATGGCCCGTTTCGAACTGCAAAAACTTTACATCGACGGCGGTTACTCCGACGCCAGCGGCGACGCCACCTTCGAAGCCATCAACCCGGCTAACGGTGAAGTTCTCGCCAAAGTGCAACGTGCAACCTTCGCCGACGTTGAGCGCGCTGTCGTCAGCGCCGAAAAAGGCCAGAAAATCTGGGCAGCGATGACCGCCATGGCGCGTTCGCGCATCCTGCGCCGTGCCGTTGAGATCCTGCGCGAGCGCAACGATGAACTGGCCGCCCTGGAAACCCTGGACACCGGCAAGGCGTACTCCGAAACCCGTTACGTCGATATCGTTACCGGCGCTGACGTACTGGAATACTACGCAGGCCTGGTGCCAGCCATCGAAGGCGAGCAAATCCCGCTGCGCACCACGTCGTTCGTTTACACCCGTCGCGAGCCACTGGGCATCGTGGCCGGTATCGGCGCGTGGAACTACCCGATCCAGATCGCCCTGTGGAAATCCGCTCCAGCCCTGGCGGCCGGTAACGCGATGATCTTCAAGCCTAGCGAAGTCACGTCCCTGACCACCCTGAAGCTGGCTGAGATCTACACCGAAGCGGGCCTGCCAGCGGGCGTGTTCAACGTTCTGACCGGTAGCGGCCGTGAAGTCGGCACCTGGCTGACCGAGCACCCACGCATCGAAAAAATCTCCTTCACCGGCGGCACCGACACCGGCAAGAAGGTCATGGCCAGCGCTTCCGGTTCGTCCCTGAAAGACGTGACCATGGAACTGGGCGGCAAATCCCCGCTGATCATTTTTGACGACGCCGACCTCGATCGCGCCGCCGACACCGCGATGATGGCCAACTTCTACAGCTCCGGCCAGGTCTGCACCAACGGCACTCGCGTGTTCGTACCGAGCCACCTGAAAGCCGCTTTCGAAGCCAAGATCGTGGAACGCGTTGCGCGCATCCGCGTCGGCAACCCGGAAGACGAAAACACCAACTTCGGCCCGCTGGTCAGCTTCGCCCATATGGAAAGCGTGCTCGGCTACATCGCCAAAGGTAAGGAAGAAGGCGCGCGCCTGCTGTGCGGCGGCGAGCGTCTGACCCAGGGCGAATTCGCCAAAGGCGCCTTCGTGGCACCGACCGTGTTCACCGACTGCACCGACGAGATGACCATCGTTCGTGAAGAAATCTTTGGCCCGGTGATGAGCATCCTCACTTACGAAACCGAAGAAGAAGTGATCCGCCGCGCCAACGACACCGAGTTCGGCCTGGCTGCCGGCGTCGTCACCCGCGACCTGAACCGCGCTCACCGCGTGATTCATCAACTGGAAGCCGGTATCTGCTGGATCAACGCCTGGGGCGAGTCCGACGCCAAGATGCCGGTCGGCGGCTACAAGCAGTCGGGCGTGGGCCGTGAGAACGGCATCAGCTCGCTGAACAACTTCACCCGCATCAAATCGGTACAGGTCGAGCTGGGCGATTACGCCTCGGTGTTCTAAGCCCCGAGTCTTGTATTGCCCGCGAGGCCGTCTTCGCGGGCAAGCCCGCTCCCACAGGAGTACTCATTCCAATGTGGGAGCGTGGCTTGTCGGATCGCCGCACCGCCGCGATCGAGTGCGCAGCACTCGCCATGGCCTGACCTGACCAACTTCAAAGAGGGTGCATTCAATGTCCCACGAATACGACTACATCATCATCGGGGCCGGCTCTGCCGGTAACACCCTGGCGACCCGTCTGACTGAAGACGCAGGCGTCACCGTCCTGCTGCTCGAAGCTGGCGGCCCGGACTACCGTTTCGACTTCCGCACGCAAATGCCTGCGGCACTGGCGTTCCCGCTGCAAGGCCGTCGCTACAACTGGGCCTACGAGACCGATCCGGAGCCACACATGGACGGCCGCCGGATGGAATGCGGTCGCGGCAAGGGCCTGGGCGGTTCTTCGCTGATCAACGGCATGTGCTACATCCGCGGTAACGCGATGGACTACGACGGCTGGGCGAAAAACCCTGGTCTGGAAGACTGGACCTACCTGGACTGCCTGCCGTATTTCCGCAAAGCGGAAACCCGCGACATCGGCCCGAACGACTACCACGGTGGCGAAGGCCCGGTCAGCGTGACCACGCCTAAAGCCGGTAACAACCCGCTGTTCCACGCGATGGTTGAAGCAGGCGTACAAGCCGGTTACCCGCGTACCGAAGACCTGAACGGCTACCAGCAGGAAGGTTTCGGCCCGATGGACCGTACCGTGACGCCTAAAGGTCGTCGCTCCAGCACCGCACGCGGCTACCTGGACATCGCCAAAAAGCGTTCGACCCTGAACATCGTCACCCACGCCTTGACCGACAAGATTCTGTTCGAAGGCAAGCGTGCGATCGGTGTCCGTTACCTGGTGGGCAGCGCCGAAGAGCCCGTTGAAGCCCGCGCACGCAAAGAAGTGTTGCTGTGCAGCGGCGCGATCGCTTCGCCGCAAATCCTGCAACGCTCCGGCGTCGGCCCGGCCAAGCTGCTCAAGAGCCTCGACATTCCGGTGGTTCACGACCTGCCAGGCGTCGGCGAGAACCTGCAGGACCACTTGGAGCTGTACCTGCAATACGCATGCACCCAGCCGGTTTCGCTGTACCCGTCGCTGCTCTGGTACAACCAGCCGGCCATTGGTGCCGAGTGGATGTTCAACGGCACCGGCATCGGCGCGAGCAACCAGTTCGAGGCCGGCGGTTTTATCCGTACGCGTCCGGACTTCGAATGGCCGAACATTCAGTACCACTTCCTGCCGGTAGCGATTAACTACAACGGCAGCAACGGTGTGAAAGAGCACGGTTTCCAGGCACACATGGGTTCCATGCGTTCGCCTAGTCGTGGCCGCATCCAGGTTAAATCCAAGGATCCGCGCCAGCACCCGAGCATCCTGTTCAACTACATGGCCACCGAGCAAGACTGGCAGGAATTCCGTGACGGCATCCGCCTGACCCGTGAAATCATGCAGCAGCCGGCACTCGACGCGTTCCGTGGTCGTGAGCTGAGCCCAGGCATCGAAGTGCAAACCGACGAGCAACTCGACAAGTTCATCCGTGAACACGCCGAAACCGCATTCCACCCGTCCTGCTCGTGCAAAATGGGCACCGACGAAATGGCTGTGGTCGATGGCCAGGGTCGCGTCCACGGGATGCAGGGCCTGCGTGTGGTCGATGCCTCGATCATGCCGCTGATCACCACCGGTAACCTGAACGCACCAACGATCATGATCGCCGAGAAAATCGCCGACAAGATCCGCGGTCGTCAGCCACTGCCTCGCAGCAAGGCCAAATACTACGTCGCGGGCGACGCCCCCGTGCGTGGCAAGCCGTTGCGTGAAGTGGGCCCTACGGCGCAGTAAGCCGTTACACCGTAGCGCGGCCATCGCGAGCAAGCTCGCTCCCACACTTGATCTGTGTTGAACACTCAATAGTGATTCGACACAAATCCAATGTGGGAGCGAGCTTGCTCGCGATGGCTTTCTACCAAACGACACACCTCTCCTCGCCTTACATCCTTCCCACACCGCTTCACCCTTGATCCCACCCCCCGCGCAGGCCTACTCTAGTCACCGCGCAAACGTTTCACCCCCGCCCCATCGACAAGCCGCCACCTGGCTGGCCACGAGGCTTACTCATGTTTGATGTCGTGTCTTCGAGCAAATGGCCCACCGGCTATCTGATCAATCCCAACGTAGAACCCCTCGATCCGAAGTGGCTGAAGGAATTCAGCAAGATCCCCGCCGCCGCCGTCAGCGACTGCCTGGGTCGCAACGTCGGTGGCCTGGGTTTAAAGGCCTTCCACGGCAATGCGCCGATGCTCGGCAGTGCCCTGACGGTTCGCGTGCGTCCCGGCGACAACCTGATGATTCTCAAAGCCATGCAGATGGCCCGCCCGGGTGACGTGCTGGTGATCGACGGCAGCGCCGACCTGACCCGCGCCGTGTTCGGCGGCATCATGCGTGCCATGGCCCTCAAGGCCGGGATCGTCGGCGTGGTGATCAACGGCGCCCTGCGTGACCTCGACGAGTGGCAAACCGGCGAACTGCCGGCCTACGCCATCGGCGGCGTGCACCGTGGCCCGAGCACCGACGGTGGCGGCGAAATCAACGTGCCGATTTCCTGTGCCGGCATGCTGGTTGCCCCGGGTGACTTGATGATTGGCGACGGAGACGGCGTGGTCGCTGCATCGCGCAGCGAACTGCCGGAACTGCTGGTGCGGTGCCACGACCTGCTGGCCCGGGAAAAGGCTACGCTTGCGGCTATCGAAGCCGGAACGCTGGACCCGGATCGTTTCGATGCCATCCTGCGCGCCAAGGGTTGCCCGGTTTAACCGCCAAAAGCATCGCGAGCAGGCTCGCTCCCACAGGTTATGCGCAATCCTTGTGGGAGCGAGCTTGCTCGCGATGAGGCCCTTGAGGTCGCCGCCACTCACAAGGAGGTCCCCGCATGTTCGATTTCCACCCCCAGCTCAAGCAGCGTTTCGCTGCCTTGCGCACGGGCGCTGAATTTTTTTCGCTGCGCTATGTGCGCGAGTCGGGTCAGTACCTGTCGGTACGCAAAAACGTTGCCGAGCCTCCAAGCCTGAGTCGTGACGAAGGCGCGATGCTGACTGCACGGGTCAATGGCGTCGAGGCCTATGCCGCGACCAACGACCTGTCGCCATCAGGCCTGCAAGCCGCCCTCGACCGCGCCGAACGACAGGCCCGTTCGATTGCCGCCCATGCCCTGCTCGACCTGCGTCAGCAGCCGGTTTCCAGCGATCGCGCCGATTACCTTTCACCGAATCTTGCACAACCCTTCCCGTCCCTCAGCGATTGCTACCAACTGCTCGGCGCCGAATCCGCCGCCGTGCCCAAGGACGAGCGACTGGTGAACTGGCAGGTCAGCATTGGCATCACCCATGTCGAGCAGATTTACCTCAACAGCGCTGGCGCCGAACTGCGTCAGGCGCAACGCTTCGTCTACCCTGGGCTGGATGTCACCGCCTACGACGGTAACGACAGCCAGACCCGCAGCCTGGGCCGCGAGAACTTCGGCCAGCAAGGCGGCGCAGATGTGATCAGCCGCTGCGGCCTGATCGGCGCCGGCCCGCACGTCGCCGACCAGGCACTGCAATTGCTGCTGGCCCCCAACACCCCGCAAGGCAAACGCGACCTGCTGCTGATGCCGGACCAGATGATGCTGCAGATCCACGAGTCCATCGGTCACCCGCTGGAACTGGACCGCATCCTCGGCGACGAGCGCAACTACGCCGGCACCAGCTTCGTCAAAACCAGCGATTTCGGCAGCCTGCAATACGGCTCCAAACTGCTCAACGTGACCTTCGACCCGGACATTCCCGAGCAGCTCGCCAGCTACGGCCATGACGACGACGGCACGGCGGCGAGCAAACAGTTCCTGATCCGCGAAGGCTTGCTGATCCGTCCGCTGGGTGGTGCGCTGTCGCAGTTCCGTGCAGGCCTCGATGGCGTTGCCAACAGCCGCGCCTGCGGCTGGAACCGTCCGCCCATCGACCGCATGGCCAACCTCAACATCGAGCCTGGCGATCAGTCGCTCGAACAGCTGATCAGCGGTATCGAACACGGCGTGCTGATGTCGACTAACCGCTCATGGTCAATTGACGATGCGCGGAATAAATTCCAGTTCGGCTGCGAGTGGGGCCAGTTGATTGAAAACGGTGAACTCAAAGGCGTGGTGAAAAACCCGAACTACCGGGGTATCTCCGCACAGTTCTGGCGCAACCTCAGCGCCGTTGGCGACGCCGGCACCTTCAAGGTGCTGGGCACGCCGAACTGCGGCAAGGGCGAACCGAATCAGGTGATCCGCGTCGGCCATGCCTCGCCGGCCTGCGTGTTCAGCAACATTGATGTGTTTGGAGGAGACGCCTGATGAGTACGGCATTGAGTCAGGTCGAGCAATTCAAAGGACTGGTGGCCTGGTTGCGCAGTGCCCTGCGCGAGCCTGAGCAGTTCACCTTGAGCTACGCTGCCGAATCGTCGGCCTTCGTACGCTTCAACCACGCCAAGGTGCGCCAGGCTGGCCAGGTCCAGCAGGCCAGCGTCGGTTTCAAACTGATCAACGACGGCCGGCATGCGGACCTGAGCATCACCCCCGCGGGTGATCCCGAGGTCGACCTTCAGCGCCTGGCCGAAGGTCTGCAACAGCTGCGCGAAACGCTGCCGTTGTTGCCGCAGGATCCGTATCTGCTACTCAACCATACGGGCTGGCAGAGCAAGAACGTGCAGGATCACCCGTTACCGGATACCGAACGGGTGGTCGCCGAAATCGCCCGCGCCGCTGAAGGTCTCGACTTGGTCGGTTTCTACGCCGCCGGGCCGATTAGCCGAGGGTTCGCCAGTTCGTCCGGTGCTTTTGGCTGGCATCAGGCCAACAGCTTCAATTTCGACTTCAGTCTGTTCCACGCCAACGGCCAAGCGGTGAAAGCCAGCTACGCCGGGCACGACTGGAACAGCGAAGGTTTCGCCAAACGCTTCCAGCAGGCCCGCGAGCAATTGGAGTTTTTGGGACGGCCACTGCGTACGTTGGCGCCGGGTCAGTACCGCGCCTATCTGGCGCCGGCCGCGTTGGAAGAGATCGTCGGCATGCTCTGCTGGGGTGGTTTCTCCGCGCAGTCGATTGCCAGCAAAAGCAGCCCGCTGCAAAAGCTCTATGCGGGTGATAGCACCTTCAGCCCATTGCTCTCGCTGGATGAAAAAGTCAGTGGTTCCCTGAGTCCGGCGTTTTCCGGCGAAGGCTACCCGCGCAGCGATCTCGGCTTGATCGTTGCGGGCAAGGCCGGCGAGCGGCTGGTGGGTTCGCGCAGCGCCGCCGAATACGGCCTGACGGCCAACGGCGCCAGCGGCGGTGAATCGCCAAGCGCTTTGAACATGGCCGCCGGTGCGTTGCCGGAAGCCGAGATTCTCAAGCAGCTCGGCACGGGTCTGTACATCAGTAACCTGTGGTACCTGAACTACTCGGATCAACCGGCCGCACGCCTGACCGGCATGACCCGCTTCGCGACCTTCTGGGTCGAGAACGGCGAGATTCAGGCACCGGTCAGCACCATGCGCTTCGATGACAGCGCCTACAGCCTGCTCGGTTCGCAGCTGGAAGCGCTGACGAGTGAGCGTGAACTGATTCTGTCGCCAAGCACCTACAGCCAGCGGGCCACGGCCTCGGCGGTATTGCCTGGAGCGCTGGTCAGCCGCCTGACGTTGACGCTGTAAAAAAGCATCGCGAGCAAGCTCGCTCCCACATGGACCGCGCAGTTCCTGTGGGAGCGAGCTTGCTCGCGATGAAGCCACCACGGACTACCTGATTTCACTCTCACACGAGGTCCCATGCCCAACCGTCCGGCTCTTGATGCAATCACCGCCCGTTGGGTCCCCTGGGTGGTGGCGATTGCGTTTTTCATGCAGTCCCTCGACGGGACCATCCTCAACACCGCCCTGCCCGCCATGGCCCTCGACCTGGCAGAAGACCCACTGCGCATGCAGGGCGTGGTCATCGCCTACATGCTCACGGTCGCCTTGCTGATCCCGGCATCGGGCTGGGTTGCCGATCGCTTCGGCACCAAGAAAATCTTCTTCGGCGCGATCCTCCTGTTCAGCCTCGGCTCCTTGCTCTGTGCACTCTCCAGCACCTTGACCATGCTGGTCGGCGCCCGGGTGATTCAGGGGCTGGGCGGCGCGTTGATGTTGCCGGTTGGGCGACTGGTGGTGCTGCGTGCTTACCCGCGTTCGGAGCTGGTGCGGATCATGGGCTTCATTACCATTCCCGGCCTGCTCGGGCCGTTGATCGGCCCGACCATGGGCGGCTGGATGGTGCAATACCTGACCTGGCACTGGATCTTCCTGATCAACCTGCCGGTCGGGCTGGTCGGCTGCTACGCGGTCTGGAAATTCATCCCGGACCTGCGCGGCTCTGAGCGCACGCGCTTCGATGGCTTGGGTTTCCTGCTGTTCGGCGCGGCGATGGTGCTGATCACCATTGCCATGGAAGGCCTGGGCGAACTGCACCTGCCGCACTTGCGGGTGATGTTGCTGCTGTTCGGCGGCATGGCGTGCCTGGCGGCTTATTGGCTGCGGGCCGGGCACATCGACAATCCGTTGTTCGCACCGGCGCTGTTCAAGACCCGGACCTTTGCCGTGGGCATTCTCGGCAACCTGTTCGCCCGACTCGGCAGCGGCGCCCTGCCGTTTCTGGTGCCGTTGCTGCTACAGGTCGCTTTGGGCTACTCGCCGTCCCAGGCGGGGATGAGCATGTTGCCGCTGGCGGCAGCGGCGATGTTCGCCAAGTCGATTGCGCGCCCCCTGATCGAGCGTCTGGGTTATCGCATCGTACTGACCGGCAACACCCTGGCACTGGGGATCATGCTGGCGAGCATGGGGCTGGTCAGCGAACAAACGCCTTATTGGTTGCTGCTGGTGCAACTGGCGATACTCGGGGCGATCAACTCGTTGCAGTTCACGGCGATGAACACCGTGACCCTGATCGACCTCGATGACGCCAGCGCCAGCAGTGGCAACAGCCTGCTGTCGGTGGTCGCGCAGTTGTCGCTGAGTCTCGGCGTCGCCTGCGCTGGCGCCCTGCTGGGCGGCTTCACGGCGGAGGTCGGCAATGATGGAGTGGACACGGTGCTGGGCGCGTTCCAGCTGACCTTTGTGACCGTAGGGATCATGGCAATGCTGGCTGCGACGATCTTTTCCCAGCTGTCCCCAAAGGATGGCCGACGGATGGTCAGCCGCGAGCACGATATCGAGCACTAACCTGTAGCAGCTGCCGAGGCACGAGGCTGCGTTGGGCTACGAAGTAGCCCCCCGAGGGCGGTCCTGCGGACACGCAACGCAGCCTCGTGCCTCGGCAGCTGCTACGACTATTGGCTACGACTATTCGTCCAGAATTTGCAGGTGGAGCGCGCGGGACTGGTACACTGCGCGACATTTTGTTTTGCAGGCCAGTCCCGTGACCACCATCGCCACCGCTTTTAATACTTTGCCGCTGTCCGCCGCCATGCTGGCTAACCTCGACTCCCTCGGTTATGCCCAGATGACGCCGATCCAGGCGCAAAGCTTGCCGGTGATCCTCAAGGGGATGGACCTGATCGCCCAGGCCAAGACCGGCAGCGGCAAAACCGCTGCCTTCGGTATCGGCCTGCTGAACCCGATCAATCCGCGCTTCTTCGGTTGCCAGGCACTGGTGATCTGCCCGACGCGTGAGCTGGCTGACCAGGTTGCCAAGGAAATCCGTCGCCTGGCCCGCGCCGAAGACAACATCAAGGTGCTGACCCTCTGTGGTGGCGTGTCGTTCGGTCCGCAGATCGGCTCGCTGGAGCACGGCGCGCACATCATCGTCGGCACTCCGGGGCGTATCCAGCAACACCTGCGCAAGGGTTCGCTGGTGCTCCACGGCCTGAACACGCTGATCCTCGACGAAGCCGATCGCATGCTCGACATGGGATTCTACGACTCCATCGAAGAAATCATCGCCCAGTGCCCTGAGCGTCGTCAGACCCTGCTGTTCTCTGCCACTTACCCGGTGGGCATCAAGCAACTGGCGTCGAAGTTCATGCGCAATCCGCAGCAAGTGAAGGCCGAGGCGTTCCACGACGACACGCAGATCGAACAGCGTTTCTTCGAGATTTCTCCGGAAGAACGCATGGACGCCGTGGTCAAGGTCCTCGCCCATTACCGCCCGCAATCCACCGTCGCTTTCTGCTTCACCAAGCAGCAAGTGCAGGAAACCGTTGACCACCTGACAGCCAAAGGCATCTCCGCCGTTGGCCTGCACGGTGACCTGGAACAGCGTGATCGCGACCAGGTACTGGCAATGTTCGCCAACCGCAGTACTTCAGTACTGGTCGCCACCGATGTCGCCGCCCGTGGTCTGGACATCGATGCGCTGGACATGGTGGTCAACGTCGAACTGGCCCGCGACTCGGAAATCCACATCCACCGCGTTGGCCGTACCGGTCGTGCCGGTGAGAAAGGCATCGCCATCAGCCTGGTCGCGCCGTCCGAAGCCCATCGCGCCCAAGCCATCGAGCAACTGCAGAAGTCGCCGCTGAGCTGGGATCAACTGGACAGCCTGACCTCCCAGGGCGGCGCCCCGCTGTTGCCGGCCATGAGCACGCTGTGCATCGGCGCTGGCCGTAAAGACAAGGTTCGCCCGGGCGACATCCTCGGCGCACTGACCGGCGATGCCGGTGTTCCTGGTGCCCAGGTCGGCAAGATCGCGATCTTCGACTACCAGGCCTATGTCGCCGTGGAACGCGGGATCGCCAAGCAAGCCTTGCAGCGCCTGAACGACGGCAAGATCAAAGGCCGCTCGCTGCGCGTACGGATTTTGTAAAAGATCGTCTGGCTGACAGAGATCAAATGTGGGAGCGGGCTTGCTCGCGAAGAGGGAGTGTCAGTTGGCATCAAATTGCCTGACACACCGCTTTCGCGAGCAAGCCCGCTCCCACATTGCTCCACCGGTGAATTTAAAATTTGTGTGAGGACACCGTTTTGCGCTCTACCGAAGTCGTGATCATTGGCGCTGGCGCCGCTGGGTTGATGTGTGCGCTGACCGCCGCCGGGCGCGGGCGCAAGGTGATGTTGCTCGACCACGCAAACAAGGCCGGCAAGAAAATCCTCATGTCCGGTGGTGGTCGCTGCAATTTCACCAACATGTACACCGAGCCGAGCAATTTTCTCTCGCAAAACGCGCACTTCTGCAAATCCGCACTGGCGCGCTATACCCAGTGGGATTTCATCGGGATGGTGGCCAAGCACGGCGTGCCGTACCACGAGAAAAAGCTCGGCCAGCTGTTCTGTGATAACAAATCCAGCGACATCCTCGGCATGCTCCTCGACGAATGCGATCAGGTCGGCGTCAACCTGCACCTCGATACCTCGATCCAGCAGATCGAAAAAATCGAAAACGGCTACCTGCTGGAAACCACGCTGGGCCAGTTGACCTGCGAATCGCTGGTGATCGCCACAGGCGGCCTGTCGATTCCAACCCTGGGCGCTACCGGTTTCGGTTATCAAGTGGCCAAGCAGTTCGGCCACCAGTTGCTGCCCACCCGCGCCGGCCTGGTGCCGTTCACCATCACCGACCAGCTCAAAGAGCTGTGCACCGAGCTGTCCGGTACGTCGGTGGATTGCCTGGTGAGCTGCAACGATCAGAGCTTTCGCGAGAACATCCTGTTCACCCACCGCGGCCTTAGCGGCCCGGCGATTTTGCAGATTTCCTCGTTCTGGCAATCCGGTGACGCAGTCGAAATCAATCTGATGCCCGACCACGATGTACCGAGCTGGCTGCAACAGCAGCAAGTCGAGCGCCCGAACAGCGAGCTGAAAACCCTGCTCGGCGAGATCTTCACCAAGAAGATGGCCAACCTGTTGGCCGACAACTGGTTCGTCTCCAAGCCGATGAAGCAGTACACCCACGCCGAGCTGGCCGATATCGCCGCCAAACTGGCGAGCTGGACACTGGTCCCGGCCGGTACCGAAGGCTATCGCACGGCCGAAGTCACGCTCGGTGGCGTCGACACCCACGAAGTCTCGTCCAAAACCATGGAATCACTGAAAAGCCCTGGCCTGTACTTCATCGGTGAAGTGCTGGACGTCACCGGGCACCTGGGCGGTTTCAACTTCCAATGGGCCTGGGCCTCGGGTTACGCGGCAGCGCAGTACGTCTAACTAAAGGATGTACACAAATCAAATGTGGGAGCGGGCTTGCTCGCGAAGAGGGAGTGTCAGTTGGCATCAAGTTGCCTGACACACCGCTTTCGCGAGCAAGCCCGCTCCCACATTGGTTATGTGTGGATATCCTTAGGAACAGTTTTTGCTGTCAGATGTGATCGGCGCCATTGCGTCGTCGTCATTACTGGCTCAATTTAGCTGCATTGCCCCGGAAGGCCTCCGCACTTCATGCCATCGACTTCGTTTCGTCAGACTCTGCGTCGCCTTTGGGCGCTGGATAAATTCAGCTACAGCGTGCGGGTGTTCATCGCCCTGACCGGCACCATGGCGCTGTGTTGGTATCAAAATGAAATGGGCCTGCTGATCCCGCTGTTCCTGGGGATTATCGCCAGCGCCCTGGCCGAAACCGACGACAGTTGGCAGGGCCGTCTCAATGCGCTGGCCGTGACGCTGGTGTGCTTCAGCGTTGCCGCGTTCTCGGTCGAACTGCTATTCCCCTACCCATACATCTTCGTAGTCGCCCTGGCATTGGCCAGTTTCGGCCTGACCATGCTCGGAGCCTTGGGTGAACGCTATGGCGCGATTGCCTCGGCGACGTTGATCCTGTCGGTGTACACCATGATTGGTGTGGACCAGCGCGGTGGCGCGGTCACTGATTTCTGGCATGAACCGGTGTTGCTGGTGGCCGGCGCTGCCTGGTATGGCTTGCTCTCGGTGCTGTGGCAGGCGCTGTTTTCCAACCAGCCGGTGCAACAGAGCCTGGCGCGGTTGTTCCGCGAGCTGGGGTTTTACCTGAAGCTCAAATCGTCGCTGTTCGAGCCGATCCGCCAGATGGACGTCGAAGCCCGGCGACTGGAACTGGCGCAGCAAAATGGTCGCGTGGTCGCGGCGCTCAACGCCGCCAAGGAAATCATCCTGCACCGGGTCGGCAACGGTCGGCCAGGCTCGAAAGTCAGTCGCTACCTGAAGCTGTATTTCCTCGCCCAGGACATCCACGAACGCGCCAGCTCTTCGCACTACCCATACAACGCCCTGGCCGAAGCCTTTTTCCACAGCGACGTGCTGTTCCGCTGCCAACGCCTGCTGCGCCAGCAAGGCAAAGCCTGCCGGGCATTGGCCGAGTCGATCCAGATGCGCCAGCCGTTCGTCTACGACGACAGCTTTGCCGAAGCCCTGAGCGACCTGCACGCCTCCCTTGAACACCTGCGCATCCAGAGCAACCCGGCCTGGCGCGGTTTGCTGCGTTCATTGCGCGCACTGGCGGCCAACCTCGGCACCCTGGATCGTTTGCTCAGCGACGCAAGCAACCCCGACAGTCTGGCCGACGCCACCGACAGCAGCCTGCTCGACCGTTCGCCGCGCAACCTCAAGGACGTCTGGACGCGCCTGCGCACGCAACTGACGCCGACCTCGCTGCTGTTCCGGCATGCCCTGCGTTTGCCTCTGGCCCTGACCGTCGGCTATGGCATGGTGCATTTGATCCACCCATCGCAGGGCTATTGGATCATCCTCACCACGCTGTTTGTCTGCCAACCGAACTATGGCGCCACCCGGCGCAAACTCGGTCAGCGGATCCTCGGCACGGCGATCGGCCTGACCCTGGCCTGGGCACTGTTCGATCTGTTCCCCAACCCGTTGGTGCAATCGAGTTTCGCGATTGCCGCCGGCGTGGTGTTCTTTATCAACCGCACCACCCGCTACACGCTGGCGACGGCGGCAATCACCCTGATGGTGCTGTTCTGCTTCAACCAGGTCGGCGACGGCTACGGGCTGTTCCTGCCAAGGCTGCTCGACACCTTGCTCGGCGGTCTGATCGCGGGGCTCGCGGTGCTGCTGTTCCTGCCGGACTGGCAGGGCCGCAGTCTGAACAAAGTGCTGGCCAACACCCTGACCTGCAACAGCATTTACCTGCGCCAGATCATGCAGCAATACGCCGCCGGTAAAACGGATGACCTGGCCTATCGACTGGCTCGGCGCAATGCCCACAACGCCGATGCGGCGCTGTCGACCACCTTGGCCAACATGCTCATGGAGCCGGGGCATTTTCGTAAGGAGGCTGACGTCGGTTTCCGTTTCCTGGTGCTTTCCCACACCTTGCTCAGCTACCTCTCGGGCCTCGGCGCCCACCGCGAAATCCAGCTACCCGCTGACGTTCGGGAGCAGCTGATCAGCGGTGCTGGTGTCAGTCTGGCGACTAGCATTGACGAAATCGCCCAAGGGTTGGCGAGCAAATCACCGATTGCGATTCAGAGCGACGACGAAGAAGCCCTGGCCGCCGGGCTCGAACAAATGCCTGACGAGATCGATGAAGGTCAGCGGCTGGTGCAAACACAACTGGGGTTGATCTGCCGGCAACTGGGACCGTTGCGCACGCTGGCGGCGCATTTGATCAAGGATACGAGCGAGGATTGAGATTTTCAGTGCTTGTCAGGTCCCCATCGCGAGCAAGCTCGCGCCCACAGGGGATCTTCGTCATGTCGCAGATCAGTGTGGGAGCGAGCTTGCTCGCGATGGGGTCATCCACCACACCACACAACCCGGACTCTCACATCCCATGCTGCCTGAGCAATCGCTCATAGCTGCCATCCTCCTTCATCGCTGCAATCTCGCGGTCGAAACCAGCAACAATCTGCTCATGGTCGGGGTTCTTCAGGCTGACCAGAATATGCAGGCTGTTTTCGCTCAGAGGGTTGGGCAGGAACTCCACGGCATTGCGCACCTTGGGTGATTCACGCGCCAGGTAATAACGGGCGACGTATTCATCTTCCAGCGTCAGCTTCACCCGGTCAGCGGCGAGCATGCGTACCGCCATGGGGAAGCTGTGCACCTGAACTTTCTGCAAGGCCGCGTCGCCGTCAAACTCGGGCGAATAGGCATAGCCGCGCACCACGGCAACCGGATAGGTGTGCAGTTGCTGCAAGTTGTTGTATTCGATCGGCGTGTCTTTGCGCTTGAGGAAACGTACCCGGTTGAGCAGATACTCGCTGGAAAACTGCCCGATGTGGGTGCGCTCTTCATTGAACCAGGCATTGACCAGCACGTCGTAACGCCCTTCGCCTACACCCAGCAAAGCCCTGGCCCAAGGTACCTGTTCGAAATCACTGGCATACCCGGCCCGCGCCAACGCGGTACTGACAATGTCAGTCGCCACCCCGCCATTGACCAGCGTGGCATCGGTAAACGGTGGCCAGGCATCGGCCACCAGCCGCAGTTTTTCTGCTGCGGCGATTTGGCTCAGCAACAGCAATCCAATCAAAGCAACAGCTCGATACAATCGCGGCATGCTAAAAAATCCTTAGCGGGCGGGCAGCCCAGCGTGTTTTTAGCCAAAACTCGAAGGCCGGTGTGCCGAATCGCGGCCACAACCCAGGCCCTAACAGTAGCTCATTGAAGCCACAACAAACCGCTAAAAATCAGATTACACAAAGAAGACAACGTCGCGAGAAATGAATGATGGCATTTTGGCCTTTGTCACAGTTTTTTATGCCACAAGACATCCGGCAACGGGACGCTTAGTATCGGAGCGACGTTGTTCAAGGAGTGTGAAGATGACAATTGATTGGGTCTGCAAACACCACAGCGATCTGGGTAAAGAGCAGCTGTATGCCATTTTGCAGTTGCGTGCAGAGGTGTTCGTTGTCGAGCAGAAATGTGCTTATCAGGATATCGATGGTCAGGATCTGGAAGGCGACACTTGCCATTTGATGGCCTGGGACGGAGAGCGGCTGGTGGCCTACCTGCGTTTGCTCGACCCGATTTCACAGGGCGGTGACGTGGTCATCGGGCGGGTGATTACCGCACCAGAAGCCCGTGGCAAGGGCCTGGGTCACGAGTTGCTGAGTCAGGCCTTGATACAGGCTGAGAAATACTGGCCTGAAGTGCCGATCTATCTGTCGGCCCAGGCACATTTGCAGGGGTATTACGCGCGGTATGGGTTTGTCATGGTGGGTGAGGAATACCTGGAAGATGACATTCCGCATATCGGGATGCGTCGTCCTTGAGGGCCCTATCGCGAGCAAGCTCGCTCCCACAGGGATCTTCGTCGTGTCGCAGATCAGTGTGGGAGCGAGCTTGCTCGCGATGGCGTCAGCAGCAATAACGCAAAAGCTCAGGGATATTCCAGCACCGCTTTGATCTGCTGCACATGCTGCTCGATCCAGCGCGGATCAATCGCCCCCCAGCTCATAATCCGATAACGCCCGGCATGATTGCGCGCGCCCTCTTCCTGCTCGAACTCACACACAATATCCAGATCCGCCAACGCAGCGATGGTGTCCTGGGCCGTACGCCGTGGCATACCGGTGACCTCGGTGAGCGCCGGGACATTGCTGGCCAGACCGCTGTCGATCAGGTGCGCCACGTACAGGCGGCGGTAGAAGCTGCTCTTGGTCTTGCTGACGTCCATTCACCCGCTCCATGTTTAAAAGATCGGCTATTGCATATCCCGCCAGGTGAGGTACACCCGCAAGTCGAATTCCAGCTGGTGATAGCCCGGCAGCATATGCTCGCACAGCTTGTAGAACGCCTTGTTGTGATCGGACTCTTTGAAGTGCGCGAGTTCATGCACCACGATCATTTTCAGAAACTGCGGCGCGGCGTCCTTGAATAACGAGGCGATGCGAATTTCTTTCTTGGCCTTGAGCTTGCCACCCTGCACCCGCGAGATCGCCGTGTGCAAGCCAAGGGCGCGGTGAGTCAGGTCGAGGCGGTTGTCGAACAGCACCTTGTCGATGGCCGGCGCATTGCGCAGGTATTCCTGTTTCAACTCCAGTGCGTAGCTGTACAGCGCCTTGTCACTCTGCACCGCGTGCTTATCCGGGTAACGCTGGCTCAGGTAATCGCCCAGCCGATCCTGATCGATCAACTGGCGCACTTGATCTTGCAGGGCAGCGGGATAAGCCTGGAGGTACTTCAGCGCGGTCATGGGTCAACAACAGAGGGACGAAAGACCGCCAGTGTAGCGAATTCAGGCGGTCAGCGCGCTCCAGTCAAACGGCTGCGCAAAGCCACCGGCATCCTCGGCCATCAGCGGCCTGGCCACCAGGAACCCCTGCACATACTGGCAACCGTTGGCCTCAAGCCATCGATACTGTGCAACGGTCTCCACGCCTTCGGCGATCACCAGCATTCCGAATTCCCTGCACAACTCTATGACACTGCGCACCAGCGCTGCATCCCGAGGCGAATCGGGTATCCGGGCAATCAGGTGCCGGTCGAGCTTGAGCGTGTCCAACTGCAGATCGCGTAAATGCGCCAACGAGCACGACCCCGAACCAAAGTCATCCAGTGCCACGCGCACCCCGAGGTGGCGCAACAGACGCAGCTGTTTACGTGACTCATCAACATTTTGTATCAACGCATCTTCGGTGATCTCAACTTCCAGCTGACACGGCTGCAGCTCATGACGCTCCAGCACCTGACGCAACTCCGTCACCAGGTTCTGCATGCCGAACTGGGTGCTGCTCAAACTCACAGCAAGTACCAGATCCTTGGCAAACAGGGTTTCCCAGGCTTTACGCTGCTTGGCACCGCGATGGTATATCCAGCTGCCGAGACGGCTGATCAGCCGCGCCTCTTCCAGCAGCGGTAAAAACAACCCTGGAGGCACATCGCCGACACTCGGATGCTGCCAGCGCAGCAACGCTTCAAACCCGCGTACGCGACCATCGGCAATCGCCACCTGGGGTTGATACACCAGGTTGAAATCCTGGTTTTCGATGGCTGTGCGCACGCTTTCTTCGAGCATCAACCGCGAGCGCGCGCGACCGTTCATTTCGTGGTCGTAGAAACGATATTGCTGACGCCCGGCACGCTTGGCCTCGTACATCGCGATGTCTGAGGCGCGCAACAAGCCGTCAAGGTTGGAACCGCAATCGGGATAGGTCGCAATGCCGATGCTCGCGCCGAGCACCACATCCAACCCTTCAATCTGCTGACAGATCGAGATTCGCTCGATGAGTTTCTCGGCAATCTTCGCCGCTTGCTCGGGAAACTCCAGATCGAGCAACGCCGTGAACTCATCACCGCCCATGCGCGCCAGAATATCGAATGGCCGCAGGCAGGCCTTCAACTGCTCGGACACCCAACGCAGCACCCGGTCACCGGCATCGTGACCGAGGGAATCGTTGACCCGCTTGAAGCCATCGAGGTCCAGGTACAACAAGACCCACGCGCTGTCGGAACGCTCACCGCGCAACAGCAGGTTTTCCGCAGTCTGGTAAAAACCACGGCGATTGAGCAGCCCGGTCAGCGGATCCGTCACGGCCTGGAACTCCAGCTGCTGATGCAGATGGCGCACCACCGACATGTCGAGCACGGTCACCACCATGGCTCGTTGTTCGGGCGGCAATGGCGCACAGGACAGCGCCACCGGCACTTGCTGACCCGGCGCGGTGCGCAGGATTGCATCGTGCACGCGCCAGGTCTCACCCCGTTGATAACCGGCATAAATGTCAGAATCAGCCCACACCGGCACGTGCGGTTTTTGCAGGAAGTCCACAAACTCCGCGCCCTGCAATTCGGTGACTGTCGCATTGAGCAGACGGGACATGGCCGGGTTGGCGAAGCGGATCAGGCCGTCCTCGCCCACCACCAGAATTCCTTCGGCAGCGTTATCCAGCACCGAGGCATTAAAAGCGCGTGCGGCTTCCAGGTCATGGCTCAACCGCTGCAGGGCCCGACGATTGCGCTGGTGCTCGAGCAGGGCCTGGACTTTGGGTTTGAGGATTTGCGGGTCAAACGGTTTGAACAGGTAATCCACCGCGCCACTGGCATAGCCCTTGATCACCGCATCCTGGGACTGTTCGTTGGCGGTCAGGAAAATGATCGGGGTCAGACGGGTACGCTGGCTGCCGCGCATCAAACGCGCCACTTCAAAACCGTCCATCCCTGGCATCTGCACATCGAGCAGCACCAGGTCGATTTCATGTTCGAGTAACAGACTCAAGGCTTCAAAGCCGGAAGCCGCGGTCATCACCTGCCAGTCCTGGCGCTGTAACAACGCACGCATGCTGATCAGGTTTTCAGGGTAATCATCCACGATGAGTAGAACTGAGCTGCCTTCAACTGGCTTGGGTTGCGCGCATTCCATGCTGCTTCTCTTGTAGTGACGTCAGGCGGGTACCGTCGAAAAAACCGGACAAATACTGCGACTCCACTCTAGACCGGGATCTGCGAAAGCAGTAGGTGTCATGGCGCCATCACCGAGTCAAAGCCCCAGACTCCGACTAACGGTCGGCGCCGGAGTCAGCCAGACCGGAAAAGCCGGTCATTCGACAGAGCATTGACGCCAGTTATCCGCCAGACGGGCATTAACAAGCACACCTTCTACGCTTATAAAGACTGCCCTCTAATGCGCGTGCTAGAGCTTCTGGTACGCGCGTGCAGCTAGCATTCGCGGAAGCTTTGACGATGATCGATCTCGCAACCTGGAACCTCAGTGTTCCTGTCGGCAGCCCACCGTACACCGTTGATACCGCCAAACTGGTGGACGGTTTCAAGGATCAATACTTCCACTCCGACACCGGCACGTTGTTCTTCTGGGCACCGGTGACCGGCTCTCGCACGGAAAACGCGATTTACCCGCGCACCGAGCTTCGCGAAACCTACAGCAACGGCACCTTGCGCAATTGGCTCTACCCCGAAGCCGATAACTTGCTGCACGCGACCCTCGCGGTGAATCAGGTGCCGAGTTCGGGCAAGATCGTCATCGGCCAGATCCACGCCTACAACAGCCAAAAACCCTTGGTGAAAGTCGAGTACCAGTACAAGACCAGCTCCTCGACCGGCAACATCGTGGCCAAGGTGCGCATGCACCCGGACGATGGCGAAGGCCGGGTGATCACCATCGCCACCGGCGTGAAGCTGGACCAGAGCTTCTCCTACCTGATCCACCTCAGCCCCGGCGGCGCCTTGGGCATCAGCGCCGCGGGCTACTCATGGGACACCCAGATCAGCGCCACCTGGCGCGATAAACCGCTGTACTTCAAGGCCGGGGTGTACGTGCAGGACAACACCGGGTACACCAGCGAGGGCGGGAAAGTGACGTTCAGCAAGCTGGATATTGATCACAACAAGAGCTGACGACTTGATCTCACCCTTGAGTACGACTCGATCCCCGTAGCAGCTGTCGAGCCTGCGAGGCTGCGTTCGGCCGCAAAGCGGTCGTAATCCGGCAAATGCGGTTTACCTGGAAAAACTCGGTGTCAGGTTTTACGACTGCTCCGCAGCCGAACGCAGCCTCGCAGGCTCGACAGCTGCTACGGGCATGGGAACGATCTGAGCGTCCGCAAATCCCGTAGGATTGCTCCCACTGTGGCGAGGGAGCTTGCTCCCGCTGGGTTGCGAAGCAGCCCCAAACCCTGCCACCTCATTTCCTCAGACACACCGCACCGCCCGGTTTACGACGGCTGCGCCGCCGAGCGGGAGCAAGCTCCCTCGCCACAACGGTCGCCGCACCGTCCTACACCCCGGTTGCTACCACCAAAATCGCCGCTTACAGTCAATCCCGTCAGCTGGCTTCGGTCAGCGGCAGGGTTTCGCAGCCCTAATCAAAAAGAGGAAAGCAATTTTTCAATATCCTCGAGGCCTTACTCATGACTACGCAAACCCCGCCCCGCCGCTTCACCCCCTTCACCCAAATCGCCACCGACTACCCCGTCCTGCTCATCGACAGCCACGCCCCGCTACGCGAACTCCACGCCTGCGTCAGCGAACGCCTGCACGCGGTCCTCAGTTACCTGACCCTCATGGCCTGCACCAGCCTGCCCGACTACGCCGAGCGCGACATCAACACCGTCACCAATGTGGCGCGCTTGATGGTTCAGGACATTACCGATGTGTTTGGGGTGATCGCGCAGCGAGGATTTGACGCGCCAGCGAATCGCTGAGAATCAGGCTTATACGAACAAAAAGGGGGCCGACTGAAAGAATCGGCGCCCTTTCAACTCAAAAAATCCGCCTCACGGTGCTTTTCTGACTGATGCCAAAAAAAACCGCCCCTTTACATCTGAGAAATCTTTACAAACAAGAAACATTTATTACAGAATGAGTCCTTATGATGGCGAATATAATGTCTGTCCTATAGGTATTTTTCACATCCAAATACCCGCACCGCCTCAGGGGAACTGAGTTCCATGAACACTCGAGTCATCCGCAAGAAAGCAGTCTCGGCAGTCACCATTCTCGGTATTGCCGCCATTATTTATAGTTTCCCAGTGGCAACCCTTTGGTTTGTTATTGTGCTCTGTGTTTGCGGCATCTATGACTTCCTGCGCAATGGCATCTTCGACAAAGACATCATCAAAAAGTATTTTATCGGTGGCGGCCGCAATACATGGTTGCTCGCGCCCCTGAATACCTTTTTCGATCTGCTGTCCAAGCCAAGTCGTTATGTTTACAAGTTGCGCGATCTCCCCGAAAGCCATCAGCAAGACATCAACTACGTAATTGAAACCGCGATGGCTCACAAGGAAGAGATCATTGCATTCCTCGATTCGCGCATGGCCCAGAAAAAACGTGGCATGTTGTTCTTCCAATGGTATGGCCGCAAGATCGATACCGAGCTCAACATCCCCGCACTTCAGAAGAAACTTCCTTATATAAAGACCATCGGCGTATCGGTTTTCAATGAAAACCAGTCGACGTCCTTTCACTTCGGGCCATTGCGCATGATGTACCGCGTGCTCTACAACATCATGCCGGCCGCTCATCATGACGGTGTATACATTCAAGTCAGGAAGCAAAAACACTACTGGCACGATGATCCATTGTTCATCTTTGACGACACCCTGTTGCACGCCTCCTTCAACAAGAACGACGCCAAGCGCTACTGCCTGTTTCTCGACATACTGCGCCCGTCCTGGGCCTCTTTTATCCTGAACGGTATCGTCGCGTCGTTTGCAGGAGTAGCGTTTGCCTTGCGCCGATTCTTTTACAAAAACTGGAAACTTATTCAGTAAGCGTAAACAACGGAAAAAGCCTGCTTATTCCATCGCGATCACCCAATAAAAAACCCGCCTCTCGGCGGGTTTTTTATTAATGCAATTAAACGTTCAGGTCTTAGTTAACCTTGGCGTTCAACTCACCCTTCAAATAACGCTGGAACATCGCTTCCAACGAGATCGGCTTGATCTTCGAAGCATTGCCCGCCGTACCAAACTGCTCATAACGTGCGATACACACATCACGCATCGCTGTCACGGTTGCACCAAAGAACTTACGCGGATCAAACTCGCTCGGATTGGTGGCCATCAGGCGACGCATCGCATCGGTGGAGGCCAGGCGCAGGTCGGTGTCGATGTTGACCTTGCGCACGCCGTGCTTGATGCCTTCGACGATTTCTTCAACCGGTACACCGTAGGTTTCTTTGATGTCGCCGCCGTACTGGTTGATGATCGCCAGCCACTCTTGTGGCACCGACGCCATAGATATAATGTTGTGCATACGATACATTTCACGACAAATGTTACGGTATCGGAACATGGACTATATTGTGTTGATCGGTCGCCTTGGCGCCCAGCTACGCGAAAAACGTATAAGCCGTGGGCTGACGCAAGCACAGCTTGCCGACCTCGCGGGACTGACACGATACAAAATCATTGCTGTGGAGAAAGGCACCCTCTCTGTCGGCATGATCGCCTATGCGCGCGTTCTGGGCGCTCTGGATTGTGAGCTTGCTGTCGTTCCAGCCGCTATGCCGACCCTTGAAGAGCTTGGGGATTTATTCGAATGAACATGACCTCTCTCAAAGTCAGCACGCCTGAGGGGCCTAGCGGCAGGCTTTTCAGCAATGCCGAGGGCTTCACTTTCCGTTATCACGAAGATGCGATGCCCGAAACGGCAATCAGCCTGTCGATGCCAGTACGACATGACGAGTTTCGCCGGCGCGAACTGCACCCTGTTTTTCAGATGAACCTGCCGGAAGGCTACGTACTGGAGCAACTGCGCAATCGCTTGGCCAAGACTGTGAATGTCGATCCGATGCTTTTACTGGCGCTTTCCGGCAGCACTTCGCCCATTGGCAGAGTTCACGTGCGTTCTGAAACGGTTGACGCCTTGCTGGAAAAGCAACAATTTCCGGGAGAAAAACTTGAAGAGATTCTGACGTGGGACGGCACGGAAGATATCTTCGCTGGCCTTCTTGATCGTTACATCCTGCGGGCGGGCATCTCAGGTGTTCAGCCCAAGTTGCTGGTTCCGGAACAGCAAGATATCTCGTTACCACGAGTGACATCGAAAACCTCAGACCTGATCATCAAAAGTGGCCGAGACGAATTTCCTGGATTAGCGATCAACGAGTTTCTTTGCATGTCCATTGCAAAGGAGGCAGGTATTACAGTTCCGCCGTTTTACCTTTCCGATAATGGCAAGCTGTTCGTCATGCGTCGTTTTGACCGTGACGCCAAGCTCAACCCGATTGGTTTTGAAGACATGGCGGTGTTGATGGGGCTATCGGCTAACCAGAAGTACAGCAAAAGTTATGCGGCAATCGCCAAGGCCATCCGTGTGTTCTGCCCGGCTAAACATTGGCGATACTCTCTTGATCAACTTTTCGATAGCGTAGCCCTGAGTTGCATTGTCGGAAATGGCGACGCTCATTTGAAAAACTTCGGTTTGCTCTATTCCGAACCTACGCAACGCGATGCACGCCTGGCGCCGGCTTACGACATTGTCAACACCACGGCCTATATTCCGGAAGATGTTTTAGCTTTGGATCTGGCGGGCAACAAGTCAATGTTTGCCTCGCGGCAAGGACTACTGGAGTTTGCACACACCTGTGAGATCGAGCACCCCCAGGAGCGCATTCAGCGATTGCTTGCCGCAGTTGAAGCAGTGCTTGAGCGCTATCCCTTGTATCGGGAACAGGAGCCTCATGTGGTCAGAGCCATTCAGCAGGCAGCAGCGCCATTTACTCTGACTTTTGGGTAGTTCTATTGCGCGCAAGAATCGCTGCCCGCAAAAAACCCGCCTGTCACGGCGGGTTTTTCATATTGGCGAAATGCAGAAGTCTCAGTTGACCTTCGCGTTCAACTCACCCTTCAAATAACGCTGGAACATCGCTTCCAACGAGATCGGCTTGATCTTCGAAGCATTACCCGCCGTACCAAACTGCTCATAACGTGCGATGCACACATCACGCATCGCAGTAACGGTAGCGCCGAAGAATTTACGTGGGTCGAACTCGCTCGGGTTGGTGGCCATCAGGCGACGCATCGCACCGGTGGAGGCCAGGCGCAGGTCGGTGTCGATGTTGACCTTGCGCACGCCGTGCTTGATGCCTTCGACGATTTCTTCAACCGGCACACCGTAGGTTTCTTTGATGTCGCCGCCGTACTGGTTGATGATCGCCAGCCACTCTTGCGGTACCGAAGACGAACCGTGCATCACCAGGTGGGTGTTCGGGATGCGTTTGTGGATTTCTTTGATGCGGTCGATGGCCAGCACGTCGCCGGTAGGTGGCTTGGTGAACTTGTAGGCGCCGTGGCTGGTGCCGATGGCGATGGCCAGGGCGTCGACCTGGGTGCGCTTGACGAAGTCAGCGGCTTCTTCCGGGTCAGTGAGCATTTGGCTGTGATCGAGCACGCCTTCTGCGCCGATACCGTCTTCTTCACCGGCCATGCCGGTTTCCAGCGAACCCAGGCAGCCCAGCTCGCCTTCTACCGATACGCCGCAGGCGTGAGCCATGGCTACGGTTTGTTGGGTTACACGGACGTTGTAGTCGTAGTCGGTCGGGGTCTTGCCGTCTTCGCCGAGGGAGCCGTCCATCATCACCGAGCTGAAGCCCAGCTGGATCGAGCGCTGGCAGACGTCAGGGCTGGTGCCGTGGTCCTGGTGCATGCACACCGGGATGTGCGGGAACTCTTCGATCGCCGCCAGGATCAGGTGACGCAGGAATGGCGCGCCAGCGTATTTACGGGCGCCGGCCGAAGCCTGGACGATCACCGGGGAGTCAGTCTTGTCAGCGGCTTCCATGATGGCGCGCATCTGCTCAAGGTTGTTGACGTTGAAGGCTGGAACGCCGTAGCCGAACTCGGCTGCGTGGTCCAGCATCTGGCGCATGCTGATAAGTGCCATGGTGTGTGTCTCTCCCGGTTGAGGGTCGTTAATCGTGCAAGCCTGCCGTAGCGGCGACTGCTATTCAAGTTAATGCAGATCGGGGGTAAGACCGGCCTGCGAATTCGGTGTTGCCCAAATCTCATGCACTTACACAGAATCCCTGTGGGAGCGAGCTTGCTCGCGATGAGGGCCTTACAGCCAACAGTACGGTGACTGTCAGAGCGCTATCGCGAGCAAGCTCGCTCCCACATTGGATCTCTGTGAATCAAACCAATCGTGTTACTTGGCTTTACAACCGCGGCCGATCAAATCGTTGGTGGCGACCCAGTACACCAGGCCTTCCTCACCTTTGACGTGAAACGCCAGTTTGTCATCGCTGTACAGTGAACCACTGCCTGCCGGCTCCAGCTTCAAGCGGCGCACCTGATCGTCACCACCCAGGCGCACGTCAACAGCGCTGTGGCTGTTGTCAGTGTAGTGCCAGAGCACTTGTGCCTGGCTGTCGCAAACCCAGGTCGTCCACGCATCAGGCGTGGGCGACGACGCGAACGGGTTCATAGTGGCGCAACCGGCAAGTAGTGCCAGCGACCCCACGGCTATCAAGCCTTTCATCCATTTTCCTCGGCAGTCGGCACACGCCAACTGCACTGGGTATCAGTGAGTCAGACCGGTCAAGGGCAACCATGTTCCTTGGCCGGGGTCTGTGTCTCGTATTTATCCAGGCCGTCCGGCCCGGAACGCTTGTTGAGCACCGGGTTGGTTTCCGCTTGCCAGTCGGCCTGATAACAGCCCTTGTCCGGCGCGCCGGCATCCTGTTCCGGCGCGGCTTTCGGGGTACTCCCGCAGCCGGCCAGAACACCCGCCGCGATCAATGTCGCTAACGTCTTGACCATGTAAACACTCCTTTGCCTGGCCAATGGATGACCCTTAGGCCTTTGCCCGGCTTTCCAGGACTTCAACGGCTGGCAGCACTTTGCCTTCGACGAACTCGAGGAACGCGCCGCCGCCGGTAGAAATGTAGGAGATCTGCTCGGCAACGCCATACTTATCGATGGCTGCCAGGGTGTCGCCGCCGCCCGCGATGGAGAACGCCGAGCTGTCTGCGATGGCCTGAGCCAGGACTTTGGTGCCGTTACCGAACTGGTCGAATTCGAATACACCGACCGGGCCGTTCCACAGAATGGTTTTCGACGACTTCAGCAGTTCTGCGAAGTGCGCTGCGGTCTGTGGACCGATGTCGAGGATCATGTCGTCTGCTGCTACGTCGGCGATCAGCTTGACGGACGCGGTAGCGCTTTCAGCGAATTCCTTGGCAACCACCACGTCGACTGGCAACGGCACGCTGACTTTGGCGGCGATGGCGCGGGCGGTGTCCAGCAGGTCTGGCTCGTACAGCGATTTGCCGACCGGGTGACCGGCAGCGGCCAGGAACGTGTTGGCGATACCGCCACCGACGATCAACTGGTCGCAGATCTGGCTCAGGCTGTTCAGCACGTCAAGTTTGGTCGAGACCTTGGAGCCGGCAACGATGGCCGCCATTGGCTGGGCCGGGGCGCCAAGGGCTTTGCCCAGTGCGTCCAGCTCGGCAGCCAGCAACGGGCCAGCCGCAGCGACTTTGGCGAACTTGGCCACGCCGTGGGTCGAACCCTCGGCACGGTGAGCGGTGCCGAAGGCGTCCATCACGAACACGTCGCACAGGGCGGCGTATTGCTTCGCCAGTTCGTCAGCGTTCTTTTTCTCGCCTTTGTTGAAGCGCACGTTCTCGAACAGCACGATGTCGCCGGCCTTGACGTCAACGCCGCCCAGGTAGTCGGAGACCAGCGGCACTTCACGGCCCAAGGCCTTGCTCAGGTAGTCAGCGACTGGCTTGAGGCTGTTCTCGGCCGAGAATTCACCTTCGGTCGGACGGCCCAGGTGCGAGCAGACCATCACTGCCGCGCCTTTTTCCAGGGCCAGCTTGATGGTCGGCAGCGAGGCCAGGATTCGCGCATCGCTGGCGACAACACCGTCCTTGACTGGGACGTTGAGGTCTTCGCGGATCAATACGCGCTTACCTTGCAGATCGAGGTCGGACATCTTCAACACGGTCATGGGTCGCATTTCCTGGGTAGCTGTTTTAGAGAGCAGGTTTTTTAGAAGCAGAGAGCTGGGAAGCAGAGAGCTTGATGGCTGTTTGCAGATAGTGTCCTGCAACATCCAGCATTCGGTTTGCAAACCCCCATTCGTTGTCGAACCAGGCCAGTACGTTCACCAGCCTTGGGCCGGAAACGCGGGTCTGACTGGCATCGACGATCGCCGAATGCGGGTCATGGTTGAAATCACAACTGGCATGAGGCAATTCGGTGTAAGCCAAAAGCCCCTTGAGCGGGCCATAGGTGGCGGCCTCGCGCAGGATCCGGTTGACTTCAGTCGCGTCGGTGTCAGTGACGGTTTGCATCGTGATGTCGAGGCACGACACGTTGACCGTCGGCACGCGTACAGCTTTGGCCTGAATTCGCCCGGCAAGTTCCGGCAACAAGCGTTCGATACCGCGCGCCAGGCCGGTGGACACCGGGATCACCGACTGGAACGCCGAACGGGTGCGGCGCAGGTCTTCGTGATGGTAGGCGTCGATGACCGGCTGATCGTTCATCGCCGAGTGAATCGTGGTGATCGACACGTAGTCCAGACCAAAGGCCTGATCCAGCAGACGCAACAGCGGCACGCCGCAGTTGGTGGTGCAGGACGCGTTGGACACCAGCAGTTCATCGCCAGTCAGACACTCCTGATTGACGCCGTAGACGATGGTGGCGTCGACATCCGCCTCGCTGGCCATCGGCTGGGAAAACAACACACGCGGTGCGCCGGCGTCGAGGAAACGCTGGCCGTCTGCGCGCGTGTGGTAAGCGCCGGAGCACTCCAGCACCAGATCGACGCCCAGCGACGCCCAATCGATGCCTTCGGGGGTGGCACTGCGCAGGACCTTCACGCAGTTGCCATTAATATGCAGACAATCGCCGTCGACCTTCACCTCACCGGGAAAACGCCCGTGGGTGGAGTCGAAGCGTGTCAGGTATTCGATGCTGGCCATGTCGGCCAGATCGTTGATTGCCACAATTTCAAACCCGGCCGCCGCCCCTCGCTCGAACAAAGCACGCAAGACGCAACGACCAATCCGGCCGTAGCCGTTGAGTGCAACTTTGTAAGGACGCGGTTGAGGCATGGGGTTCTCGATTACCGTGGTGAATCCGTCAGTTCAGCGTTGAATGTTCCATTGTCATCGCGAGCAAGCTCGCTCCCACAGGGATATAGACCGTCCATGTGGGAGCGAGCTTGTTCCGGGCGGCGTTCCGACGATAGCGTCAGAACAGACAACGCAACTGTCGGACTTAGTCTTCCAGCAGTTCTTCAGCCTGACCCAGGATGTTTTCCAGGGTGAAGCCGAACTCTTCGAACAAGGCCGGCGCAGGCGCCGACTCGCCGTAGGTGGTCATGCCGATGACGCGACCTTCCAGGCCCACGTACTTGTACCAGTAGTCCGCGTGTGCGGCCTCGATGGCGATACGGGCGCTGACCTGCAACGGCAGAACCGCTTGCTTGTAGCCGGCATCCTGAGCATCGAACACGCTGGTGCATGGCATGGAAACCACGCGCACCTTGCGGCCCTGTTCAGTCAGTTTGTCGTAGGCCTGAACGGCCAGGCCGACTTCCGAACCGGTGGAGATCAGGATCAGCTCAGGCTCGCCTGCGCAATCCTTGAGCACATAACCACCACGGTTGATCAGTTCGATCTGCACCGCGTCACGGGTTTGGTGCTGCAGGTTCTGACGCGAGAAGATCAGTGCCGTAGGACCGTCTTTACGCTCCAGGGCGTTCTTCCAGGCCACTGCCGATTCAACGGCATCGGCTGGACGCCAGGTGTCGAGGTTCGGCGTGCAGCGCAGGCTGGCCAGTTGCTCGATTGGCTGGTGAGTCGGACCGTCTTCGCCCAGACCGATGGAGTCGTGGGTGTAGACGTGGATCACGCGCTGCTTCATCAGGGCGGACATACGCACGGCGTTGCGGGCGTATTCCATGAACATCAGGAAAGTCGCGCCGTAAGGCACCAGGCCGCCGTGCAGGGCAACGCCGTTCATGATGGCAGTCATGCCGAACTCGCGAACGCCGTAGTACATGTAGTTGCCGCTGGCGTCTTCAGCGCTGACACCTTTGCAACCTTTCCACAGGGTCAGGTTGGAACCGGCCAGGTCAGCCGAACCGCCGAACATTTCCGGCAGCAGCGGGCCGAACGCGTTCAGGGCGTTCTGGCTGGCTTTACGGCTGGCGATGGTTTCGCCTTTGGCCGCGACTTCAGCGATGTAGGCCGAAGCTTTTTCAGCGAAGTCTTCCGGCAGCTCACCGCTCAGACGACGGACCAGCTCGTTGGCCAGCTCCGGGAATTCGGCGGAGTAGGCAGCGAAACGCTGATCCCACTCGGCTTCGACCGCGCGGCCGGCTTCCTTGGCGTCCCACTCGGCATAGATATCGGCCGGGATTTCGAACGGGCCGTAGTTCCACTTCAGCGCAGTGCGGGTCAAGGCGATTTCCGCGTCACCCAGTGGGGCACCGTGGCAATCTTCCTTGCCTTGCTTGTTCGGCGAACCGAAGCCGATGGTGGTTTTGCAGCAGATCAGCGTCGGTTGCGCGCTTTTGCGTGCCGTCTCGATCGCGATCTTGATCTCTTCCGGGTCGTGACCGTCAACGTTGCGGATCACTTGCCAGTTGTAGGCTTCGAAACGCTTCGGGGTGTCATCGGTGAACCAGCCTTCGACTTCGCCGTCGATGGAGATGCCGTTGTCATCGTAGAAGGCGATCAGTTTGCCCAGGCCCAGGGTACCGGCCAGGGAGCTGACTTCGTGGGAAATGCCTTCCATCATGCAGCCATCACCCAGGAACACGTAGGTGTGGTGGTCGACAACGTTGTGACCAGGACGGTTGAACTGCGCCGCCAGGACTTTTTCTGCCAGGGCAAAACCCACGGCGTTGGCCAAGCCCTGACCCAGCGGGCCAGTGGTGGTTTCAACACCCGGGGTGTAGCCGAGTTCCGGGTGACCCGGGGTGCGGCTGTGCAATTGGCGGAAGTTTTTCAGGTCATCGATCGACAGATCGTAGCCGGTCAGGTGCAGCAGCGAGTAGATCAACATCGAGCCGTGACCGTTGGACAGGATGAACCGGTCGCGGTCGGCAAACGATGGATTGCTCGGGTTGTGCTTGAGGTAGTCACGCCAAAGCACTTCGGCGATATCCGCCATACCCATAGGGGCACCGGGATGGCCGCTGTTGGCTTTTTGCACGGCATCCATGCTGAGGGCACGAATGGCGTTGGCACGCTCACGACGGCTGGGCATCGCTGTTCTCCTGCTGATACTGAATCGAGAGTGAATAAAACGAAACGGAAAAAAGGCGAGCATTTTCCCTCAGCGGACAGCCTCGGGGCAATGACAGATAGTCATCTGGAGACGTTTTTCCAATGGATAACGGCGGTTTCGGGTGATGAAACCTTTCCGCTGTAGGTTTGTAGAGTTAATCATCCCGTGAGAAGTGCCATCCATCGAGCAATATCAAAACTTTTTGATATTGCCCTTGCGGGGATTTCGACGCATCACTAGACTGCTGGCCTTATGAATTTACGCGTGCCTTCCATTCGCCATGACGATTGCGATGAGCTGGCGGCCTTGTGCAAGGCCGGCGGCGATCCGTTGCGGCTGAACGTTTTGCGCGCCTTGGCCAACGATTCGTTCGGCGTGCTGGAACTGGCGCAAATCTTCGCCACCGGCCAATCGGGCATGAGCCACCACTTGAAGGTGCTGGCCCAGGCTGAGCTGGTAGCGACCCGCCGTGAAGGCAACGCAATTTTTTACCGCCGCGCCCTGCCCCACACCGAATTGTTGGGCGGCAAGCTGCACGCGGCACTGCTCGACGAAGTGGACAACCTGACCCTGCCCAGCGATGTGCAGGCGCGGATCAGTCAGGTCCATGGGCAACGAGCCGCTGCCAGCCAGGACTTTTTCTCACGGGTTGCGGAAAAGTTTCGCGCCCAGCAAGACTTGATCGCCGGCTTGGCGCAGTACCGCGAAAGCGTGCTGGCGCTGCTCGACAAGTTGAGTTTCAGCGAAGGCGCCACCGCGATTGAAGTCGGCCCCGGCGACGGCAGTTTTTTGCCGGAACTGGCGCGCCGCTTCAGTCAGGTCACGGCGCTCGACAACAGCCCGGCGATGCTCGAACTGGCGCGTCAGGTCTGCGAACGTGAAAAGCTGGCTAACGTCAGCCTGCAATTGGCCGATGCATTGGATGGCGTAAGCCTTGAGGCCGATTGCGTTGTACTGAACATGGTCTTGCACCATTTCGCCGCGCCAGCCGATGCGCTCAAGCACATGGCCGGCTTGCTGCAACCAGGCGGTAGCCTGTTAGTGACAGAGTTATGTAGCCACAACCAAAGTTGGGCCAGGGAGGCCTGCGGTGATCTTTGGTTGGGGTTTGAACAGGACGATTTGGCCCGTTGGGCCACCGCTGCGGGACTCGTTCCCGGGGAAAGCCTCTATGTAGGCTTACGTAATGGTTTCCAGATCCAGGTCCGCCATTTTCAGCGACCGGCTGGCGACACTCACCATCGGTAAATTCAGGAAAACATCGAGATGAGCGAATACTCCCTTTTCACCTCCGAGTCCGTGTCTGAAGGGCATCCGGACAAAATCGCCGACCAGATTTCTGATGCGGTGCTGGACGCCATCATTGCTGAAGACAAGTTCGCCCGTGTGGCGTGCGAGACTCTGGTGAAAACGGGCGTGGCGATCATCGCCGGCGAAGTCACCACCTCGGCCTGGGTCGATCTGGAAGACATCGTCCGCAACGTAATCCTCGACATCGGCTACAACAGCTCGAATGTCGGCTTCGACGGCGCGACCTGCGGCGTGATGAACATCATCGGCAAGCAGTCCCCCGACATCAACCAGGGTGTTGATCGTGCCAAGCCTGAAGACCAGGGCGCCGGCGACCAGGGCCTGATGTTCGGCTACGCCAGCAACGAAACCGACGTGCTGATGCCAGCACCGATCACCTTCTCGCACCAACTGGTTCAGCGCCAGGCCGAAGCCCGTAAGTCCGGCCTGCTGCCTTGGCTGCGTCCAGACGCCAAGTCGCAAGTCACTTGCCGCTACGAAAACGGCAAGGTTGTCGGTATCGACGCCGTTGTACTGTCGACCCAGCACAACCCGGAAGTGTCCTACAAAGACCTGCGCGAAGGCGTGATGGAACTGATCGTCAAGCACGTGCTGCCTGCCGAGCTGCTGTCCAAGGACACCCAGTTCCACATCAACCCGACTGGCCAGTTCATCATCGGCGGCCCGGTGGGCGACTGCGGCCTGACCGGTCGCAAGATCATCGTTGACAGCTACGGCGGCATGGCCCGTCACGGCGGCGGCGCGTTCTCCGGTAAAGATCCATCGAAGGTTGACCGTTCGGCTGCCTACGCTGGTCGTTATGTGGCCAAGAACATCGTCGCTGCCGGCTTGGCCGAGCGTTGCGAGATTCAGGTTTCCTACGCCATCGGCGTCGCTCAACCGACTTCGATTTCGTTGAACACCTTCGGCACCGGCAAGATCAGCGACGACAAGATCGTCAAACTGGTCCGCGAAGTGTTCGACCTGCGTCCATACGCAATCACCACCATGCTCGACCTGCTGCACCCGATGTACCAGGACACCGCTGCGTACGGCCACTTCGGTCGCACCCCGGAAACCAAAACCGTGGGCGACGATACGTTCACCACGTTCACCTGGGAAAAAACCGACCGCGCCGACGCCCTGCGCGCTGCTGCCGGCCTGTAAGACTTTCCTGGCTGCACAAAAAGCCCCGCACGGTTCGCCGTGCGGGGCTTTTTCATGGGCGCAGATCCGGCCTGGACACACCCTGAAAACTACCTGTGCTCGCCAGCCTCCCTGCTGATCTAGCCTTCAGGCATCCCCCTCGAGCAAGGATGCTCATGATGCTGCCCACGCTTCGCCTGTTGATCGGTTTCTGGTTGATAGTTGCCTGCCTGAACGCCAACGCCACTACCTGCCCTGACTGGGCCCCTACCCGGGCTCATGCCGAAATCACCGCACTGCAAGAGCAAATCGAGCGCTGGGACGACAGCTATCACCGGCAAGGACATTCACTGGTCGCCGACGAGCTCTACGACCAGTCCCGTGCCCGCCTCGCCGCCTGGCGGGCGTGCTTCGAGCAAACCCCGGCAGCTGAAAATCCGCTACGTACCGCCCGAGGCACGGCGCCCCACCCGATTGCACATACAGGCCTGGAAAAACTCATCGACGGTAAGGCGGTCGAAGCCTGGCTCATGTCGCGCAGGGAAGTGTGGGTCCAGCCCAAAGTCGATGGCGTTGCAGTCACGCTGATTTACCGCGAGGGTCTGCTCCAGCAGGCGATCAGTCGCGGGGACGGTGTCAATGGCCAGGACTGGACCGCCTCGGCGCGCAAGATCGCCACCATCCCTCAGCAACTGCCGCAGCCACTGGACTTGCTGCTGCAAGGCGAACTCTATTGGCGCCTGACGGATCATGTGCAAGCCCAACACGGCAGCCTGAACGCCCGCAGCACCGTGGCCGGGTTGATGGCCCGCAAAGAACTGAGCTCTGTGGACGCCAACGGGATCGGGCTATTCGTCTGGGACTGGCCGCAAGGTCCGGCCAGCTTGCCGGAGCGCCTGGTCGCCCTGAAAGCACTGGGTTTCCCTGAGAGCGAGCTCTACAGCCAGCCCGTCAGCGCATTTGCCGATGCCGAACGTTGGCGCGATCACTGGTATCGCACACCTCTGCCATTTGCCAGCGACGGCATTGTCTTGCGTCAGAGCCAACGTCCTGCGGCAGAGCGCTGGGAAGCAAAAACACCACTCTGGAGCGTGGCCTGGAAGTACCCTTTCGCCCAGGCACTGGCTGAAGTGCGCAAGGTCAACTTCAAGATCGGGCGCACCGGGCGCATCACCCCGGTGCTGGAGCTTGCGCCGGTCAGGCTCGATGACCGACAGATCAAACGTGTGAGCGTCAGTTCGTTGCAACGCTGGCAGGCCATGGATATCCGCCCCGGCGATCAGGTCGCCATCAGCCTTGCCGGGCTGACCATCCCACGGCTCGACAGCGTAGTGTTGCGCAGCACTGAACGGCTAGAGGTGATCGCGCCCCGTGCAGAAGACTTTCATCACCTCAGCTGTTGGCAACCGACACCGGGCTGCGAAAGCCAGTTTCTCGCACGGTTGACCTGGCTCAGTGGCAAGCAAGGCCTGGCGCTGCGCCATATCGGCCCCGGCACCTGGGAAAAACTGATCAGCGCCGGACGCCTGAAAGGGTTACTCGATTGGTTGACCCTCGATGCCCAAGAGCTTGCTAACATTGACGGCTTCGGCGAGCGCAGCAGTGTTCGCTTGCTGAACAGCCTGCAAAGCGCCCGACAACAGCCCTTTTCACGCTGGCTGAAAGCATTGGGCTTGCCGCCCACCGGTGAGGCCACACTTACAGACTCATGGCATTTACTGGCGCAACGAGACACTGAGCAATGGCAGACCGAAGCCGGAATCGGCCCGGGGCGTGCAGCGCAATTGAGCGCATTTTTTCGCGACCCGCAGGTGCTGGCCTTGAGCGAACAATTACACGCTGCCGGGATAGACGGTTTTTAGCTATGCAGAGAGCCGGCAGTTTTGAACCCAACGAGTATCGATGCGCTCCAACAGCCCATCTGCTGCCGACCTGATGATTTTTTAAACGGAGCCTGTATGAAATTTCTTTCACCGCTCGCCATGCTGGCCCTTTGTGGCGTCATGGCGACACCGCTGATGGCTGCCGAAGAAACTCCGCCACTCACTGGCTGCGCCGCCAAGCGCCAGTCCATCAGTAACCAGATCGAACAGGCCAGGGCACACAGCAATGCCGGGCAACAGGCTGGCCTGGAAAAAGCCCTGAGCGAAGCCACCGAGCACTGCAACGACGCCGCCTTGAAGAAAGAGCGCGAGAACAAGGTGCTCGACGCCAAGCACGAAGTCAGTCGCCGTCAGGCCGACCTCGACAAGGCCATGAAAAAGGGCGACGCCGAGAAGATCAACAAACGCAAAGACAAACTCGCCGAGGCCCGTAAGGAATTACAGCGAGCGCTGGATGAGCTGGATAAGTAAGAAGAAAGATTGATGTCGTGCTCCAGGCAGCCTTCGCGAGCAAGCTCGCTCCCACATGGACACCGCATAAACTGTGGGAGCGAGCTTGCTCGCGAAGACGTCAGCCGGGGCAACACCAATCAGTGATCACGAAACTGTTTATGGCACGCACTACAGGCGTCTTCGACTTTTTGCACGGCCGGGCCCAGGTTACTGGCCTTGTACGGCTGAACCTGGCTGGCAATCACCAGTTCACCGGTGGCGGCTTCAAGTGTGCGGGCCATGTCCTGGAAACGTGCCTGCTGCTGCCAGACATCGTCTTTGGCGCTGGTTTTGCCGTCCTCACGAACCTGTGGGAAATGCTTCCACGGCTCATGGGACAAGGCGTCGAGTTTGACCGCGCCTTCAGTAAACCGCGGGGCGTCAAACGGGATGCGTCCACGCAACATGCCGCCCAGGTCTTCGCCAGTCTTGAGCATTTGCTTGAAAATCGCCTTGCGTTGACCCAGCGGCGAGTTCGGATCGACACCGCCACAGGCGGACAGCGTCAGGCAGGCCAGCAATACAACAGAAAGTCTTTTAAGAGTCATGGTGGCTTCAGGTCACGGGAAACGGCGGCCAGTATCCTCGCGTCGTCGGCAAAGACCAATAGCCCTATTAACAATAAGGGTTGCCTGAACGCTGGAAGCGCTCGGACAACCTGCACAGGAAATACCGCATGAACAGCCGTTTCAAGGCCTGGTGCAACACTCTGCTCTGGACCGTACCGATGGTCGCCCTGCTCGCCGGTTGCAACAGTGGCGACACCGCAAAACCACAAACCCACGCCATCGCCACCTATTCCAGCGCGACGTGGGAAGCTTTGCCGGCGGTGTCTGATAACGACTTGCTGGCCGGCTTCGGCTCCTGGCGCAGCGCCTGTACCCGCCTGAAGTCCGACCCGGTCTGGGGCGCGACCTGTGCAGCGGCTGCCAACGTGCCGCAAACCGCAGACGCCATCCGCGGCTTTCTCAAGGAACAGCTGGCGGTCTACGGCCTGCGTTCCTCCAGCGGCAATGCCAATGGCCTGATCACCGGCTATTACGAGCCGGTCTATCCGGGCAGCCTGACGCAGAACCCGGTGGCCAATGTGCCGATTTACGGTGTACCGGACGACATGATCATCGTCTCGCTTGAGAGCATTTACCCCGAACTCAAAGGCAAGCGCCTGCGCGGTCGCCTTGAAGGCCGTGTACTCAAGCCTTACGACGATGCCGCCGCCATTGAAACCAAAGGGGTCAAGGCACCTGTTCTGGCGTGGCTGACCGACCCGATGGACCTGCAGTTTCTGCAAATCCAGGGCTCGGGCCGTATTCAACTGGAAGATGGCCGCCAGCTGCGCATCGGTTATGCCGACCAGAACGGCCACCCGTACCGACCTATCGGCCGCTGGCTGGTGGATCAGGGCGAGCTGAAGAAGGAAGACGTGACCATGGGCGCCATCAGTGCCTGGGCCAAGGCCCACCCGACGCGCATCCCTGAACTGCTCGGCAGTAACCCGAGCTACGTGTTCTTCAGCCGCAATCCTGACAGCAACGAAGGTCCGCGCGGCTCATTGAACGTGCCACTGACCTCGGGTTACAGCGTGGCGGTAGATCGCAAGGTGATTCCGCTGGGCAGTCTGCTCTGGTTATCCACCACCCGCCCTGATGGCAGCTCACTGGTACGCCCCGTCGCCGCACAGGATACCGGTGGCGCGATCACCGGCGAAGTTCGCGCCGACCTGTTCTGGGGCACCGGCGATACCGCCGGGCAACTGGCCGGCGACATGAAACAGCAAGGGCAAATCTGGATGCTCTGGCCAAAAGGTGCAGCACTGCCGCAACTGCCGCAGGTGGCTGATTCGGTTAAACCTTGAGCCCGGTTTCGGTTGATAGATAGCTATCGCGAGCAAGCTCGCTCCCACAGGTGTAGCGTCGCCCTTGTGGGAGCGAGCTTGCTCGCGATGAGGCCAGTAGCAACACCAAAAACCCAGGCCAGATTCAGATCGACACAAAAAAGAAACTGGCAATCAGCCCCATGCCGACAAACCACACCAGCGAACGCAGGATTGCCCAGTCTGCCAGGTAGCAGATGATGTAAAGCAAGCGGCTGGTGATGAACAGCACCGACAGCACGTTGATCGTCACCAGTTCGGCATTGCCGACCAGGTGCGCGACGATGACCGCGGCAGCAAACGCCGGGGTGACTTCAAAGCTGTTCAACTGGGCCCAGTGGGCACGCCTGGCGAACCCGTCGAGGGACTCAAGAAAATCTCGCGGATCATGATTATCCCGAAGCCCGAACTTGCCGCCGATCTTGGCAATGGCGGTGCAAACGTACGGCAAGAAAATCGCGATCAATACACACCACAGGGCAACATTCATTGCAGATTCCTTTTTTGAAATTTGTAACGCTCGCTCAGAACTTCATCACGAGCATGCCGGCCAGTACCAGCCCACAAGCCAGGAGCCTGGGCCTGCCGAAAGGTTCCTTGAGGTAACGCATGCCGAACAGCACCACCAGAATCACACTGATCTCGCGCAACGCCGCCGCCTCGGCAATTGACCCCAACTGCATGGCCCAGAGCACCAAAGCGTAGCTGAACAACACGCAAAACCCGACGCTCAACCCCAGTCGCCACTGTTCACGCCAGAACAGCATAAAAGCCGGACGCTTGCGCAGCAGCGCCAACAGCGGAAACGGCCAGGCGCTGAGCAATGTGACCCAGACCAGGTAATCGAGCGGGTGCGACCAGCGCCGCAACGCCTGCCCATCGATAAAGGTGTAGCCGCCGATGCACAAGCCGATCAGCACCACTACCGGCAACATCGACCACGGCAAACGCTCCCCGCCACCGCCCTGCCAAAGCAGGCACAGCATGCCGAACGGGATCAGCAAAATGCCGAGGATCTGCTGGGTCGTCAGCACTTCGCCAGCAAAGACCAGTGTCAGCGCCAGGACCACCAACGGCGACAAACCGCGCATCAGCGGATAGACCAGCCCGAGATCGCCGACCCGATAGGCCTGGATCAGCAGATACCGATAGAGCAACTCGAAGGCGGCCGAAGCGAGTATCCACGGCCAGATGTCCATCGGCGGCAGCGCGACGAAACCCAGCATCAGCGCGACAAACAGCATCGCTACGCTGTCCATGCAGGCCACGACCAATAACCGCTCGGCACTGAACTTGATCAGGGTATTCCAGGCTGCGTGCAACAACGCCGCCACCAATACCAGAGTCGTCGCAAGCACCCTGCTCTCCTTGTCCGCATCAACCGAATTGATTCGCCATATGTCAGCAGCTGTTTATACTGCAACCGACCACGCCGCACTCAGTTGCGCACATACTTATTCCAATAAATTTCTGCTGCCACCCGATCCTCACGGAGCCGGGAGTTTGCATGCGTATGCCTGATCAGAGCGTCAAGACTACCGACAGAGACCTTGCGCATGCCACTCGCCTTGCTTGCACTGGCTGTTGCCGCCTTCGGCATCGGCACCACTGAATTCGTCATCATGGGCTTGCTGCCCGATGTCGCCCGCGACCTTGCCGTGAGCATTCCCGAGGCCGGCCTGCTGATTACCGGCTACGCCCTGGGCGTGGTGTTCGGCGCACCGATCCTCGCGGTCGGGACTGCCAACATGCCGCGCAAAGCCACGCTGCTGGGCATGACACTGATGTTCATCCTCGGCAACATGCTCTGCGCGTTGGCCCCGAACTACGCCACGTTGATGGCCGCGCGGGTGATAACAGCGTTGTGCCACGGTGCATTCTTCGGCATCGGCTCGGTGGTCGCGACAGGTTTAGTGGCGCCGAACAAACGCGCCCAGGCGATTGCGATGATGTTCACCGGCCTGACCCTGGCCAACGTGCTTGGCGTACCGCTGGGCACCGCGCTCGGGCAGTACGCCGGCTGGCGCTCGACCTTCTGGGCGGTGTCGGTGATCGGCGTGATTGCGGCCATCGCCCAGTGGGTCTGGCTGCCGAAAGAGATCGCCATGGACAAGGCCAACCTGGCCAGCGAATTCAAGGTGCTGGGCAAAACCAATGTGCTGTTGGCGCTGGGCATGAGTGTGCTGGCGTCGACCAGCCTGTTCAGCGTCTTCACCTACATCGCGCCGATTCTGCAGGACATCACCGGTGTGAGCCCGCATGGCGTAACCATCATGCTGTTGCTGTTCGGTGTGGGTTTGACCGCTGGCAGCATGCTCGGTGGACGTTTGGCCGACAGCCGTTTGCTGCCGTCATTGGTCGGCATGGCCCTCGCGGTGGTGCTGGTGCTGGCCGCGTTCAGCCAGACCAGCCACTCGGTGATCCCGGCGGCCATCACCCTGGTACTGTGGGGTGTGTTCGCCTTCGCACTGTGCCCGATCCTGCAATTGCTGATCATCGACCAGGCCTTTGAAGCGCCAAATCTGGGCTCAACCCTGAACCAAAGCGCCTTCAACCTGGGCAACGCAGCCGGCGCGTGGATCGGCGGACTGGTTGTCGCCAGCGGCGCCGACCTTGCAGACCTGCCGTGGACCGGCGCACTGGTCAGCGGATTGACCGTGCTGACGGCGTTGTTCTTTATCTACCTGCAACGCCGCAGTGCAGTGACGGCCAACGTCCCCGGCTAATCGACGCGCTCCGCCCGATCACCATCGCGCGTCCTCACCACAAAGAACAGGGTCATTCGACTGCGGGGTCGTCCTGGAACTGGTCCTTGACGTACTTGATCTCGGTCCGGCCATGGGGCGCAGGCATGCCGTCTTCGCCCAGGTTGACGAAGACCATCTTCTCGACCGTCAGGATGCTTTTGCGGGTGATCTTGTTGCGCACCTCGCAGGTCAGGGTGATCGAGGTACGACCAAACTCGGTAGCGGTGATACCCAGCTCGATGATGTCGCCCTGGCGCGAGGCGCTGACGAAGTTGATTTCGGAAATGTACTTGGTGACCACGCGCTGGTTACCCAGCTGGACGATCGCGTAGATGGCCGCTTCTTCGTCGATCCAGCGCAGCAGACTGCCGCCGAACAACGTGCCATTGGGGTTGAGGTCTTCGGGTTTTACCCATTTGCGGGTGTGGAAATTCATGCTCGCTCCTGACCGTCTTGCCGATTGATGCCGGCCATCATGGCAGACCGGGCAGTCATGCTCCATGAGGCTTCGACTATGGTCGCCATTAACGATCTTCATCTGGCCGACAGAAACCCTTTGGAAGATGAGCGTAGCCCGCTATAATCGCCCCCGTTTCAAAACGGTCATCTTCGATTGATACCGTTTTCCCGCCACCTGTCCGAGGGGCGCTGCAGCAGGTTCGACCTGTCAGGCTCGGATGGGGCGTTGCCCGGCCATGATCGGCTGGACACTAAACGCACAACGGCGCCCATTCGCATACATTACGAATGGAGGCTCTTCATGAGCGCTGTTATCACGCCTGCAGATTTTAACGATTACAAAGTCGCCGACATGTCCCTGGCTGCCTGGGGCCGTCGCGAAACCATCATCGCCGAATCCGAAATGCCAGCCCTGATGGGTCTGCGCCGCAAGTACTCCGTCGAGCAACCGCTCAAGGGCGCGAAGATTCTCGGCTGCATCCACATGACCATTCAGACTGCCGTGCTGATCGAAACCCTGGTTGCCCTGGGTGCCGAAGTACGCTGGTCGTCCTGCAACATTTTCTCGACTCAGGATCAGGCCGCCGCTTCGATCGCCGCTGCCGGCATCCCGGTATTTGCCTGGAAGGGCGAGACTGAAGAAGAGTACGAGTGGTGCCTGGAGCAAACCATCCTCAAGGATGGCCAGCCTTGGGATGCCAACATGATCCTCGACGACGGCGGCGACCTGACCGAGCTGTTGCACAAGAAGTACCCACAAGTACTGGACCGCGTTCACGGCGTCACCGAAGAAACCACCACCGGCGTTCACCGTCTGCTGGACATGCTGGCCAAGGGCGAGCTGAAAATCCCGGCCATCAACGTCAACGACTCGGTCACCAAGAGCAAGAACGACAACAAGTACGGCTGCCGTCACAGCCTGAACGACGCGATCAAGCGCGGTACCGACCACCTGCTGTCCGGCAAGCAAGCGCTGGTCATCGGTTACGGTGACGTGGGCAAGGGCTCGGCCCAGTCCCTGCGTCAGGAAGGCATGATCGTTAAAGTCTCCGAAGTTGACCCGATCTGCGCCATGCAAGCCTGCATGGACGGTTTTGAACTGGTTTCGCCGTTCATCGACGGTATCAACAACGGTACCGAAGCGAGCATCGACAAGGCACTGCTGGGCAAGATCGACCTGATCGTGACCACTACCGGTAACGTCAATGTTTGCGATGCGAACATGCTCAAAGCCCTGAAGAAGCGCGCCGTGGTTTGCAACATCGGTCACTTCGACAACGAAATCGACACCGCTTTCATGCGCAAGAACTGGGCATGGGAAGAAGTGAAGCCACAGGTTCACAAGGTTCACCGTACTGGCGCGGGCGATTTCGACCCACAGAACGACGACTACCTGATCCTGCTGGCCGAAGGCCGTCTGGTTAACCTGGGCAACGCCACTGGCCACCCAAGCCGCATCATGGACGGTTCGTTCGCCAACCAGGTTCTGGCGCAGATCTTCCTGTTCGGCCAGAAGTACGCCGACCTGTCGCCAGCCCAGAAAGCCGAGCGCCTGACCGTTGAAGTACTGCCGAAGAAACTCGACGAAGAAGTGGCCCTGGAAATGGTCCGCGGTTTCGGTGGCGTGGTCACTCAACTGACCAAGCAACAGGCTGAATACATCGGCGTGACCGTCGAAGGCCCGTTCAAGCCGCACGCTTACCGCTACTGATCGGTCCTGCTGCCTGCTCTCCCTGTGGGAGCGGGCTTGCCCGCGAAGGCGATTTATCATTCAGCATTGATGTTGACTGACCCATCGCTTTCGCGGGCAAGCCCGCTCCCACACGGGATGTGCAAGCCCCACAGGCTTATGCGTTTGCAAGGGTATTCCTATGTCCCAAGATCGCCGCTACAGCTTCGAGTTCTTCCCTACGAAGACCGATGCCGGGCATGAAAAGCTCATCGCCACTGCCCGTCAGCTGGCTACCTACAACCCCGATTTTTTCTCCTGCACCTATGGCGCTGGTGGTTCGACCCGTGATCGCACCCTCAACACCGTGTTGCAGCTCGAAAGCGAAGTCAAAGTCCCTGCCGCACCGCATCTGTCTTGCGTTGGCGACAGCAAGGCAGACTTGCGCGGCCTGCTGGCTCAATACAAGGCGGCCGGCATCAAGCGGATCGTTGCTTTGCGCGGTGACCTGCCTTCAGGCATGGGCATGGCCAGCGGCGAATTGCGCCATGCCAATGACCTGGTGAGCTTCATTCGTGAAGAGACCGGCGACCACTTCCACATCGAAGTCGCCGCTTACCCGGAAATGCACCCGCAAGCCCGCAACTTCGAAGACGATCTCGCCAATTTCGTGCGCAAGGCCAACGCCGGCGCCAACAGTGCGATCACCCAGTACTTCTTCAACGCCGACAGCTACTTCTACTTCGTCGAGCGTATACAGGCGATGGGCGTGAACATCCCGATTGTTCCGGGCATCATGCCGATCACCAACTACAGCAAGCTGGCACGATTCTCCGACGCCTGCGGTGCGGAAATCCCGCGCTGGATTCGCAAGCAGCTGGAAGCCTACGGCGACGACACCCAGAGCATTCAGGGTTTCGGCGAGCAGGTGATCACCGAAATGTGTGAACGCTTGCTGCAAGGCGGTGCGCCAGGGCTGCATTTCTATACCCTGAACCAGGCTGAACCTAGCCTGGCGGTATGGAGCAACCTGAAACTGCCGCGTTAAACGTCGTACAGGCAAGATCAAAAAATCGCAGCCTGCGGCAACCTCTACACGGATAATCCGTAGGAACTGCCGCAGGCTGTGATCTTTCGATTCTCGGATCACACTCCCAAGTCCCTTGTGCTAGAGCACCCACTTCCAACACCCGCTTCTGGCTATTGCCCAAATCTCGTCGTAATCTCCAGTGATGCCCGTCATTGCCCAATTGCTGACAGCCGTGCTTTTTGCTTGCCTGAGCTTTGCCGCTCGGGGCGAGAAACTGCGCATTGTCACCGAGCCTTGGGCACCCTACGTCTACGAGGAAAACGGCCAGGCCCTCGGACTGGACTACGAAACCACCGCAATCGTCTTCAAGCGCCTGGGGATTGAGGTTGAGTGGCAGTTCCTGCCATGGAAACGCTGCCTGGCCATGCTTGATCAAGGGCTGGCAGACGGCGTACTGGACATTTTCCATAGCAGCGAACGCGACGCCACCCTGCTCTATCCCGCCGAACCGCTCTCGGAAGTCGAGTTCGTGCTGTTCTATGCCAACGCTCGCCCTCACCCCTTCCACACCCTTGAAGACCTGCGCGGCCTGACCATCGGCACCTCACCCGGCTATCTGTACAGCCAGGACTTCAGGGAGTCGACCCTGTTCACCCACGAGCCTGCGCCAACCCATGAAGCCAACTTTGGCAAGCTGCAACGTGGCCGCATTGACCTGCTGATCACTGACCGCCGGGTTGGCCAAACCCTGCTCGACACCTTGAAACTGCGCGACCAGATCAGCGAAAGTCCCACGGTCATCAGCCACCAAAGCCAGTTTCTGGCCCTGCGTCGCAATGCCGGCATGGACCTGCTGGTGCAACGTTTCGGCGTCGAGCTCAAGCGCTTCAAACGCGAGCCGGCCTACGCCCAATTGAGTGCACGATATGGCGCCGGCCCGGCGCCTGACGCTGTGCAGATCACGCCGCAAGCCAGCAACGGTAAAACCGTTGAGCAGCAGGAAAGCAGCGCTCCGTGATTGCTCTGTTATACTCCGGCCTTCCCGCCAGGCTTACGCCCGGACGCTCGGTCTTGTTTAAGGCATCTCGACACCGCTACAGCGCAGCTTTCCAGCCCGCGCGAGCACTCGAACATGAGCCTTCAAGCCCCAGCAGGACCGGACGCGATTGCGCTTCTCTCAAACGCCATTCGCGCCAGGCAAGACTATCCCATTGGGCCAAGCCCTAACTAAAACAGGATTACTCATGTCCTTTGCTTCCCTCGGTCTCTCCGAGGCTTTAGTCCGCGCCATCGAGGCAGCGGGCTACACCCAGCCTACCCCGGTGCAACAGCGGGCCATTCCCGCCGTGTTGCAAGGTCGCGACTTGATGGTTGCGGCGCAGACAGGTACTGGTAAAACCGGCGGCTTCGCCTTGCCGATTCTGGAGCGCCTGTTCCCTAACGGTCACCCGGACAAATCCCAGCGTCACGGCCCGCGCCAACCACGCGTCCTGGTCCTGACCCCGACTCGCGAACTGGCCGCCCAGGTGCACGAGAGCTTCAAGGTCTACGCCCGTGACCTGAAATTCGTCAGTGCCTGCATTTTCGGCGGCGTTGGCATGAACCCACAGGTTCAGGCCATGTCCCGTGGTGTCGACGTGCTGGTAGCTTGCCCGGGCCGCTTGCTCGACCTGGCCGGCCAAGGCAGCGTCGACCTGTCCCACGTGGAAATCCTGGTACTGGACGAAGCGGACCGGATGCTCGACATGGGCTTTGTCCATGACGTGAAGAAAGTCCTCGCCCGCCTGCCGGCCAAACGTCAGAACCTGCTGTTCTCGGCAACCTTCTCCAAGGACATCACTGACCTTGCCGGCAAGTTGCTGCACAACCCGGAACGCATCGAAGTCACGCCACCGAACACCACGGTCGAGCGCATCGAGCAACGGGTGTTCCGTCTGGCCGCCAGCCACAAGCGCTCGCTGCTGGCACACCTGATTACTGCCGGCGCCTGGGAACAGGTTCTGGTCTTCACCCGCACCAAGCATGGCGCCAACCGCCTGGCCGAGTACCTGGACAAACACGGCCTGAGCGCCGTCGCGATCCACGGTAACAAGAGCCAGAATGCTCGCACCAAAGCCCTGGCCGACTTCAAGGCCGGTGACGTGCGCATCCTGGTGGCCACCGATATCGCCGCTCGCGGCCTGGATATCGATCAGTTGCCACACGTGGTCAACTTCGAGCTGCCAAACGTCGACGAAGACTATGTGCACCGTATCGGCCGTACTGGCCGTGCCGGCCGTTCGGGCGAAGCGATCTCGCTGGTTGCCCCGGACGAAGAAAAACTGCTGAAAAGCATCGAGCGCATGACCAAGCAGAAAATCGCCGATGGCGACCTGATGGGCTTTGATTCCAGCGCTGTAGAAGCCGAGAAACCGGAAGTTCGCGAGCGTCCGGACGTGCGTAACCCGCGCAACCCACGTGGCCCGCGCGGCGACGGTCCAAACGGCAGCGGCGGCGGTCGTAAAGACAAGGGCAAGGACAAGGGCGGCAAGGAAAAACCGGCTGCCGGCCGTGGCGAACGCCCGGCTCAAAAGCCGCGTGAAGGCACCCCGGCCCGCGAACAGCAGCGCCCGGCACCTCGCGCCGCCGCTGACCGTGCACCGGACGAGTTCCTTGACGACGATATCGATAACTTCGGTAACCGCGTCGACTACGTTCCGCAGCAAAAGGCCCCTCAAGGCCGTGGCCGCCGTCCAGGTGCTCCGGCACAAGGCGCTGGTGCAGGTGCTCCACGCAGCGGCCAGCCACAAGGTCGCCAGAACGGTCCGCGCAACAGCAGCGGCGCCAGCACTGGCACCCCGCCTGCCAAGCGCAGCGGTCCACGCAGCGGCGCTCCACGTGACGGCCAGGCCCGTCGCGAAGAGTCGCGCAACCGCCGCCCGGCCCGTGACGACCAGGCGCGTCAGGAACCCGCAGTACAAAACCCGCGCGGTACCCAGCCGAAGATCATGCACAAGGAGTCCAAAGCCGATCGCTTCCCGACACCTGAGCAACTCGATCAACTGCCAAGCCGTCCACGTGGCGAAAAACCGGCGCTGCTGACGCGCAACCGCTGACAGGATCGTAGGGAATCCAAAAATGTGGGAGCGAGCTTGCTCGCGATGAGTGCCTGACATTCAGCATTGATGTTGACCGGCAGTCCGCTATCGCGAGCAAGCTCGCTCCCACACTGGACCTATGTCGCTGGATAGCATTTTGTCCGGCACAAAAAAACGCCCCTGATCTCGCGATCAGGGGCGTTTTTGTGTCAGCGGCGAAAGTTACTTCGCTTGAACACCTTCAAACGAGATGTCCAGGTCCAGGGTCTGGGAGGTAGGACCTGGGCCTTTGATGCCGAACTCGCTCAACTGCAGGGTAGTCGTGCCGTTGAAGCCGGCACGGTAGCCACCCCATGGATCCTTGCCTTCGCCGTTGAAGGTTGCCTTGAACACGACTGGCTTGGTCACGCCGTGCAGGGTCAGGTCGCCGGTCACGTCAGCGGTTTTTTCGCCAGTGGATTTGACACTGGTGGAAACGAACTTGGCTTCTGGGAATTTCGCTGCGTCCAGGAAGTCCGGGGTACGGATGTGCTTGTCACGTTCAGCGTGGTTGGTGTCAACGCTGGCGGTTTTCAGTACAACGTCGATTTTACTGGCTTCTGGAGCCTTGGCGTCGAAGTTGAACTTACCGTCCCAGTCCTTGAAAGTACCGTGGATGAAGCTGTAACCCAGGTGGCTGATCTTGAAGTCGATGAAGGCGTGATTGCCTTCTTTATCGATCTTGTATTCTGCAGCCATCGCTTGCCCTGCCGACAACAGCGCAGTACCGATTGCCAGAGCGGCGAGAGTCTTTTTCAGCATGTTTTCTATTCCTTGGGAGTCTAGGTTGAACATCAGGCTTTGCGTCCCAGCATTCGCGTCAGGGTCGCATCACGGTCGATAAAGTGGTGCTTCAGTGCTGCCAATGCATGGAGACCGGAAAAAATCACCAGCGCCCAGGCCAGATACAGATGAATCGCACCGGCGGTGTCTGCCTGGTCCGGTAGACCGGAAATCAGCGCAGGAATTTCAAACAGACCAAACACCGGAATCCCGACACCGTCTGCGGTGGAAATCAGGTAGCCGGCAATCATCACAGCGAACAGGCTGAGATAGAGAAAGGAATGACCGAGCTTGGCGCCGAGGCGTGTCATGCGGCTATAGCTTTGCAGCGTCGGCGGCGGTGGGCTGATAAAGCGCCACAACACCCGCAGCAACATGATCGCGAACAGCGTCAGGCCGATGCTTTTGTGCAAATCCGGCGCTTCTTTGCGCCAGTTGCTGTAGTAGTCGAGACCGACCATCCACAAGCCCAGAGCAAACAGACCGAAGACTGCCAGTGCCACGCCCCAGTGCAGAAAAATGCTGACCCAGCCGTAGCGGGAGGAAGAGTTACGTAGCTGCATTGCCCAAATCCTGTAAGAACTGCGACCAAGACTATCGAGTTATCTATCGATTTAAAGCCGAAAATTTCGCTTTGAAATATCGAGAAATACGATCAAGAGTCTGAAAGGGGTGGGTTAAGGAAAGATTAACCCCCAACGTGCGACCCAAACATCAGACGCTCTAGCGTGCCCTGTCAGCGTATGTGCACGTCAATACAACCACGTAACACACCTGCGTTTCCATGCGCAAACGCCACAATAGGTTGTCCGCTCGCCCGGCATTGCATAGGCTTGCGCGATTGTATGTCCGCGCACGTCACGGACCGCCTCGAGGAGAGTGAAAATGGGCCTGAATAATCAGTGGATGCAGCGCGATCTCGCGGTTCTGTGGCATCCCTGCACCCAGATGAAAGACCACGAACAGCTGCCGCTGATCCCGATCAAGCGCGGCGAAGGCGTATGGCTCGAAGACTTCGAAGGCAAACGCTACCTCGACGCGGTCAGTTCCTGGTGGGTCAACGTGTTCGGCCACGCCAACCCGCGGATCAACCAGCGGATCAAGGACCAGGTCGATCAACTGGAACACGTGATCCTCGCCGGTTTCAGCCATCAACCAGTGATCGAGTTGTCCGAACGCCTGGTGAAGATGACGCCGGAAGGCCTGACTCGGTGCTTCTACGCCGATAACGGTTCGTCCTGCATCGAAGTTGCGCTGAAAATGAGCTTTCACTACTGGCTCAACCGCGGCCAGCCGAACAAGAAGCGCTTCGTCACCCTGACCAACAGCTACCACGGCGAAACCATGGCCGCGATGTCGGTCGGTGACGTGCCGCTGTTTACTGAAACCTATAAAGCGCTGCTGCTGGACACCATCAAGGTGCCGAGCCCGGACTGCTACCTGCGTCCCGAGGGCATGAGCTGGGAAGAACACTCGCGCAACATGTTCGCGGCGATGGAGCAGACCCTCGCCGAAAACCACGAAACCGTCGCCGCAGTGATCGTCGAGCCGCTGATCCAGGGCGCTGGCGGGATGCGCATGTATCACCCGGTGTACCTGAAACTGCTGCGCGAAGCCTGTGACCGTTACGGCGTGCACCTGATCCACGATGAAATCGCCGTCGGCTTCGGTCGCACCGGAACGATGTTCGCCTGCGAACAGGCCGGCATCCGTCCGGACTTCCTGTGCCTGTCCAAAGCCCTGACCGGCGGTTATCTGCCGCTGGCAGCGTGCGTCACCACGGATGAGGTCTATAGCGCCTTCTACGACGACTATCCGACCCTGCGCGCCTTCCTGCATTCCCACAGCTACACCGGCAACCCGCTGGCCTGTGCAGCGGCATTGGCGACGCTGGATATCTTCGAAGAAGACAACGTCATCGAGAAAAACAAGGCCCTCGCCCAGCGCATGGCCAGCTCGACCGCGCACCTGGCTGACCACCCGCATGTTTCGGAAGTACGTCAGACCGGCATGGTGCTGGCCATCGAGATGGTTCAGGACAAGGCGAGCAAAACCGCTTATCCCTGGCAGGAGCGCCGCGGGCTGAAAGTGTTCCAGCACGCACTGGAACGTGGCGCGCTGTTGCGGCCGTTGGGCAGCGTGGTGTATTTCCTGCCGCCCTACGTGATCACCCCCGAGCAGATCGACTTCCTTGCCGAGGTGGCCAGCGAAGGGATCGATATCGCCACCAGCAACAAGGTCAGCGTGGCGGTGCCGAAGGACTTCCACCCGGGCTTCCGCGATCCGGGCTAGCCTAAGCCCTCGTCGATACTCGTTCCCACGCTCTGCGTGGGAATGCCTCACCGGACGCTCTGCGTCCGCTTTTGGGACGCGGAGCGTCCTTGGCTGCATTCCCACGCGGAGCGTGGGAACGATCGAATTCAGTAGAGAACCCAGATGAGACTGTCCCGCTTCTTTATCGACGCCCCCTTGAGCCTCGGCGAGCATGAATTGCCAGAGGCCCAGGCGCACTACATCAGTCGCGTGCTGCGCATGGCCGAGGGCGATGCGTTGCAAGTGTTCGACGGTTCAGGCCAGGAATTTCGCGGCACGCTGGCGGAAGTCGGCAAGAAACGCGTGCGCGTGGCGTTGACGGAAAGCTTCGCCGGGCAAATCGAGTCGCCGTTGCAGATTCATCTGGGCCAGGGTTTGTCTCGCGGCGAGCGGATGGACTGGGCGATTCAGAAAGCCACTGAACTGGGCGTAACTGAAATCACCCCGATTTTCAGTGACCGCTGCGAAGTCCGGCTCAAGGACGAACGCGCCGATAAACGCTTGCAGCACTGGCGTCAGGTCGCTATCAGCGCGTGCGAACAATGCGGTCGTTCGCGAGTACCGGTGATCCACCCGCCCCTGTTGCTGGCCGACTGGCTCAAACAATCCGAGGCCGAGCTGAAACTGGTGCTGCACCCGGTGGCCGAGCCGCTGGTCAGCCATGCGAAACCTTCGACGCTGGCGTTCCTGATCGGCCCGGAAGGCGGGTTGTCGGACGTGGAAGTCGATCAGGCTCAAAGTGCCGGCTTCCATTCCGCCCGCCTCGGCCCACGAGTGCTGCGCACCGAGACCGCGCCCGTAGTTGCGTTGGCCGTGGCCCAGCAACTTTGGGGTGACTTCTAGAGCCCCATCGTCGGAACGCCGCCCGGAGCAGGCTCGCTCCCACAAGGACGCCGCTGTACCTGTGGGAGCGAGCTTGCTCGCGATGGCCGCGCCTCGATCTAGAGGACGTAAAACAGAATCGCCACAAAGTGCAGCAAACTGCCGGCGATGACGAACAGGTGCCAGATGCCGTGGGCGTGGCGCAGTCGGCTGTCGAGGGCGAAGAAGATGATGCCGACGGTATAGAACACCCCGCCCGCCGCCAGCCAGGTAAAACCGACGGTGCCCAACGCCGCCAGCAGCGGCTTGACCGCCACCAGCACGATCCAGCCCATCACTGCATAGATCACAATCGACAGAATCCGCGCCTCGGAGCGCGGTTTGATCTCTTGCAGCATGCCGATCACTGCCAGTCCCCAGACAATCCCGAACAACGTCCAGCCCCACGGCCCACGCAGGGTCACCAGACAAAATGGCGTGTAACTGCCGGCGATCAGCAGGTAGATCGACAGGTGATCGACCTTCTGCATGATCACCTTCGCCCGCCCGCGCACGCTGTGATAAACCGTCGAAACGCTGTACAGCACCAGCAAGGTAAACCCGTAAATCGCCACGCTGACAATCTTCCAGGGGCTGCCATCCAGACTGGCAATCACCAACAACCAGACCGCCCCTACACACGCCGCAACCGCCCCGAACAAATGGCTCCAGGCGTTGAATCTTTCTCCGTGATACATGTGTCTCCAACCTTAAAAAATCACTGCTACATCGCACAAGGCTCGGGCTTGTAGCCTGAAAGCGCAATGTTTCTAAAAGATGATAGATGAATCGTTCCCACGCTCCCGCGTGGGAATGCATCCCGTGACGCTCTGCGTCACATCTGAAGCGGACGCAGAGCGTCCATGGCGGCATTCCCACGCAGAGCGCGGGAACGATCAAGAAGGAACCAACCCCGCCCCCACCAACAACTCTTCCAGCGCCAGCAGATCCGGGACTTTCGCCACCTGTTCGGCGACCTGTACCGCGGCGTGTTCCAGTGAGCAAAGCGGCACGTCGACATAGCTCAACTGGCTGTCGAGTTTGTAGGAGCGAGGAATGCCTTGCACCAGCAAGGCGAGGAATTTGAGATGCGGGCGCCCGCCGAGGGCATTGAGGACGACGATGCGCGCGCGGTCGCCGATCACGGTTTTGTTGCCGCAAGCCGATTCGAAGCTCAACAGCGGGATTTTCCGGTCACGCCAGGTCACCAGGCCCAGGTACCAGGGCGGTGAGTCGAGATCAAAGGCACCCGGCTGATAGTCGATCAACTCGGCGACGGCGACATTGGGCAGGATCAGGTTGCGATCGGCCAAGGGCAGCAGCAGCCCGGTGAGGTTGCTGGTGCGGTGTTCAAGCATGGGTTTTGCTCCATAAAGCGATGCTTTCGAGCAATACCGATTCCTGGTACGGCTTGCCGAGGTAGTCGTTGACGCCGATAGCCATCGCCCGGTCGCGGTGTTTCTGACCGGTGCGTGAGGTGATCATGATGATCGGCAGGTGCTGCAACCGTGGATCGTTGCGCACCTGCATGGCCACTTCAAAACCATCCATGCGCGGCATTTCGATGTCCAGCAGCATCAGATCGGGCATGTGCTCTTCGAGCAAGAGCATGGCATCGACGCCATCCTTGGCGGTCAGCACGTTCATGCCGTGACGTTCGAGCAGGCGGCTGGTGACCTTGCGCACGGTGACCGAGTCGTCGACCACCAGGACCAGCATCGAACGCTGCGGCTCGGCCTCCGTGGTTGGCTCCTGAATGACACGCTGCGGTGACGCCTGCGTCTGCATGGCGCGGATATGCGTCAGCAGGTCGAGAATCAGCACCACCCGGCCATCGCCGAGAATGGTCGCACCGGACAATCCCTGCACCGCCGCGAACTGCGGGCCGAGGCTTTTCACCACGATTTCCCGGGTACCGGTCGTCGCATCGACCTGCACCGCGATGCGTCGCTCGTTGCACTGCACCAGCAACACCGGCAACGGCAGGCTCTGGCCCAGCAGTTTCGGGCGGACGCTGGTCTTCAGCAGCTCGCCGAGGTAGCACAGTTCATAGCGTTGCCCGGCGTATTCATATAGCGGCGGATCGAGCTGGTAATACCCCTCCAGCTCAAAGGGCAGCACGCACACGATGCCTTCGATGGTGTTCAACGGAATCGCGTATTGATCCTCGGCACACTGCACCATCAGCGCACGGTTGACCGACACGGTGAACGGCAGACGAATGCGGAAGTGCACGCCCTGCCCAGGCACAGAGTCGATGACCATCGAGCCACCGAGTTGCCGCACTTCTTCGTGAACTACGTCCATGCCGACGCCACGCCCGGAGATCTGGGTGATTTTCTCGGCAGTGGAAAACCCTGGCTGCAGAATGAACTGCAACACGTCGCGATCGCTCATGTCGCTGTCGGGGGCGAGCAAACCGCGCTTGATCGCCTTGCGCCGCACGGCATCCAGCGGCACGCCGGCACCGTCGTCGCGGATGTCGAAAATGATGTCGCCACCCTCACGGGACAGGTCCAGGGTGATTCGGCCTTGCTCGGGCTTACCGGCCGCACGGCGTACTTCGGCGGATTCCAGACCGTGGTCGACAGCATTGCGCAGCATGTGCTCAAGCGGCGCCGCCATGCGTTCCAGCACATTGCGGTCCATCTCGCCTTCGGCGTTGCCGACAATGAACTCGACGTCCTTGCCCAACTCGCTGGAAACCTGACGAACGATACGCTTCAAGCGCGGCAGCATCCGTTCGAACGGCACCATGCGCGTGCGCATCAAGCCTTCTTGCAGCTCAGTGTTGATCCGGCCTTGTTGTTGCAGCAGGTTCTCTGCGTCGTGGTTGCAGCGCTCGAGGGTTTCCTTGAGGTCGAGCAAGTCGGAAGCCGACTCGAACAACGCCCGCGACAACTGCTGCAACTGCGAGTGCCGATCCATTTCCAGCGGATCGAACTCTTCGTAGCCCAGGCGCTCGGCCTCAACCTGCTGCCGGCTGAGAATCCGCCCTTGGGTTTCGGTATCGAGCCGGCGCAACTGATCGCGCATGCGCTCGATGGTGGTTTCCATCTCGCTCAGGGCGACTTGCGCATCGTTGACTTGCTGTTCGATGCGACCACGGAAGATCGAGGTTTCCCCGGCCAGGTTGACCAGATCGTCCAGCAGCTCGGCCGACACCTTGACCATATCGGCGCCAGCATCCGGTTGCAGCGCTGCGGCCTCAGGCTTGGCCACTGGCGTAACTTCAACCAGCGGAGCCGGCGTCGGGGCCTTGTCAGCCGTCGGGTGAGTGAAGGCCTTGATCGCGTCGATCAGGCTGTCAGCCGGCAGCACCGGCTGACCGGCGCGGGTCGCATCGAGCATCTGCGCCAACCGGTCATGGCTGCGTTGCAACAGATCGAACAGCGCCGGTATGGCGTGCAGCAAGCCGGTCGACAACCCTTCGTAAAGAAATTCCAGCTCATGGGCCAGGTCGCCAATCGGGGCGATTTCGACCATTCGCGCGCCGCCCTTGAGGGTGTGCAGGTCGCGCAGCAGGGTTTCCATTTCCTGACGGTTCTGTGGGTCCGCCTGCCAGCGCGACAGCGCCGCGCCCGAACTGTCGATGATGTCGAAGCCTTCCTCGAGGAAGATCTCCAGCAGTTCCGGATCGTGGCTCGCCGCATCATTCGCAGCCGCCACTTCGACCACATCGGCCGTGCTGCCAGTGCTTTGCCGAAATTGCTGAATCGCCTCGATCAACGTACCCGGATCGCTCAGTGGCTGATGGTTTTGCAACTGCTCGAGCAACACCGCGAGGCGGTCATGGCTCTGTTGCAGTAACACCCCGAGCGCTGGTGAATGACTGAAGCGCCGGTCGACCAGTCCTTCATAAAGGCTTTCAAGTTCGTGGGCCAGATCGCCGACCGGCCCAACCTCGGCCATTCGCGCGCCGCCCTTGAGGGTGTGCAAGTCGCGCTGCAACGACGACAGCGGCGCAGCGCTCTCTGGATCATTGAGCCAACGCTGCAAGGCCTGTCCGGCGCTTTCGAGGATATCCACCGCTTCTTCGAGAAAGATCGAAACGATTTCATCGTCAATCGTCAGTGCCTGCGCCTGTGCCAGCTCGCTGGTGGCGCTGCCCAGTTCGGTAATGCTCAGCGTGCGGCTGCCATCGCTGCGAATCAGGCCCATGGCCGACGGATCAAGGCCTTCATTGAGCAAATCACGCAAGGCCCGCACCCGCGCCGGTTGCGAGCCGACTTCCTGGCCGGCGGCCAGTTCGTCGAGCATATTGATCAGTGCTTCGTGAGCGCTTTGGGCTTCGTGGAAGAACCGCTCGTTGACCGCCAGGCTGCTTTCTTCCACTGCGCCATAGAGGTCGAGCAAGGCTTCGCACAGCTCGTCCACCGGATGCAGATCGGCCAGGTGCGCGTTCTCGCCCAGGGTCGTCAATTCATCCAGCAGTGCACTGAGTTCCTGCCGCTCGCCGGGGTGTTGCTGCCAGCGCTGCAACAGGGTTTCGGCGTCCAGCAGGATGTCCATGCCCTGGGCCAGGAATTTGTTGATCAGTTGCGGATCACGCTTGATTCGCAGCCCCGTGTTCGGTGCATTGAGGATGGCGTCCAGACGCTCGGCAAGCAGCGCCTGAGTGCGCCCGATCAAGTCTTCGGCCCCCCTGATCGGTGTCAGCGGATCACTGTTCAATTGCTTCAGCCCGCGCCGCAACAGATCGCCAGCTTCGAGCAGCAGTTCGACTTCGTCCAGATCCAGCGCAATCTGGTGCGCCTTGTACTCGCGCGCCAGGTGATCGAGCGGCGCCGCCAGTTCGGCAATCGGCAACACACCCGCCATCGAAGCGCTGCCCTTGAGGGTATGCAAGGCGCGCTGCAACTCATCACTGGCCTGCAACGGCACATGCTCGGCGGCCTGTTCGAGAAAACGGTCGAGGCTCTGGAGGTGGGTTTCAGCTTCGTTGCGGAAGATCTCCAGCAACTGCGGATCAAGCATCGCGTTATCCCGCGGCGCAGTGTCCGGCAGGGTTTCATCCCCCTTCGCCAGGGCATGGGCGCGAGCGGCCAGGCGGTCGACATCGTCGCGCTGACGCTGGGTGTTGGCGGCGAACTCAGCGATCAGTTCAGGGAGCAGTTGCAGCACTTCATCCAACAGTTGATAAACCGGTGGCCCCGGTTCGACACTGTGCTCCAGCACCCGGTTGAGCAGATTCTCCAGCGCCCACGCCAACTCGCCCAACACCAGTGCGCGGACCATTCGCCCGCTGCCCTTCAAGGTGTGGAAGGCGCGACGCAACTCGCTCAGGACCGAGGCGCTTTCGGGGCTGGCGACCCAGCGCGGCAAGTATTCGCGCAGGATATCCAGGACTTCATCGGTCTCCTCGAGAAAGACTTCGCGCAGCTCGGCATCCACTGGCTCTTCATCGGTCGGCGGCGGCAGCAGACTGCCCGGCGTGATCAGCGCGGGCGGATTGACGGCACGGGCCGGGCTGGCCAACACCTCTGCCAGCGACTGGGCGATCTGCGGGTTATCCAGTGCCGGCAGATCCGGCATCACGAACGCCAAGCCTGGGCTCAGCACCTCTTCGGGCAGCGGCGCAGGCATCTCGCCGGGGAAATACCCCAGAGCTGCCAGGCTTTGCTCGGCGACATCAAGGATTTTTTCGCCAGGCGCCTCGGGGTCTTCACTCAAACGCTCCAGGTAATACTCGATGCTGGTAATGGCGTCGGCCAGGCTGTCGAGTTGCGGCCAATCGGGACGCGTCCGGTCTGCCAGCAGATGCTCGCGAATGAAACCGTTGCAGGCTTCCAGCAGGCTCGCCGCGCGACTCAACGGAATCATCGCCAACGCGCCACGCACCTGGGTCAGTAGGGCCGGAAGCGGCTGCAAGACCTGACGATCCCAATCGCTGTCGATGTAGTCGACGATCATGTCCTTGGCCTGTTGCAGGCAGATTCGCGCTTCCTTGATAACGATCTGGTGGATCTGCGTCAGATCGGTGGTCGGCAACCGGCTCTCTTCGCGGTTTTCCTCAACGGTGCCGACCATTCCCGCCAGGGTCGCCTCGACATAAAGCAGAGCTCCGGCGACATCCATCAGGATCGCGTCGTTCGGCTCGCGCTGGCCTTGGGCAAGGCTCAGGACCACCGCCAGTTGATCGATGATTACCTTGCGCGGTTGACCGAAGCCGAGCACCGCCAGGGTATCGGCGATTTGCCGCAGTGGCGCCAGCAGGCTGTCGAGGTCCGAGACATGTTGTCGGTCGCTGCGCACGAACAGGTCGAGGCGCTCCTTGACCCGCACCAGTTCTTCGCAGAGCGCAGCCAGCACCGAGCGCATCGCGTCGCGATCCGGGCCAGCCAGACGGGCGCGTTCTTCATCGACCATTGCGCTGTCCGGCAACGCGTCGTCCAGGGCATAACGCTCTTTCATGGCTTGCATCTGCGCAGTGGGGTGTTGTGCCTTGGCAATGTAGAACAGCAGGCTTTTGAGCAATTCAGGCGGTGCCGGCTGATTGATTTCCGAGATGCCGTGTTCGAGCAGGCGCTTGAGTTCCTTGTCAGCGTCCTTGAACAGGCTGCGCAGCGCCGGACTATTGGCGACACTGCCGCTGAGCATGCCTTCGACCAGCGCCGAAGCGATCTGCCACAGCGGCCCCAATGGCGCGCCGTCGCACAGCATTTCGAGGCGTGCAAAGACCTTGGCCAGATAGCCGAGATTGGTGGTGTCGTCCTGTTCGCGAAGCAATCCAACCAGCCCCATCTGCAACATCTGCCGTAATTTGCGCAGCACATTCGGCAGCTCGGCCGGCTCAAGCATCGCCAGCGTATCGTCGTCCAATGCAGGAAGCGCTTGCCACTGCGGGCTGAACAGGCTGGTTTCCGACAACAGGCTTTCGCCACGGGCGCTGCGCAGGTCGTTGATCAGTGGCAAGACCACCAACGGCAAGTCACGGCGGGCACTGTGAACGCGGTCCAGGTAAATCGGCAGTTGGCCGAGGGCTTGTTGCAGCAGGCGAATGGCTTCATCGCGGTGGCTGACGCGGTTGTGCTGCAACGCTGCCGCGAGCTGCTCCATCTCTTCGGCGAGCAACGCGGCGCCGTAGAATTCAACCATCTGCAAACTGCCGTGAACCTGATGAATCCCCGCCAGGCACTCCGCGATCGCGTGCGCCGTCAGTGGTTCTTCGACCCGGTTGTCGAGGGCCATGCTTTCAAGGGCAATAAACGCCTGCTTCAACGTTTCGGCAATTTCGCCCTTGACCCACTCGAGGGCCACATAGTCGTGCCGATCACCCATAACCACTCCCATCAAAATGCTGTTCCAGCAGGCATCGTTCAAGCCTTGTCGGCGCTGCGCTCAGGCACCGCCGGCAAGGTGAAACCAGACACCGAACGCCGCAGCTGGCTGGCCATCTTCGCCAGGTTGCCGATGCTCTCGGCAGTGGCCGTGGAGCCCGACGAGGTCTGCGTGGTGATCTGCTGGATCACGTTCATCGTCAAGGATATCTGACCCGCCGAAGACGTCTGTTGCTGCGCCGCGTTGGAAATACTCTGGATCAACGCTGCGAGCGTTTTCGATACGCCTTCGATTTCTTCCAGGGCCACCCCCGCATCCTGCGCCAGTCGCGCGCCACGCACCACTTCGGTGGTGGTCTGCTCCATGGAAATCACCGCTTCATTGGTGTCAGTCTGGATCGCCCGCACCAGAGTTTCAATTTGTCGGGTGGCCGCCGACGAGCGCTCCGCCAGCCGCTGGACTTCATCGGCAACCACCGCAAAACCACGTCCGGCGTCACCGGCCATGGAGGCCTGGATGGCGGCGTTCAGCGCGAGAATGTTGGTCTGGTCGGCAATGTCGTCGATCAGGCTGACGATGTCGCCGATTTCCTGGGACGACTCGCCCAGACGCTTGATCCGCTTGGCCGTGTCCTGAATCTGCTCACGGATATTGTCCATGCCGTGAATGGTGTTGTGCACCACCTCGTTGCCCTTGTTGGCGATCTCCACCGAGCGCTCGGCAACGGCGGACGACTCGGCGGCATTGGCCGAGACCTGATCGATGGACTGGGCCATTTCGTTGATCGCTGTCGAAGCTTCGGAAATCTGCTGGGCCTGATGCTCCGAGGCCTGGGCCAGGTGCATCGCGGTCGCCTGGGTTTCCTGCACTGCGGCAGCGACCTGGCCGGCGGTCAGGTTGATGGTCGCGACCAGATCGCGCAGCTGATCGACCGAGTAATTGATCGAGTCGGCGATGGTCCCGGTGAAGTCTTCGGTGACCGATGCCGTGACCGTCAGGTCGCCATCGGCGAGGTCTTCGATCTCGTCGAGCAAGCGCATGATCGCGTTCTGGTTACGTTCGTTCTTCTCGGCGGTTTCCCGCAACTGGCGATTGGTTTCACGAACCATCACCAGGCCGATCAGGATGATTGACATCAGCGCCAGCAAGCCCAGCACGTAACCGCCGATGGTGTCGGTCGAACGCCCGCCCACCATGTTTTCGAAGCCGTTGGCCAGGTGCGAGGCTTCATCGAGCAAGGTCTGCGACAAGTTGAAGATGTTGCCCGCCGACTCGCGGACCTTGAACAGTTCAGGCGAGGTTTCGAGGATCTCGTCGACCGAGCCCGAAACGAACTCGAACAGCTCGGAAATCTCGGTCAGCCGGGCACGCGCGTCATGGTCTTCGACCTCGCTGATCTTCAGGGACGGATTGCCCTGGAGCATGCCGTTGAGCACCTGACCGAAGCGCGCCGCATCACGGCCAAAGGCGTCGGCCGCCTGTTGGGCATTTTCGTCGCCGACGAGCACCGTGTTGACCGCGCCCAGGATCCGTTCGGCCAGCAACGACTGGCGCTGAGCCATGGCGACCTGAGCAGCAGGTGCGCCGCGCTGGAGCAGGATTTCGACGACTTTTTCGTACTCGACCTGCAACTGCGGCACGGTCTCGGCCAGGGTCGCGGCGACCTGATGCAGCGACAACACAGTCTGTTCGCTGGAAAGGATCGCGTCGGTATTTTTCAGCAGGCGCTCCCAGTCCAGTTGCACCGCGCGCATTTCGGCGTGCACTGCGTGGGGTGCTGGTGGCAGACCGGTGGTCGGGTCACCTTTTTTCAAGTAACCCCAGCGTTGGGCGAAGTCGTTACGCGAATCACTCAGCAGCTTGAACGCCGCCGCTTTGCCGGCCGCCGCTTCAGTGGCGTTTTTGGCAATGCGCTGGGACAGCACGCGCAGCTCTCCGGCGTGACCGATGTACTGCTTGTCGTAGGAGGCCTGGGTATTGAGGTAAGCGAAGTTGGCGAACAGCAACACGATGAACACGATCAGCGCCATGAACAGCACAATGATCTGTGCACGACTGCGCGACCCTTCCGTAGCCTTGCCTGTATTTGCTTTTATCATCGATCCTCGCCTAAAAGATCGCGATCCGTAGCAGCTGGCGAAGCCTGCGTCCGGCCGCGAAGCGGTCGTAAATCCTGCCAACCTTTTCAACCTGACACTCTGCGGTGCCTGGTTTTGCGAGTGCTCCGCACTCGAACGCAGCCTTCGGCAGCTGCTACAGGGATAGTGCCAACCCGTCCGTCGTGTTTACAGGGCTACATCCATGAACCGTGGGGACTGCACCAGGGAAAACGGGCTGAAGACCTGCCACCGTTGCTCGCGTTCGAACTGTCCCTTTATGAAAAGTCCCGCCGCACCACCCTGAGCGTCCAGTGATGCCGGCTCGAAACTGGCCTGATTGAAGTGCTGCATGCCGAGCACCTCATCGACCATCAACCCGACGAACAGCTCTTTATACTCAACGACCAGTACGCGCCGCTGTTTGCGCAGCGCAGACAACTCAATCCCGAGGAAACTGCACAGGTCCATGACCGGCAACAGTCGTCCGCGCAGGTTACCCACGCCCCTGACCCACGACTTGACCCCCGGCAACTGAGTCAGACGCGGCTCGTGCAACACCTCGCTGACCTCGCCCATCGGCGCCACGTACCAGCGCTCGCCGAGGCGAAAGCCGATCCCGCTCCAGCCGTGATTGCGGGTTTGCTGCGAAGGCAGGTCCGCCGCCAGCAGGCGGCAGCGCTGATCGATCTGCAGCAGCAGCTCGAAGGCGGTCAGCGACTCGGCCATGGGTCGGCCGTCAGCCTGCCAGCACGTTGTTCAGGGTCTTGATCAGGGTGTCTTCTTCCACCGGCTTGGTGAGGTAGTCCCTGGCGCCCTGGCGGGTGCCCCAGACCTTGTCGGTTTCCTGATCCTTGGTGGTGATGATGATCACCGGGATGTGCCCGGTTTCCGGGTCTTTGGTCAGCTGGCGGGTGGCCTGGAAACCGTTGAGGCCGGGCATGACGATGTCCATCAGCACCGCGTCGGGTTTTTCCTGGCGGGCCAGTGCCACACCGTCTGCGCCGTTTTCGGCTTTCAACACTTCGTGACCGTGCTTTTCCAGCATGCCGGTCAGTTTGTACATTTCGGTCGGCGAATCATCGACGATCAGAATACGTGCCATGGTCTTCCCCATTCTTGTAGACGCCGGGCCCGCTGGCCGAGCGTCACTGTGCGTGTCTTACTGCGGCGAAACAACGGCAAAGCCCGGTACATGGGCCTGGATCGCACTCAGCAGTTCTTCCTTGCTGAAAGGCTTGGTCAAAAACTGGTCGGAGCCGACGATGCGCCCCTTGGCCTTGTCGAACAACCCGTCCTTGGACGACAGCATAATCACTGGCGTGGACTTGAACGCGCTGTTGTTCTTGATCAACGCGCAGGTCTGATAGCCATCCAGACGCGGCATCATGATGTCGACAAAGATGATGCCGGGATGATTGTCGGCAATCTTGGCCAGGGCATCGAAACCATCGATGGCCGTGATGACCTCACAGCCTACGTTTTTCAACAACGTTTCGGCGGTACGGCGAATCGTTTTCGAATCGTCGATCACCATGACCTTCAAGGCGCTGGAATGCTGTTCCATATCTGCTCTACCGTCGCCTTTGCGAATCAAATTGTCGTTTGCGGCTTACCGAGGGCCCGAAACCCTTGATGCTCAAGGGCCAGAACGATATGGCAGCCTTTTTAGCACAGTCTCCAAATCCAATCTATCGAGCAACCTTCGAGGTGGTTTTTCCTTGACCGGGAACACACTGGGCGCCACTCTGACGCCACTTTTTCATGTCGCTTCGACCACCCAAATTTCGAGGAAAAACCCATGAGCGTTCGCGTCGGGATTGTCATGGACCCTATCGCCAGCATTTCCTATAAAAAGGATAGCTCGCTGGCCATGCTGTTGGCCGCCCAGGCGCGCGGCTGGACGCTGTTCTATATGGAACAGCGCGATCTGTACCAGGCCGAAGGTGAAGCCCGGGCGCGGATGCGTCCTTTGAAAGTCTTCGCCAATCCGGAAAAATGGTTCGAACTGGAAGCCGAAACCGACGCGCTGCTGAGCGATCTGGACGTGATCCTGATGCGCAAGGATCCGCCGTTCGACATGGAGTTCGTTTACTCCACCTACTTGCTGGAGCAAGCCGAGCGCGCGGGCGTGCTGGTGGTCAACAAGCCGCAGAGCCTGCGCGACTGCAATGAAAAACTGTTCGCCACACTGTTCCCGCAGTGCACGCCGCCGACCGTGGTCAGCCGCCGTCCCGATGTACTGCGCGATTTCGCCGATCATCATGGTGATGTGATTCTCAAGCCGCTGGACGGCATGGGGGGTGCGTCGATCTTCCGTCACACCAAGGGCCATCCGAACCTGTCGGTGATCCTCGAAACCCTGACTCAGCACGGCAAACAGCAGATCATGGCGCAGGGTTACCTGCCGGCGATCAAGGACGGCGACAAGCGCATCCTGATGATCGATGGCGAACCGGTGGATTACTGCCTGGCGCGGATTCCGGCCGCTGGCGAAACCCGAGGCAACCTGGCCGCCGGCGGTCGTGGCGAAGCACGCCCGCTGACCGACAAGGACCGCTGGATCGCCGCACAGGTCGGCCCGACCCTGCGTGAAAAGGGCTTGCTGTTCGTCGGCCTCGACGTAATCGGCGAGCACCTGACCGAAATCAACGTCACCAGTCCGACCTGTATTCGCGAGATCGACAACGCTTTTGGCACGAACATCGGCGAAATGCTGATGGCTGCCATCGATCAGAAGCTTAAAGCGCGTTGATATAGAACACCCAAGTTACGACCAACATTGCGTTATCATGCCCGGCCTGTGAAAAACGCGATGTTGGTTTTCTTGTTATGACACTTCCGTCCGATCTGCCTCCCGAACTCGCCCACCGTGGCGTGCGCCCGGCCGATCGCCTCGGTTTTACCCTGTTTCTTGCGGCGCTGATTCACCTGGCCTTGCTGTTGGGCATCGGGTTCACCTTTGTCGAACCCAAGCAGATCAGCAGAACCCTGGAAATCACCCTCGCCACCTTCAAAAGCGAAAAGAAGCCGGCAAAAGCCGATTTCCTCGCCCAGGAAAACCAGCAAGGCAGCGGCACCCTGGATAAAAAAGCGATCCCCAAGACCACCGAGATCGCACCATTCCAGGACAACAAGGTACAAAAAATCTCGCCCCCGCCATCGGTCAAACCCCAGGTAGAGGAAGCCGCGCCGAAAGCCGCCGTGACCACTATCGCACCCGCGCCAAAGAAAGCCGTGGCCAAGAAACAAGAGGTCAAGGCCGAGCCGACGCCCAAGGCCGTGACACCGACATTCGACAGCTCACAGCTGTCCAGCGACATCGCCAGCCTGGAAGCGGAGCTGGCCAACGAACAACAGTTGTATGCCAAGCGCCCGCGCATCCACCGCCTGAGCGCCGCCTCGACCATGCGCGACAAGGGCGCCTGGTATAAGGACGAATGGCGCAAGAAGGTCGAGCGTATCGGTAATTTGAACTACCCCGAAGAAGCCCGGCGCAAGCAGATCTATGGCAACTTACGACTGATGGTCTCGATCAACCACGACGGCTCGCTGTATGAAGTGCTGGTGCTGGAATCCTCCGGCCAGCCGCTGCTGGATCAAGCCGCGCAGCGCATCGTCCGCCTGGCTGCACCGTTTGCGCCGTTTACCGGCGATCTGTCGGATATCGACCGGCTGGAAATCATTCGCACATGGAAATTTGCGCGCGGAGACAAGCTTTCCAGTAACTGATCACCACAGAACCCCTGTGGGAGCGAGCTTGCTCGCGATGGCGGCATTGCAGCCGGCATTAACGCTGAATGTGAAATTGTCATCGCGAGCAAGCTCGCTCCCACATTTGATCTGGGTTGCCCGCTGGAATAAGGGTATTTCCTGCGCATCCCCAGCTTGTCAGTTTGCCCCTCCAACGCCACACTAGCGCCTATGAAGAACGTCAGCCCGAGCTACCTCAAGCATCACTTCCTGATCGCCATGCCTCACATGGCCGACCCGAACTTTGCGCACACCTTGACCTACATCGTCGAGCACACGGCCAATGGTGCCATGGGGTTGATCATCAACCGCCCACAAGACCTGAGCCTGGCGGATATTCTCGAGCAATTGCGCCCTGACATCGAACCACCGCCGCTGTGCCAGCACGTGCCGATTTTCACTGGCGGCCCGGTGCAGACCGATCGCGGCTTTGTCCTGCACCCGGTCGGCTCGACATATCAGGCAACGGTCGAACTGGATGGCCTGGCGCTGTCCACCTCCCAGGACGTGCTGTTTGCCATTGCGGACGGCGTTGGCCCGAGCAAAAGCCTGATCGCCCTCGGTTACGCTGGCTGGGAAGCCGGGCAGCTGGAGACCGAGCTGGCCGACAATGCCTGGCTGACCTGCCCGTTCGATGCCGACATCCTGTTCAACACCAGCAGTGAATTGCGCCTGGAAGCGGCTGCCAAGCGCCTGGGCATCAACCTCAGCCTGCTGACCAGCCAGGCGGGACACGCCTGATGGCCTTGCGTCTGATTCTGGGTTTTGACTACGGCACCAAACAGATCGGCGTTGCGGTCGGCCAGGTGATTACCGGCCAGGCCCGTGAGCTCTGCACCTTGAAAGCGCAAAACGGCATTCCTGACTGGAATCAGGTCGAAGCCCTGATCAAGGAATGGAAACCCGACGCTGTGGTGGTCGGCCTGCCGCTGAACATGGACGGCACGCCCAGTGACATGTGCTTGCGGGCCGAAAAGTTCGCCCGCCGCCTGAATGGCCGCTACAACCTGCCCTTCTATACCCACGATGAACGTCTGACCACCTTTGAGGCCAAAGGTGAACGGCGGGCACAGGGCGGGCAGAAAGGCAGTTACCGCGACAACCCGGTTGACGCCATCGCCGCCGCCCTGCTGCTGCAAGGCTGGCTCGACGAAAACACTGCACTGTTCGAATCCTGAAAACGCCGAATCCTGAAGAGGCGCCGCAGTGCCTCTCTTCGCTACAACCCGAGCCACACTGTACACGCAGCGCGCTCGGGCCCATGAAGGAGCAACCATGAGCCTGCCCAATCCCGCCGAACTGATCAGCCAAATGGCGGTCCGTCTCAAGGCCCATCTTGAACACCGTGACATCAGCGAACCGCGTTTCATCGGCATTCGCACCGGTGGTGTGTGGGTCGCCCAGGCCTTGCTTGAAGAGCTTGGCAGCGACGCGCCACTGGGCACGCTGGACGTTTCCTTCTACCGCGACGACTTCAGCCAGAGCGGCCTGCACCCGCAGGTGCGCCCTTCGGCACTGCCGTTCGAAATCGAAGGCCAGCACCTGGTGCTGATCGACGACGTACTGATGAGCGGTCGGACCATCCGCGCCGCCATGAACGAACTCTTTGATTACGGCCGCCCGGCCAGCATCACTCTCGTGTGCTTGCTCGACCTCGATGCCGGGGAGCTGCCGATCCGGCCGAACGTGGTCGGCGCCACCCTGACACTGGCGGCCCACGAACGGGTCAAGCTGACCGGCCCCGACCCGCTGCAACTCGAACTGCAAGACCTCGCCCTTTAATTCGCCCTTTTAAAGAGTCCATTGCGATGACGCCTTTAGACACCAAGCGCCCGCTGCAGCTCAATGATCAGGGCCAGCTGCGCCACTTCCTCTCGCTCGATGGCCTGCGCCGCGAGCTGCTGACGGAAATCCTCGACACCGCCGACTCGTTCCTTGAAGTCGGCGCCCGGGCGGTCAAGAAAGTCCCGCTGCTGCGCGGCAAGACCGTGTGCAACGTGTTTTTCGAAAACTCCACCCGCACCCGTACCACCTTCGAACTGGCGGCCCAGCGGCTGTCGGCGGACGTAATCACCCTGAACGTGTCGACGTCGTCGGCGAGCAAGGGCGAAACCCTGCTCGACACCCTACGCAACCTTGAAGCCATGGCCGCCGACATGTTCGTGGTGCGCCACGGTGACTCTGGCGCTGCGCACTTCATCGCCGAACATGTGTGCCCACAGGTGGCGATCATCAACGGTGGTGACGGCCGTCACGCCCACCCGACCCAGGGTATGCTCGACATGCTGACCATCCGTCGGCACAAAGGCAGCTTTGAAAACCTTTCGGTGGCCATCGTCGGCGACATCCTGCACTCGCGGGTTGCGCGCTCGAACATGCTCGCGCTGAAAACCCTCGGCTGCCCGGACATCCGCGTGATCGCGCCGAAAACCCTGCTGCCGATCGGTATCGAGCAGTACGGCGTGAAGGTCTACACCGACATGACCGAGGGCCTGAAGGACGTCGACGTGGTGATCATGCTGCGTCTGCAGCGTGAGCGCATGACCGGCGGCCTGCTGCCGAGCGAGGGCGAGTTCTATCGCCTGTTCGGCCTGACCACTGCGCGCCTGGCCGGCGCCAAACCGGATGCCATCGTCATGCACCCGGGCCCAATCAACCGGGGTGTCGAGATCGAATCGGCGGTGGCCGACGGTCCGCACTCGGTGATTCTCAACCAGGTGACCTACGGGATCGCCATTCGTATGGCCGTGTTGTCCATGGCCATGAGCGGGCAGACTGCCCAGCGCCAATTCGAGCAGGAGAAGGCCCAGTGAAGCTCAGCATTCTCGGCGCACGCGTCATCGATCCAAGCAGCGGCCTGGATCAAGTCACCGATATTCACATCGAAGCCTGCAAGATCGTCGCGATTGGCGCCGCGCCAGCCGGCTTCGTCGCTGTCGAGACCATCGAGGCCAAAGGTCTGGTGGTTGCTCCCGGCCTGGTCGACCTGAACGTCGCCCTGCGCGAACCGGGTTACAGCCGCAAAGGCACGATTGCCAGTGAAACCCGCGCCGCTGCGGCTGGCGGTGTCACCAGCCTGTGCTGCCCGCCACGGACCAAACCGGTGCTGGACACCTCCGCCGTGGCCGAACTGATCCTCGACCGCGCCCGCGAAGCCGGGAATGCCAAGGTGTTCCCGATTGGCGCCCTGAGCAAAGGCCTGGAAGGCGAACAGCTGGCGGAACTGATTGCCCTGCGCGATGCCGGCTGCATCGCATTCGGCAATGGCCTGGAGAGTTTCCGCAACACCCGGACCCTGTGCCGGGCGCTGGAATACGCGGCGACGTTCGACCTGACGGTGATCTTCCATTCGCAGGATCATGACCTGGCCGAAGGTGGCCTGGCTCACGAAGGCCCGACCGCGAGTTTCCTCGGCTTGCCGGGGATTCCCGAAACCGCTGAAACCGTGGCCCTGGCCCGTGATCTGTTGCTGGTCGAACAAACCGGCGTGCGTGCGCACTTCAGTCAGCTCACCAGCGCCCGTGGCGTGGCATTGATCGCTCAGGCTCAGGCCCGCGGCATGAAGGTGACGGCCGATGTGGCGCTGTATCAGTTGATCCTCACCGACGAGGCGCTGATCGACTTCAACAGCCTGTACCACGTCCAGCCGCCGCTGCGCACCCGCGCTGACCGCGACGGCCTGCGCGCTGCCGTGAAGTCGGGTGTGGTTCAAGCCATCTCCAGCCATCACCAGCCGCACGAGCGCGACGCCAAGCTGGCACCGTTCGGCGCGACCGAGCCGGGCATCAGCAGCGTTGAACTGCTACTGCCGCTGGCCCTGACGCTGGTGGAAGACGGCTTGCTCGACCTGCCGACGCTGCTGGCACGCCTGAGTGCCGGTCCGGCCGATGCCCTGCGTCTGCCGGTAGGCAAGCTGGCGGTGGGCGCTCCGGCGGATCTGGTGGTGTTCGACCCAACCGCCTCCACCGTAGCCGGTGAGCACTGGCTGTCAAAGGGCGAAAACTGCCCGTTCCTCGGCCATAGCCTGCCGGGCGTGGTGCGCTACACCCTGGTGGACGGACGGATCACCCACCAGGCGTAAAACCGAGTCGCCTCCATCGCGAGCAAGCTCGCTCCCACATTAGTTCGGCGTTTTGCCGAGGATTTGTGAAACACCACAAATCCAGTGTGGGAGCGAGCTTGCTCGCGATGGCTTACTGGAAGGTGCCTCTGTTCTGCGCGTTACGCACGGATATCTGGTCATTCAATGTCCAGAAGTCATACAGCACGCCCAGGAAGAACAACCCGCCGGTCACCAGGTACAGCAGGCCCGTCAGCCACTTGCCTTGGTACATGCGGTGCAGACCGAACACACCCAGGAAGGTCAGCAGGATCCAGGCAATGTTGTACTCGATAGGGCCGGCGGTAAAACGCAGGTCCGCTTCACGGTCCATGGCCGGGATCAGGAACAGATCGATCAGCCAGCCAATGCCCAGCAACCCGAAGGTGAAAAACCAGATCGTACCGGTCACCGGCTTGCCGTAATAGAAGCGGTGAGAGCCGGTAAAACCGAAAATCCACAGCAGGTAACCGATCACCTTGCTGTGGGTGTCCTGGTGTGAAACATCCTGACGATAGGTGTTCATGGGTTCCCTCATTTGCCTCGATAGATAAATATTCTTGAATTCTTTGTGACTTTTTTACAGGCGCCCGACGTGTGGCAGATGCTACCTTGTCTCCCGTCAAAGCCTTGTAACACCTGACTTCTGTCCGACAATTGAGTCCATTTGCCGCTTCTTTGCTGCAGTTGACCCCCGGGTTGAATCGACCAACGGCCTCGGAAAGGACAAAAAAGCTGTTATAAAGTTGCGCGCTTACCTACATAGAGCCTTGCCTAATGCGTCCATTTTTCAAGACATGGCTAACCATTTGCCTATTAATGCCTCTGGCCGCCCACGCCACCAATCGTGAGCAACGTCTTCCGAACGTTAATGGTTACACCCCAAAATCTCATGTTTCTGCTGTCACCAGCAAAAACAAACACGCGGTAAAAGGTCTGACTCATCTGAGCAAGGCCGACAGCAAACCGGTCCCGCCGATGGGGGCCAAACAAAGCAGCAATGTACTGAGCCGTGCGGTAAACGTGCTTGGCACTCCTTATCGTTGGGGCGGCAGTAGCCCAAGTAAAGGCTTCGATTGCAGCGGGCTGGTGAAATACGCCTTCAATGGTGTGGGTGCAGCTGATCTGCCACGCACCTCGAATGCCATGGCTGCCGGTCACGGACAGAAAGTCGATCGCAAGGACTTGAAGCCGGGCGACCTGATTTTCTTCAATATCAAGAGCCGCAAGGTCAACCACGTCGCCATTTACCTGGGCAACGACCGCTTCATCCACGCCCCGCGTCGTGGCAAGTCGGTGACCATCGACACCCTGAAGAAACCGTACTGGGAAAGCCATTACGTGGTTGCCAAGCGGGTTGAAACGAAAGAATCGAAAACCCTGCGCCTCGCTCAGCGCTGATCCAGCCTGATGATCGTTCCCACGCTCCTGCGTGGGAATGCAGCCCGTGACGCTCCGCGTCACAGCCTCAACAACGGACGCAGAGCGTCCATTGCGGCATTCCCACGCAGAGCGTGGGAGCGATCCATTCACCCCCCCTCAGAAATTATCCGGTGACCGCGCCCTCTCCCGCGCATGCTCGCGAGTGATCAGGCCTTTGTTCACCAGATCCTTCAAGCTCATATCCAGCGTCTGCATCCCCTGCGATGCCCCGGTCTGAATCGACGAGTACATCTGCGCAATCTTGTCTTCGCGGATCAGGTTACGGATCGCCGAGGTGCCAAGCATGATTTCGTGGGCCGCCACCCGGCCACCACCGATTTTCTTGATGAGGCTCTGGGATATCACTGCCTGCAATGACTCCGAGAGCATCGAACGCACCATCGATTTCTCGTCACCCGGAAACACGTCCACCACCCGATCAATGGTTTTCGCCGCCGAGTTGGTGTGCAGGGTGCCGAAGACCAGATGCCCGGTCTCGGCCGCCGTCAGCGCCAGGCGGATGGTTTCCAGATCACGCATCTCCCCCACCAGGATCACATCCGGGTCCTCGCGCAATGCCGAACGCAACGCCGTAGCGAAACTGCGTGTATCGCGGTGCACTTCACGCTGATTGATCAGGCATTTGCGTGACTCATGGAGGAATTCGATAGGGTCTTCGATGGTGAGGATATGGTGATGCCGGTGGCTGTTCAGGTAATCGATCATCGCCGCCTGGGTGGTCGATTTACCGGAACCTGTCGGCCCGGTGACCAGTACCAGCCCGCGCGAGACCTCGGCAATACGGCGAAACACATCCCCCATGCCCAGATCTTCCATGCTCTGGATTTTCGAGGGGATGGTCCGGAACACCGCACCCGGGCCGCGATACTGATTGAACGCATTGACTCGAAAGCGCGCCACACCCGGCGCGTCGAAGGAAAAGTCGGTCTCCAGCGCCTGCTCGAACTCCACCCGCTGCTTGTCGTTCATGATCGCGTAGATCAGCTCGCGCACCTGCTTGTCATCCAGCGCCGGCAGGTTGATCCGCCGCACATCGCCATCCACCCGGATCATCGGCGGCAGCCCCGCAGACAGGTGCAAGTCGGAAGCCCCTTGTTTGGCGCTGAACGCCAGCAGTTCAGTGATATCCATAGCACTCCCCAATTCCAGTAGAATGCCGCAAACCTCAGACTGCCGGCGTCCCTTGAATGTCCACGATAGCAGACAACATAGCCTTGGTAGCTGCGCGTATCCGCGCAGCGGAGCAAGCCGCGCAACGTGCCGAGCACAGCGTCCGCCTGCTGGCCGTGAGCAAGACCAAGCCCAGCGATGCCGTGCGTGAAGCCTACGCCGCCGGCGTGCACGACTTTGGCGAGAACTATCTGCAGGAGGCTCTGGGCAAACAGCTCGAATTGGCCGACCTGCCCTTGATCTGGCACTTCATCGGCCCCATTCAATCGAACAAGACGCGTGCTATCGCCGAGAACTTCGCCTGGGTGCATTCCGTGGATCGCTTGAAAATCGCACAACGCCTGTCCGAACAGCGTCCTGCCGAGCTGCCGCCCTTGAACATCTGCATTCAGGTCAATGTCAGCGGTGAAGCCAGTAAATCCGGTTGCACCCCGGCCGACCTGCCGGCACTGGCCAGTGCCATCAGCGCGTTGCCGCGGTTGAAACTGCGCGGTTTGATGGCTATTCCCGAGCCGACTGAAGATCGCGCCGCTCAGGACGCAGCCTTTGCGACCGTACAAAAGCTGCAAGCCAGCCTGAATCTGCCACTCGACACACTTTCCATGGGCATGAGCCACGACCTGGAGTCGGCCATCGCCATGGGCGCCACCTGGGTGCGTATCGGTACAGCCCTCTTTGGTGCCCGCGACTACGGTCAGCCGTAACGTGGCTGACTTACCCCTCTATAAGGACCTGACATGAGCAAGACACGAATTGCCTTTATCGGTGCCGGAAACATGGCCGCCAGCCTGATCGGCGGCCTGCGTGCCAAAGGTCTGGACGCTGCGCAGATCCGCGCCAGCGACCCGGGCGCTGAAACCCGCGCACGGGTCACCGCCGAACACGGCATCGAAACGTTCGCCGACAACGCAGAAGCGGTTCAAGGCGCAGACGTGGTCGTACTGGCGGTCAAGCCCCAGGCGATGAAAGCCGTGTGTGAAGCGCTGCGTCCAAGCCTGACGCCGAATCAACTGGTGGTGTCGATTGCCGCCGGGATCACCTGCGCCAGCATGAACAACTGGCTCGGCGCTCAGCCGATCGTGCGCTGCATGCCCAACACCCCGGCGCTGCTGCGTCAGGGCGTCAGCGGTTTGTACGCCACGACCCAAGTGACTGCCGAACAGCGTCAGCAGGCCCAGGACCTACTGTCAGCCGTTGGCATCGCCCTGTGGCTGAACGAAGAGCAGCAACTGGACGCAGTCACCGCCGTTTCCGGCTCAGGCCCTGCGTACTTCTTCCTGCTGATCGAAGCCATGACCGCTGCGGGCGAGAAACTTGGCCTGCCACGGGACATCGCCGCCCAACTGACCCTGCAAACCGCGCTGGGCGCCGCGCACATGGCCGTCGCCAGTGACGTCGACGCCGCTGAGCTACGCCGTCGCGTGACCTCGCCAGCAGGCACCACCGAAGCCGCGATCAAGACCTTCCAGGCCGGTGGCTTCGAAGCACTGGTCGAAAAAGCACTGGGTGCTGCCGCACACCGCTCGGCCGAGATGGCCGAACAATTGGGTCAATAAGGAGCCATACATGATTGGATTGAACACTGCAGCGGTGTACGTGCTGCAAACCCTTGGCAGCCTGTACCTGCTGATTGTGTTGCTGCGCTTTGTGCTGCAACTGGTGCGCGCCAACTTCTACAACCCGCTCTGCCAATTCGCCGTCCGCGCCACTCAACCGCTGCTCAAGCCTCTGCGCCGGATCATTCCGAGCCTGTTCGGCCTGGACATGTCGTCGCTGGTGCTGGCCATCGTGGTGCAACTGGCGTTGATGGCCCTGACCCTGCTACTGACCTACGGCACCACCGGTAACCCGCTGCAACTGCTGATCTGGTCGATCATCGGCGTGACCGCGCTGTTCCTGAAGATCTTCTTCTTTGCCCTGATCATCAGCGTGATCCTCTCCTGGGTCGCCCCGGGCAGTCATAACCCGGGCGCCGAGCTGGTCAACCAGATCTGCGAGCCGGCCCTGGCACCGTTCCGCCGGATCCTGCCAAGCATGGGCGGCCTGGATATCTCGCCGATCCTGGCGTTCATGGTGCTCAAGCTGCTGGACATGCTGGTGATCAACAACCTCGCCGCCATGACCATGATGCCGGAAATCCTGCGTCTGCTGATCTGACCCAGGCCTTTGTGAATGAGTTGGTTTCGCTGGGACGGGGACGACCTGATCCTCGAATGTCACCTGCAACCGGCGGCCCGCAGCGATGATTTCTGCGGGCTGCATGGTGATCGGCTGAAGATCCGTCTGACCGCCCCGCCGGTCGAAGGCAAGGCCAATGCCTACCTGATGGCGTTTCTGGCCAAGGCGTTTGGCGTGTCCAAGAGCCAGGTGAGCCTGATCAGCGGCGAGCTGAACCGGCAGAAGCGGGTTCGGATCAGCTCGCCAAAGAAGCTTCCAGAGTTGCCGGGGTTGGTGCGCCCGGCAGGCTGACCGCGTTATCGTTTATCGCGAGCAAGCTCGCTCCCACAGGGGATTGCATTCCAATGTGGGAGCGAGCTTGCTCGCGATGGCGGCACCTCGGTGGAACTGAATGAAATCAGGCCCGGCCTTTGCTTGCCGCTGGGGGCCCTGCTCATTAGACTTACGCCTCATTTCAACGAGAGCAGGGTCGATGCCAACTGCCTTTCCCGCCGATTCTGTTGGTCTGGTGACGCCGCAAGTGGCGCACTTCAGCGAGCCCCTGGCCCTTGCCTGCGGCCGCTCGTTGCCAGCCTATGACCTGATCTATGAAACCTACGGCACGCTGAACGCCACGGCGAGCAACGCCGTGCTGATATGCCATGCCTTGTCCGGTCACCATCACGCTGCCGGTTATCACAGTACCGAAGACCGTAAACCCGGTTGGTGGGACAGCTGCATAGGCCCGGGAAAACCGATCGACACCAACAAGTTCTTCGTGGTCAGCCTGAACAACCTCGGCGGCTGCAACGGTTCTACCGGCCCGAGCAGCATCAACCCGGACACCGGCAAGCCGTTCGGTGCCGACTTCCCGGTGCTGACCGTGGAAGACTGGGTGCACAGCCAGGCGCGTCTGGCGGACCGGATCGGCATCAAGCAGTGGGCCGCCGTGATCGGCGGCAGCCTGGGCGGCATGCAGGCGATGCAGTGGAGCATTACCTACCCTGATCGCATCCGTCACTGCCTGGCCATTGCCTCGGCGCCGAAACTCTCGGCGCAGAACATCGCCTTCAACGAAGTGGCGCGCCAGGCGATCCTCACCGACCCGGAGTTCCATGGCGGGTCGTTCCAGGAAGCGGGCGTGATCCCCAAGCGCGGGCTGATGCTCGCGCGGATGGTCGGGCACATCACCTACCTGTCGGACGATTCCATGGGCGAGAAATTCGGCCGTGGCCTGAAGAGCGAAAAGCTCAACTACGACTTCCACAGCGTCGAGTTCCAGGTCGAAAGCTACCTGCGTTATCAGGGCGAAGAATTCTCTGGGCGTTTCGACGCCAACACCTACCTGCTGATGACCAAAGCGCTGGACTACTTCGATCCGGCAGCGAACTTCGACGATAACCTGGCGAAAACCTTCGCCGGTGCCAAAGCCAAGTTCTGCGTGATGTCCTTCACCACCGACTGGCGCTTCTCCCCGGCCCGGTCGCGGGAACTGGTCGACGCGCTGATGGCGGCCAAGAAAGACGTTTGCTATCTGGAGATCGATGCTCCGCAAGGCCACGACGCCTTCCTGATTCCGATCCCGCGCTACTTGCAGGCGTTTCGCAATTACATGAACCGAATTTCGCTTTGAGGAAGACATGAGAGCCGATCTGGAAATCATCCAGGAATGGATCCCCGCCGGCAGCCGCGTGCTCGACCTCGGTTGCGGTGACGGCGAGCTGCTGACCTGGCTGCGCGATAACAAGCAAGTGACCGGCTACGGGCTGGAAAACGATGCGGACAACATCGCCGAATGCGTGGCCAAGGGCATCAACGTCATCGAGCAGGACCTGGACAAGGGCCTGGGAAACTTCGCCAGCAACAGCTTCGATATCGTGGTGATGACCCAGGCCCTGCAGGCCGTGCATTACCCGGACAAGATCCTCGACGAGATGCTGCGGGTCGGTCGCCAGTGCATCATCACCTTCCCCAACTTCGGTCACTGGCGCTGCCGCTGGTACCTGGCAAGCAAGGGCCGGATGCCGGTTTCGGAGTTTTTGCCGTACACCTGGTACAACACGCCGAACATCCACTTCTGCACCTTTGCAGACTTTGAGGCGCTGTGCCGCGAACGTGAAGCCAAGGTCATCGATCGGCTTGCCGTCGATCAACAACACCGACACGGGTGGGCCAGTAAGCTATGGCCTAATCTATTAGGTGAGATTGGCATCTACCGCGTCAGCAGTCCTGGCCTGCAGGATCACCAGGTAGCGGTTTAACGAGGTTTTTCGAGGAGAGCGATCATGGGTCGTCTAGCCCTGTTTCTATTAACAGCCTGCCTGAGCGTCAGCGCCATGGCCGCTGAACCGATCAAAGGCGAGCGCCAGGAAACCTTCGGTGACGTGACGGTGCACTACAACACCTTCAATTCCACCTACCTGACGCCGGACATCGCCAAAAACGCCGAACTGATCCGCAGCAAGAATCAGGGCGTGATCAATGTGTCGGTGATCAAGGCCAACAAACCGGTCATCGCCCAGGTCAGTGGTACAGTGAAAGACCTGACCAGTCAAAGCGTCCCGCTGAAGTTCAAACAGATCACAGAAACCGGGGCGGTCTACTACATCGCCCAGTTCCCGGTGGATCAGCAGGAAGTCCGCACCTTCGAAATCAAGGTGCAGACCGGCGACAAGATCAACACCATCAATTTCAACCAAGAGCTCTTCCCCGGCGAATGATCAATTTCACGCAACTCGTATTGGCCAGCCATAACGCCGGCAAACTCAAAGAACTCCAGGCCATGCTCGGCGACTCGGTGCGCCTGCGCTCGATTGGCGAGTTCAGCAGCGTCGAGCCTGAAGAAACCGGCCTGTCGTTCGTCGAAAACGCCATCCTCAAGGCCCGCAATGCCTCGCGCATTTCCGGTTTGCCGGCACTGGCCGATGATTCGGGGCTGGCGGTGGACTTCCTCGGCGGCGCGCCGGGTATCTACTCGGCGCGCTATGCCGATGGCCAGGGCGATGCAGCAAACAACGCCAAGCTGCTTGACGTGCTGAAAGACGTCCCCGAAGCCGAACGCGGTGCGCAGTTTGTGTGCGTGCTGGCGCTGGTGCGCCACGCCGATGATCCGCTGCCGATTCTCTGCGAAGGCTTGTGGCACGGGCGCATCCTGACCGAAGCCAGCGGTGAACACGGTTTTGGCTACGATCCGCTGTTCTGGGTGCCGGAGCGCGATTGCTCCAGTGCAGAATTGAGCCCGGCCGAGAAAAACCAGCTCAGCCACCGCGCCCGTGCAATGGATTTGCTGCGCCAACGCCTGAGCCTGAAATGACCCACGACTCATCCGCGTCGCCGCTGATATACGGCGGCGCGCAATCGCCTCGGGCGTCCCTGCCGGTGCTGCCGCCCCTGGCGCTGTACATCCACATTCCGTGGTGCGTACGCAAATGCCCTTATTGCGACTTCAACTCCCACACCGCAAGCCCCGTGCTGCCGGAAGAAGAGTATGTCGACGCCCTGCTCGCTGACCTCGATCAAGACTTGCACGCGGTTTACGGCCGTGAGCTGAGCTCGATCTTCTTCGGCGGCGGCACACCGAGCCTGTTCAGCGCGCAAGCGTTGGGCCGTTTGCTCAAAGGTGTGGAGCAGCGAATCCGGTTTGCCAGCGATATCGAAATCACTCTGGAAGCCAACCCCGGGACCTTCGAACAGGAAAAGTTCGTCGCTTACCGCGCCTTGGGCATCAATCGCCTGTCGATCGGTATCCAGAGCTTCCAGCAAGAGAAACTCAAGGCCCTGGGCCGAATCCATAACGGCGATGAAGCGATTCGCGCTGCCGGCATGGCCCGTCAGGCCGGGTTCGATAACTTCAACCTGGACCTGATGCACGGTTTGCCCGATCAGTCCCTGGACGATGCGCTGGACGACCTGCGCCAAGCCATCGCGCTGAAGCCGACTCATCTGTCCTGGTATCAGTTGACGCTGGAGCCGAACACGGTGTTCTGGAATCAGCCGCCAACCCTGCCGGAAGATGACACCCTGTGGGACATTCAGGAGGCTGGTCAGGCGCTGTTGGCCGAACACGGTTACGCCCAATACGAAGTGTCGGCCTATGCTCTGCCCGGTCGTCCGGCGCGGCATAACCTCAATTACTGGAGTTTTGGCGACTTCATCGGTATCGGCGCCGGAGCTCACGGCAAGCTCAGCCATCCAGATGGACGCATTGTCCGCACTTGGAAGACTCGCTTGCCGAAGGACTACCTCAACCCGGCAAAAAGCTTTCAGGCGGGTGAGAAAGCCCTGACCAACGAAGAGCTGCCGTTCGAGTTCCTGATGAATGCCCTGCGCCTGACCGAGGGTGTCGAGGCGCGCCTGTATCCAGAGCGTACCGGACTGACACTGGAAAGCCTTGCGCAAGGCCGCCGCGAGGCCGAACAAAGTGGCTTGCTGCAGGTCGAACCGTCACGTCTGGCGGCGACGATGCGCGGACAACTATTCCTCAATGACTTGCTGCAGAATTTTCTGACTTAAGGAAATCGAATGGATTTGGTACTCGATCTGCTTGCCACCGTGTCCCGCTGGAGCCGTAGCAACCTGTCGGAAATCGCCCTGGCGCTGGTGGGCTGCCTGCTGGTGCTGTTTGGCGCCGACATCAAAGGCTGGATCGATCAACGCCTGGGCAGCATCGCCGGCGCCTTGCGCGTCCCGTTGATGGCCCTGGTGTGCATGATCGGCAGTGGCGCCGCTCTGATCTACGCCACGCCGTGGATCGTTCGCGGCTTGAGCCAGTTCAACAACTACAGCCTGGCGCCGGTGTTGCTGGTGGTGCTGGTATTGATCGGCGTCGTCGCAGACCGCCGCTAAATTTCGGCCAGACACAAAACAACTGTGGGAGCGGGCTTGCTCGCGAAGGCGGTGTAACAGTCAACAGAGATGTTGAATGTTATGACCTCTTCGCGAGCAAGCCCGCTCCCACATTAGGTTGTGTAAAGGCTTAAGCCAGTTTCTCGAACTTCAAATCCCACACGCCATGCCCAAGACGTTCGCCGCGGCGTTCGAACTTGGTGATCGGGCGCTCGGCCGGGCGTGGTACGCACTTGCCGTCTTCGGCGAGGTTGCGGTAGCCCGGCGCGACGTTCATCACTTCCAGCATGTATTCGGCATACGGCTCCCAGTCGGTGGCCATGTGCAGCACACCGCCGACTTTCAACTTGCTGCGTACCAGCTCCGCGAACGATGCCTGAACGATACGACGCTTGTGGTGACGGCTCTTGTGCCATGGGTCCGGGAAAAACAGCATCAGGCGATCGAGGCTGTTATCGGCCACGCAACGGTTGAGCACTTCGATCGCATCGCAATCGTAGACCCGCAGGTTGGTCAGGCCTTGAGTCAGCACGCCATTGAGCAACGCGCCGACACCTGGACGGTGCACTTCAACGCCGATGAAATCCTGATCCGGCGAAGCCGCGGCCATTTCCAGCAGCGAATGGCCCATGCCGAAACCGATTTCCAGCGAGCGTGGTGCCGAGCGACCAAACACCTGGTCGAAGTCCACCGGCGCGTCGGCCAGCGGCAGGACGAACAGCGGCGCGCCCTGGTCCAGGCCGCGCTGCTGGCCTTCGGTCATGCGCCCGGCGCGCATCACGAAACTCTTGATGCGGCGGTGTTGGCGCTCTTCGCCTGCTTCCGTCTGGATAGGCGTGTCGTTCGATTCAGTCATCAATGGCTCTTACTTGATCAGACCATCCAGCGGCGAGGAAGCGCTGGCATAGAGTTTTTTCGGCATGCGCCCGGCGAGGTACGCCAGACGACCTGCAACAATGGCGTGTTTCATGGCTTCAGCCATCATGATCGGCTGCTGGGCGTGGGCGATGGCCGAGTTCATCAGCACCGCTTCGCAACCCAGTTCCATGGCGATCGTCGCGTCGGAAGCGGTGCCGACGCCGGCATCCACCAACACCGGGATCTTGGCTTCTTCGAGGATGATCTGCAGGTTGTACGGGTTGCAGATCCCCAGGCCCGTGCCGATCAGACCGGCCAGCGGCATGACTGCGATGCAGCCGATTTCCGCCAGTTGACGGGCAATGATCGGGTCATCGCTGGTGTAGACCATCACGTCGAAACCTTCCTTGACCAGCACTTCGGCGGCCTTGAGGGTTTCGATCACGTTAGGGAACAGGGTTTTCTGGTCCGCCAACACTTCCAGCTTCACCAGGTTGTGGCCGCCGAGCAGCTCACGGGCCAGGCGGCAGGTGCGCACAGCCTCGGTAGCGTCGAAGCACCCGGCGGTGTTCGGCAGGAAGGTGTAGCGATCCGGCGACAGGACTTCGAGCAGGTTCGGTTCGCCCGCGTTCTGGCCAAGGTTGGTACGGCGCACGGCGAAGGTGACGATCTCGGCACCCGAGGCTTCGATGGCCAGGCGGGTTTCTTCCATGTCACGGTACTTGCCGGTACCTACCAGCAAACGCGACTGGTAAGTACGACCGGCCAGGACGAAAGGCTTGTCGCTGCGAACGTTGCTCATCGGAAATCCTCTGTTGGGGTGAGGCTCTTGCAGAATGCGTGTGGGGACGGGAATCGCCTGCTGGCTACTAGCCGCCGCCGATGGCATGCACAACTTCGACCGAGTCACCGTCGTTCAAAGTAGTTTCTGCGTGCTGGCTGCGCGGGACGATATCCAGATTGAGTTCGACCGCCACCCGGCGTCCGGTCAGTTCCAAACGGGTCAGCAGGGCCGCAACGGTTTCACCGTCGGGCAGTTCAAGGGATTCGCCGTTCAACTGAATGCGCATGCCGGATGCCGCCATCATTTTTAGGGGCCAGCATTCTAGCCCGATCAGTCAGGTCGACCCAAGCCATTCGTCTTGAAACGGACTCTTAAGTCAGCTCAAGCGCCAGGCGGCTATCCCCAGGCACAGCCAGCCCACGAGGAATGCCAATCCGCCGAACGGCGTCACGATGCCCAGCTTGCTGACACCGGTCAGGGTCAGCAGGTACAGGCTGCCGGAAAACAACAGGATGCCGATGGCAAATGATACGCCGGCCCAGGTGATCAAACGACCGGGAATCTGCGCGGCCAGCAGTGCTACGCCCAACAGCGCCAGGGTGTGCACCAGTTGGTAGGTGACGCCGGTGTGGAAAATCGCCAGGTATTCGGCACTCAGGCGATCTTTCAGGCCATGAGCGGCAAACGCGCCCAGCCCCACGCCGGTGAAGCCGAAGAAAGCGGCCAGCATCAGAAAGCCACGCAGCATAAGGAACTCCAGTCAGAATCATCAGGCAGGGTCTGTATAATGGCCCGCTCGACGGGTTCGGCCAAGCCATCTCTATGCTGCGTTTATTGTTCCGACGTTTTACAAAAGCCCTGCTCTGGTTCGCCTGTGGCAGCGTGTTGCTGGTGCTGGTGTTTCGCGTCGTTCCGCCTCCGGGGACGGCGCTGATGGTCGAGCGCAAGATCGAATCCTGGGTCGATGGCGAGCCTATCGACGTGCAGCGCAACTGGCAGCCGTGGGACAACATCTCCGATGACCTGAAGGTCGCGGTGATGGCTGGCGAGGACCAGAAATTCCCCGAGCACTGGGGTTTTGACTTCGGCGCGATTCAGGCTGCTCTGGCGCACAACGAACTCGGCGGCTCGATCCGTGGCGCCAGCACCTTGAGCCAGCAAGTCTCGAAGAACCTGTTCCTGTGGTCCGGCCGCAGCTGGCTGCGCAAAGGGCTGGAAGCCTGGTTTACCGGACTGATCGAAGTGTTCTGGCCCAAGCAGCGGATTCTTGAGGTGTACCTCAACAGTGTGGAATGGGATGACGGCGTGTTTGGCGCCGAAGCGGCTGCCCGGCATCACTTTGGTGTGAGCGCCCGGTCGCTGAGCCGTCAGCAAGCCAGTTTGCTGGCCGCGGTACTGCCAAACCCGCGAGTCTGGAGCGCCGGCCATCCGAGCCCTTATGTACTGCGACGTGCGAGCTGGATTCGGCAGCAAATGAGCCAGTTGGGTGGCGACAGCTACCTGACCGGACTCAACGCTTCGCGCCGGGCACCTTGGGCTCAATAGTCGATCACAATCTTCTGAACACTGAAGATCTCCTGTGGGAGCGGGCTTGCTCGCGATAGCGGTTGATCATTCAGTACTCATATCGACTGACCCGACGTCATCGCGAGCAAGCTCGCCCCCACAAGGGCCGGTGTGAGGCAGGATTATTGGGCACAAACAAAAACGCCCCGATCAATGATCGGGGCGTTTTTTATTGCGTTACCGCTTAAGCAGCAATCGACAGCTTGAGCTTGTTCATCGCGCTCTTCTCGAGCTGACGAATACGCTCGGCCGACACGTTGTACTTCTGCGCCAGGTCGTGCAGCGTGGCTTTTTCTTCTGCCAGCCAGCGCTGATAGAGGATGTCGCGGCTGCGGTCGTCCAGCACTTCCAGCGCTTCGTGCAGGTTGTGGGTGGAGTTGTCGGTCCAGTCGGCATCTTCCAGTTGACGGGCCGGGTCGTACCGGTGGTCTTCCAGATAGTTGGCCGGCGACTGGAAAGCGCTGTCGTCGTCCGCTTCGGCGGCCGGGTCGAAGGCCATGTCATGGCCGGTCAGGCGGCTTTCCATCTCGCGAACTTCCCGCGGCTCTACGCCGAGGCTTTCAGCCACGCGATGGACTTCCTCGTTGTTCAACCACGCCAGACGCTTCTTCTGGCTACGCAGGTTGAAGAACAGTTTGCGCTGGGCCTTGGTCGTGGCGACCTTGACGATACGCCAGTTGCGCAGGATGAATTCGTGGATTTCAGCCTTGATCCAGTGCACTGCAAAGGACACCAGACGCACGCCCATTTCCGGGTTGAAACGCTTGACCGCTTTCATCAGGCCAACGTTGCCTTCCTGAATCAAGTCAGCCTGGGCCAGGCCGTAGCCGGAATAGCTACGGGCAATATGTACAACAAAACGCAGGTGGGCGAGCACCATCTGCCGAGCCGCCCCCAAATCCTGCTCATAGTAGAGACTCTCGGCCAGTTCACGCTCCTGCTCCGGTGTCAGCAATGGAATGCTGTTCACCGTATGCACATAAGCCTCCAGGTTCGCGCCTGGGACCAGAGCATAAGCAGGTTGCAAAGAAGTGGTCATACGAAAAAACCTCCGACTCACATAACTCGTGCAGTTCAGCACTGCGAAAAATTGACCGGGAACCGAAGGACAAGTTCCCCTACACGCTGAAAGGTCATACAAGCAATAAGACACTACTTCGGTGCGAGCTCTCTCAAATGGCGCGCTACCGCAATCCAAGCACCGATATACCCCAACAGCACTGCGCCTAGCAAGAGTGACAGACCATCGGCAACCGGCACCCCGGCCAACGCGAAATTACTGCCATACAAGCCGGCCAGCCCAACCACGGCGTCGTTCAGCCAGTTCAGGCCAAACGCCAGAACACCCCAGGAAAGAATCCCCGCACCGAAGCCATATAGCGCGCCCATGTACAGAAAAGGCCTGCGCACATAACTGTCAGTGCCGCCGACGAGTTTAATCACTTCTATCTCTGTGCGGCGGTTTTCAATATGAAGACGAATGGTATTGCCTATCACCAAAAGTAATGCAGAAACCAGCAACACGGTCAGGCCGAAGACAAACCGCTCGCCCAGCTTGAGGATGGCCGCCAAACGCTCGACCCAGACTAGATCAAGTTGCGCCTGTTGTACCTTCGGCAATTCGGAAAGTTTTTGTCTTAATGCTTCAAGGGTCGCCTTGTCGACTTCGTTCGGAGTGACCAGCACCACGCCTGGCAGCGGGTTCTGCGGCAGCTCCTTGAGCGCCTCGCCCAGACCGGACTGCTGCTGGAACTCGTCCAGCGCCTGTTCACGGCTGATGTATTCGGCATCGGCTACACCCGGCATGCCTTTGATCTGCTCGCGCAGTTGCTCGCCTTCGTTGGCGCTGGCGTCGATCTGCAGGTACAGCGAGATCTGCGCCGCACGCTGCCAGGAGCCACCCAGACGTTCGACGTTGTTCAGCAGCAACGACAAGCCCATCGGCAGACTCAGGGCAACCGCCATCACCAGGCAGGTGAAGAAGCTGCCGATCGGCTGTTTGCCCAGGCGCCGCAGGCTGTCCAGCAAACTGGCACGGTGACTTTCGATCCAGGCGCGCAGCAAGGTGCTGAAGTCCGGCCCCTCGTCTTCGTCGCGCTTTTTCTTCTGTGGCTGCGGATCGGCGGCCTTCGGGGCCACGCGTTCGGAAACCTTCGGACTGCGTGTTGCACTCATACCCCGGCCTCCCCGTCACCGATCAATCGGCCACGTTGCAAGGTCAGCATGCGATGACGCATGCGGGCGATCAGCGCCAGATCGTGACTGGCGATCAGCACGCTGGTGCCCAGACGATTGATGTCTTCGAAGACGCCCATGATTTCTGCCGCCAGACGCGGGTCGAGGTTACCGGTCGGCTCGTCCGCCAGCAGCAAGGCCGGGCGATGGACGATGGCGCGGGCAATGCCGACGCGCTGTTGCTGACCGGTGGACAGGTCGCCCGGGTAGAGGTCGGTCTTGTCCGAAAGTGCCACGCGCTCCAGGGCCGAATCCACGCGCTTGGCGATTTCAGCCTTGGACAGGCCAAGAATCTGCAACGGCAAGGCGACGTTGTTGAACACCGTACGGTCGAACAGCAACTGGTGGTTCTGGAACACCACACCGATCTGCCGACGCAGGTACGGGATCTGCGCGTTGCTGATGGTCGCCAGGTCCTGCCCGGCCAACAGCAGTTTGCCGGTGGTCGGACGCTCCATCGCGAGCAACAGCCGCAGCAGGGTACTTTTACCGGCACCAGAATGGCCGGTGACAAACAAGAACTCGCCCCGACGGACTCGAAAGCTCAGCTCATGCAAGCCGACGTGACCGTTCGGATAGCGCTTACCGACCTGTTCGAAACGAATCATGAACGCTCCCGCTCGGCAAAGAGTGCCTGGACAAAGGGTTCTGCTTCAAAGGTACGCAAATCATCGATGCCTTCACCGACACCGATGTAGCGAATCGGCAGACCAAACTGCTTGGCCAGGGCGAAAATCACTCCGCCCTTGGCTGTGCCATCGAGTTTGGTCAGGGCCAGGCCGGTCAGTTCGACCGTCTGGTTGAATTGCTTGGCCTGGTTGATAGCGTTCTGGCCAGTACCGGCGTCGAGCACCAGCAGCACCTCGTGCGGCGCATCGGCGTCGAGCTTGCTGATCACCCGGCGAACCTTTTTCAGTTCTTCCATCAGGTTGTCTTTGGTGTGCAGGCGACCGGCGGTATCGGCGATCAACACGTCAATCCCACGGGCCTTGGCGGCCTGTACCGCATCGAAGATAACCGAAGCCGAGTCGGCACCGGTGTGCTGAGCGATCACCGGGATCTTGTTGCGTTCGCCCCAGACCTGCAATTGCTCGACTGCCGCGGCACGGAAGGTGTCGCCCGCCGCAAGCATGACTTTCTTGCCTTCAAGTTGCAGCTTCTTCGCCAACTTACCGATGGTGGTGGTTTTGCCGGCGCCGTTCACGCCGACCACCAGAATTACGAACGGCTTGTTCTGCGAGGTGATTTTCAGCGGCTGCTCGACAGGCTTGAGCATGTTGGCAAGCTCGGCCTGCAAGGATTTGTACAGTGCATCGGCATCGGCCAGCTGCTTGCGCGCGACCTTCTGGGTCAGGCTCTGGATGATCACCGACGTCGCTTCGACGCCGACGTCAGCGGTCAGCAGGCGGGTTTCGATGTCTTCGAGCAGTTCGTCATCGATGGTCTTCTTGCCGAGGAACAGGCTGGCCATGCCCTCGCCGATACTGGCGCTGGTTTTCGACAGGCCTTGCTTGAGGCGGGCAAAGAAGCCGGCTTTGGTTTCTTCGGTGCGAGCCGGTTCGGCAACAACCGGGGCTGGAACAACCGCTGCAACCGGCGCTGGCGGCGTTACCGGTGCCGCGACAACGGGTGTCGGCGCTGGGGCAGGCACAGGTTCTGGAGCCACAAATGCCGCAATCACCGGCTGAGGCAGATCAGGCTCATCAACCATCAGCTGTTCAGCCGTCGGATCGATGACCGGGACCGGCTCGACCACCAGCAGCTCTACCGCTTGCTGGACCACTGTCGGCGCTGGAATCGGTGGTGTGACATGCGGCGCCAGCTCGTTTTCGACCAGGGCCACCGGCTCTTCAGCCACCGGCAGCGTCAACCACGGCTTGTGTACGATTTCTGGCGCGCGCGGCACTTCAGCGACTGGCGCAGGCGCTGGTTCGACAACCGGTTGCACTATCGGCTCGGCTATCGGCAATACGGCGGCGGCCGGCGCTTGCGCAACGGGCGCAGCCTCTATTACCGGCTCAGGCGCAACCTCAGGACGTGGCTGTGGCTGTTCGACGGCGGGTTCCTGCGGCTTTTTGCGCAGCCATCCGAACAGGCTTTTCTTCTCGCCAGCCGCAGCTGGGGTCTTCTTGTCGTCGTTGGAACCAAACATGGAGGACGGCTATCTCACGGTAGCGACGCGCCAATGGCGCCTCGGCAAATAAATATTCGATGCAGAACAGACTGCGTTTCACCCAGCTTGTTCACGCGCAACATTTTGTCGAAGTGCTCAACAGCACCTCAAGGATCGATTTCACGAAGGACTGAACTGGCAAAATCGGCAAAAAAGCGGAGTTTAGCTGATAAACAGAGGCTTTCCGCCGTGAACCCATACAACCTGATCATGCACAAAAGCCTGATAGGCGTGGCCGCCAGTAAAACGGATCAGTATCCTAGCACCCTCTAGCCCGCCGACGCTAAGACCAAGCGGGCAGCCCAACAGGTTAAAAAACGAATGAATGCTCTAGCCCGCCGCGCTGCAGGCCTGCTGCTCAGCACAGTTTGTCTGCCCCTTTCAGCTTTGGCTGCCGCCCCCCAACCGACCCACGAATTCACCCTCGACAACGGCCTCAAGGTCGTCGTGCGCGAGGACCATCGGGCACCCGTGGTGGTTTCCCAGATCTGGTACAAGGTTGGCTCCAGCTACGAAACCCCGGGCCAGACCGGTTTGTCCCACGCCCTGGAACACATGATGTTCAAGGGCAGCGAGAAAGTCGGCCCCGGCGAAGCATCGTTGATCCTGCGTGACCTCGGCGCCGAAGAGAACGCCTTCACCAGCGACGACTACACCGCGTATTACCAGGTGCTGGCGCGTGATCGCCTGGGTGTGGCCTTTGAACTGGAAGCCGACCGCATGGCCAACCTGCGCCTGCCGGCCGACGAGTTCAGCCGCGAGATCGAAGTGATCAAGGAAGAGCGCCGCATGCGCACCGACGACAAGCCGATGGCCAAGGCTTACGAGCGCTTCAAGGCGATGGCCTACCCGGCCAGCGGCTACCACACGCCGACCATCGGCTGGATGGCTGATCTGGACCGCATGAAAGTCGAAGAGCTGCGCCACTGGTACAAATCCTGGTACGTGCCCAACAACGCCACGCTGGTGGTGGTCGGTGACGTAACGCCGGACGAAGTCAAAGCCCTGGCTCAACGCTACTTCGGGCCGATCCCGAAGCGCGACGTGCCGCCAGCGAAGATTCCACTGGAACTGGCCGAGCCCGGCGAGCGCCAGATCACCCTGCATGTACAGACGCAATTGCCGAGCCTGATGCTCGCCTTCAACGTGCCGAGCATCGCCACAGCGCAAGACAAACGCTCGGTCAATGCCCTGCGGTTGATCGCGGCATTGCTTGATGGCGGCTACAGCGCACGCATCTCGGCGCAACTGGAGCGCGGCGAAGAACTGGTCTCCGGCGGTTCGTCGAGCTACGACGCCTACACCCGCGGTGACAGCCTGTTTACCTTGTCGGCATCGCCGAACACCCAGAAACACAAAACCATGGCCCAGGTCGAAGCCGGCCTGTGGAAACTGCTCGATCAGCTGAAAACCACCGCGCCATCGGCTGATGAAGTTGAACGCGTACGCGCGCAAGTGATCGCCGGCCTGGTCTACCAGCGCGACTCGATAACCAGCCAGGCCACTGCCATCGGTCAGCTGGAAACCGTCGGTCTGTCATGGAAGTTGATGGACACCGAACTCGCCGAGCTGCAAAGCGTGACACCGGAAGACATCCAGAAAGCCGCCCGCACCTATTTCACTCGCGAACGTCTCAGCGTTGCGCATGTACTGCCACTGCCCGAGGAGACTGCTCATGAGTGAGAGTAAAAAACCACGCCTGGCCCTGATCGGCCTGGTACTCGTCGCACTGCTCGCTTCGCTCGGCTTTTACTTCAGCCGTTCGACCGATACCCATGCCAGCGAAGCCCTCGAGCAGGCCAAGGCCAGCAAAAAGCTGCAATCACTGGCCGAACTCGACGGTAAAGCGCCGAGCCACCGCACGCTGGACGTGCAAACCTGGAAAACCGCTGAAGGCTCCAAGGTGCTGTTCGTCGCAGCCCCGGAGCTGCCGATGTTCGACATGCGCCTGATCTTCGCCGCCGGCAGCAGTCAGGACGGTGAGACACCAGGACTGGCCGTGCTGACCAATGCCATGCTCAACGAAGGCATCGCCGGCAAAGATGTCGGCCAGATAGCCGAAGGTTTCGAAAGCCTGGGCGCCGACTTCGGTAACGGCGCTTACAAGGACATGGCCGTCGCCTCGCTGCGCAGCCTGAGTGCTGTGGATAAACGCGAACCGGCGTTGAAGCTGTTCGCTGAAGTCGTTGGCAAGCCGACGCTCCCGACTGACTCGCTGGCGCGAATCAAGAACCAGTTGCTCGCCGGCTTCGAGTATCAGAAGCAGAACCCCGGCAAACTGGCGAACCTGGAGCTGATGAAGCGCCTGTATGGCAACCATCCTTACGCGCACTCAAGCGACGGAAACGCGCAAAGTGTCCCATCGATTAGCGTGGCGCAGTTGCGGGCCTTCCACGAGAAAGCCTATGCCGCGGGCAACGTGGTGATTGCACTGGTGGGCGACTTGTCGCGCAGCGAAGCCGAAGCGATTGCCGAACAGATTTCCGCCGCACTGCCAAAGGGCCCGGCGCTGGCGAAAATCGAGCAACCGGTTGAACCGAAAGCCAGCATCGGTCACATCGAGTTTCCATCCAAGCAAACCAACCTGATGCTCGCGCAACTGGGCATCGACCGTGCCGATACGGACTATGCGGCCGTGTCCCTGGGCAACCAGATCCTCGGCGGCGGTGGCTTCGGCACCCGACTGATGAGCGAAGTCCGTGAAAAACGCGGCCTGACCTATGGCGTCTACTCCGGTTTCACTCCAATGCAGGTCCGCGGCCCGTTCATGATCAACCTGCAAACCCGCGCCGAAATGAGCGAAGGTACACTCAAACTGGTGCAGGACGTGCTCGCCGACTTCCTCAAAACCGGCCCGACCCAGAAAGAACTCGACGACGCCAAGCGTGAACTGGCCGGCAGCTTCCCGCTGTCCAACGCCAGCAACGCCGATATCGTCGGCCAACTGGGCGCCATGGGCTTCTATGACTTGCCGTTGAGTTACCTTGAAGACTTCATGCGGCAGTCGCAAAGCCTGACTGTCGAGCAGGTCACCGCAGCAATGAACAAACACCTGAGCACGGACAAAATGGTCATCGTTTCTGCTGGCCCGACCGTGCCGCAAAAGCCGTTACCGGCCCCCACTGACAAACCAACCGAGCAGCCGCTCGGGGTTCCGGAGCATTAATGGCCAGTCCATCGCGTCCTAAAAAACCAGTTCATAACGTGCACAACGGCGTGAACCAATTGCGCATCATCGGCGGCGAGTGGCGCAGTCGGCGCCTGAGCTTCCCGGATGCTCCGGGCCTGCGCCCGACGCCCGACCGCGTGCGTGAAACCCTGTTCAACTGGCTCGCACCGTATGTTGCCGGGGCCAAAGTGCTCGACCCGTTTGCCGGCAGCGGCGCGTTGTTCCTTGAAGCGCTGTCCCGTGGCGCCGCCATGGGCCAGGCGCTGGATGCCAGCAGCCTGGCGGTTTCCAGCCTGAAAGAGCATCTGGGAACGCTGCGTTGCACCGTCGGCCAGGTGCAAACCGCCGATGCCTTGCGCTACCTGGAAACCCAGCCAGCGATCGCCTACGACCTGGTGTTCCTCGACCCGCCGTTCAACCAGAACCTGTTGCCCGCCGTTTGCACATTACTTGAAGAACGCCAATGGCTCGCCGACGACGCGTGGATCTACACTGAAAGTGAGACCGCGCCATCGACCCTCGGTCTGCCAGGGGGCTGGCGCCTGCACCGGGAGCAAAAATCCGGGCGGGTCTACTACGCGTTGTGGCACCGTCTGGCAGAGATCGCCGGTTAATCCACCGGCCTGAACAAGGCGCGTGCCTGGGGTCAACAATCTCAGGCACGCACCGCTGCATCGAGAACTACCGTGCTTACTCCGCCTGATCGTTTCATCCCTGCCTTCGGCCTCGGCAACCCGCATCTGCAAACCTTGTGGGGACCGCTGTGGCGCAAAACCACTCATCTGGATCGACAACGCGAACGTCTGTGGCTCGACGACGGCGACTTTCTCGATCTCGACTGGCACGGGCCGCACAGCGCCAATGCACCCTTGGTGCTGGTGTTGCACGGATTGACCGGCTCTTCGAACTCACCGTATGTCGCCGGCCTGCAAAAAGCCCTGTTTGCCCAGGGCTGGGCCAGCGTGGCACTGAACTGGCGCGGCTGTTCGGGCGAACCGAATCTGTTGCCGCGCAGCTATCATTCCGGCGCCAGCGAAGACCTCGCGGCGGCGATCAACCACCTGCGAGCCACCCGCCCGTCGGCGCCGCTGTACGCCGTCGGCTATTCGCTGGGCGGCAATGTGCTGCTCAAGCACCTGGGGGAAACCGGCAGTGGCAGTCAGTTGCAGGGCGCGGTGGCGGTCTCGGTACCCTTTCGCCTGGACCAGTGCGCCGACCGCATCGGCCAGGGACTTTCCAAGATCTATCAAGCGCACTTCATGCGCGAAATGCTCGCCTACATCAAGAACAAGCAACAGAAGTTTCTACACGACGGCCACCACGAGGGCCTGGAGACCCTGGCCAAACTCGGGTCACTGGAGAACCTGCGTACTTTCTGGGATTTCGATGGCCGGGTGACCGCGCCACTGAACGGTTTCAAGGACGCGCATGACTATTATCGCCGCGCCTCCAGCCGTTATTTTCTCGGTGAGATCCGCACGCCGACCTTGATCATTCAAGCGGCCGACGATCCTTTCGTGTTTCTCCACAGCTTGCCGCACGCCAGCGAGTTATCGGGCTGCACGCAGTTCGAGCTGCAGGCCAAGGGCGGGCATGTCGGTTTTGTCGACGGCACGTTCCGCAACCCCGGTTACTACCTGGAGCGGCGTATACCGGCCTGGCTGACCAACACAGGTCGCGAGTAAGGTCATGGCGGCCAATCCGGGCGAGTCGATCCACTTCTGGCAAACGGCACCTTTGGCCGGCGTCGAGCTGTTGTCCGCGCGCTACATCGAACAGCGCTTCGTCCCTCATGTACACGACGGTTTCGTCATCGGCATCATCATGGCTGGCGCTCAACGCTACCGCTATCGCGGCGCCGAACATCTGGCGGGCAGCGGGACGCTGGTGGTGATCAATCCGGACGAATTGCACACTGGCCACAAAGGCACGGACAACGGTTGGTTGTATCGGGCGTTCTATCCCGACAACCAGCAGATCCTTTCGTTGCTGGGCGAACTTGAGCTGCCTGACCACGACTTGCCGGCCTTTGGTGCGACGCTGTATCGCGACCCGGATCTGGTGAGTGGCCTCTGCCAACTGCACCGTTTGCTGGAGAGCCCCGCCAGTGCACTGCAACAGCAGACCGCGTGGCGGGAAATGATGCTGTCGTTGCTGCAACGTCACGCCGCAGTAGCAACGCCCGGTCAACCTGGCCAGGAACATCGGGCCATCGCCCGGGCCAAGGAACTGCTGCACGCGCAGCTCGCTGCACCGCCCTCCCTGGAAGAACTGGCCGCTGCGGTGAACCTTTCGCCCTTCCACTTCGCCCGAGTGTTTCGCTACGCCACCGGCATGCCGCCGCACGCCTGGCTGATGCAGCAGCGTATCGCCCAGGCCCGTGCGTTATTACAGGAAGGCTGCCTGCCGCTGGACGTTGCCGCCCGGCTCGGCTTTGCCGACCAGAGTCATCTGAGCCGGCAGTTCAAGAAGGTTTACGGCGTAGGCCCGGGGGCGTATCGAAGTGCCCGGCAATCGTTCAGGCAATAAGCATTACTAATGTGGGAGCGAGCTTGCTCGCGATAGCGGACTTACATTCAACATCAATGCTGAATGGAATGACCCCATCGCGAGCAAGCTCGCTCCCACAAGGGATTTGTGACTAATCGCCGGTCGCGACGGCCCGCGAAGGATCGGTAATCCATTCGCTCCACGACCCGGCGTACAGCGAACCCAATGGATAACCAGCCAGGCACAACGCAAACAGGTTATGGCACGCAGTCACGCCCGAGCCGCAATACGCCACCAGTTCAGTCGGCGAACGATCACCCAGCTTCGCCGCAAAACGCTGCTTGAGCTGATCGGCGGGAAGGAAACGCCCGTCGGCATCCAGGTTGTCGGTAAAGGCCGCGCATTGCGCGCCGGGAATGTGCCCGGCGATCGGATCAATCGGCTCGACCTCGCCACGAAAACGCGGCAGGCCCCGGGCGTCAAGCAAGGTCAGGGTCGGTTGACCGAGGCGCTGTTGCAGTTTTTCGGCACTCATTAACAGAGTGTGGTCCGGCGCACCGCTAAAGGAGCCACGACTGATTGCCGGTGCATCCAGGCTCAGCGGTAAACCGGCCGCGTGCCAGGCCTTGAGGCCACCGTCGAGAATGAACACGCCGTCGCGCTTGCCCAGCCACGCCAGCAACCACCAGGCTCGCGCGGCATACATGCCGGGGCCGTCGTCATACAAAACGATTTCGCTGTCGTTACTGATGCCCCAATCCTGTAAACGCTGAATCAAGTGGTGCGGCGTCGGCAATGGATGGCGACCGGTGACACCCTTGACCACGGGTCCGCTGAGGTCACGTTCCAGGTCCGCAAACGAGGCCCCCTCGATGTGCCCCAGGGCATAGCTGCGCTGGCCGTAATCCGGGTCTTCAAGGGCAAAACGACAATCCAGAATCACCAACCCGGCCTGACCCTTTTTCTGGTCCAGAGCATTCGGGCTGATCAGTTGCGCAATGGGCATAGCGGGCTCCTGTGGTGAGGGGCGTTCTCAATTAGTTTACACACCGCGCCGGGTCTGCTGTTGTGCAGGGCAAGGCGCGAGAAGCGTGGTTTGGTCATTCCAAATAAGCTTCGAGCAACGCAGCCCTGCACAACAGCAGGCCCGGCCCTTCGGGTTGTGCCTTAAAGCGGGCCAGGCTGCGTTGCAGGCCTTGGGAAGGGAGCAACCATTCCCAGCGGCCTGCGCCTTGCCTGGCCCGCTTTAAGGCGACAACGCGGTGTGTAAACTAATTGAGAACGCCCCTCTAAGTCTTTGATCGATCCTACTGCACTTCTTCCAGGGCCTGGGCCAACGGCACGTAAAACTCCTCGAACAAGGCATTGACCGCCTCGCGTGCTTGCTCCGTGACAAATCCTGCTTCCAGCACCAGCACCTGATACACGCCACGTTTAATGGCTTGCTCGCTGAGGTGGTTGGAGTTTTCCCGTGTGGTGCACAGAAAACGCACCCAGGACGTGAGGATGATCCAGGCATTGAGCGTCAGGGATTCGATCTGGACCTTGTCCATGCACAGGATGCCGGCGTCGACGAAGCCTGCGTATATCGCCGTGCCCTGGATCAGGCAACGCTGGGAAAAACGCCGGTAGCGGGCTGCCAGTTCCACATCGTTGTCGAGCAAGTGCTCGAGGTCACGGTGCAAAAACCGGTAGCGCCACATGGCTGACAGCAGTTCCTGCAAGTAGAAGCGCTTGTCTTCAACGGTCGCGGCGCGGCCCTGGGGTGGGCGCAGGAAGCTCTCTACCAGGGCTTCGTACTCACTGAACAACACAGCGATGATCGCCTGCTTGTTGGGGAAGTGGTAGTACAGGTTGCCCGGAGAAATCTCCATATGCGCAGCAATATGGTTGGTACTGATGCTGCGTTCACCCTGTTGATTGAACAGCTCCAGGCTGTTCTGCACGATGCGCTCGCTGGTTTTTATTCGTGGGGCCATGGCTTGAGCTTTAATTCTTCAGTGCGTTGCCGGGCATCTTACGACCTATCCGCTGGCGGATAAATCATCGCTTCCCGAGGATGTCATTTGACTTTCTAGAGCATAGACTCTAAAAACTTCCTCATTCTAAAAAAACCGGAGCTACCATGCCCGCCGACATTGCCTACCTGCAAAGCTCCCAACAGCCATTGAGTGAGCTTCACGATCTGTTTGCTGCCCAGCGTCAGGCCTACGCGGCCCACCCGATGCCGCCGGCCGCGCAACGCCAGCAATGGCTCAAGGCACTGCGTGATCTGCTGAGTGACGAGCGTCAGGCCTTGATTGACGCGATCAGCCAGGATTTCAGCAACCGTAGCGCCGATGAAACCCTGCTCGCCGAGCTGATGCCAAGCCTGCACGGCATTCAATACGCCAGCAAACACCTCAAAGGCTGGATGAAAGCGTCCCCGCGCAAGGTCGGAATCGCCTTTCAGCCGGCGGCGGCCAAGGTGGTTTATCAGCCGCTCGGCGTGGTTGGGGTCATCGTGCCGTGGAACTACCCGCTGTACCTGGCCATCGGCCCGTTGGTCGGCGCGTTGTCAGCGGGCAACCGGGTGATGCTCAAACTCAGCGAATCCACACCGGCCACCGGGCAACTGCTGAAAACGTTGCTGGCCAAAGTGTTCCCCGAAGACCTGGTGTGTGTGGTGTTGGGTGAAGCCGAGGTCGGCATGGCCTTTTCCAGGCTGCCCTTCGATCACCTGCTGTTCACTGGCGCCACCAGCATCGGCAAACATGTCATGCGTGCGGCGGCAGAGAACCTGACGCCGGTGACACTGGAATTGGGCGGCAAGTCTCCGGCCATCGTTTCCCACGATGTTCCACTCAAGGACGCCGCGGAACGCATTGCCTTCGGTAAAACCCTGAATGCCGGACAAACCTGTGTCGCGCCGGACTACGTGCTGGTGCCGGAAGAACGGGTCGGCTCCTTCGTCGAAGCCTATCGTCAGGCGGTTCGCGGGTTTTACCCGACACTCGCGGACAACCCGGACTACACCGCGATCATCAATGAGCGCCAATTGGCGCGGCTGCGCAGCTACCTCAGCGACGCCACCAGCAAGGGCGCGCTGCTGATCCCGGTCTTCGAAAAGGATCAGGACCGACGCATGAGCCATAGCCTGCTGCTGAACGTCAGCGACGAGATGATCGTGATGCAGGACGAAATCTTCGGCCCGGTGCTGCCGATCGTGCCCTACAAAAACCTCGACCAGGCGTTTGCCTACATCAACCAGCGGCCACGTCCGCTGGCGCTGTACTTCTTCGGCTATAACAAGGCCGAACAAAACCGCGTCCTCAACGAAACCCATTCCGGCGGCGTGTGCCTGAACGACACCTTGCTGCACGTCGCGCAAGACGACATGCCGTTTGGCGGTATCGGCGCTTCAGGCATGGGCCATTACCACGGCCACGAAGGCTTCCTGACGTTCAGCAAAGCCAAAGGCGTGCTGATCAAGCAACGCTTTAATGCGGCAAAGCTGATTTATCCGCCTTATGGCAAGTCGATTCAGAAGCTGATCCAGAAGCTGTTCATTCGCTGATCGCTCATGACCGGGTAATAACAATAATGAACCCAAGCCTGTCCGAATCCCCCGCGCTGACACGGCGCGGCCTGCTCAAGTTCAGCCTCTGCGCCAGCGCCTTCCTGACCACGGCCGGCCTTGGCGCCAGCCTCAGCGGTTGCTCGACCAGCAGCCCGGCCAGCGGTTTCGCGATTTTGCGCAGCAGTGATCTGCCGTTCTTGCGCGCGCTGATCCCTGTGATGCTCGATGGCGCCGTGACCGCCGAGAAAATCCCGGCCGCGCTCGAAGGCACCCTTCAATCGCTGGACCATGACCTCAATCACCTGTCGCCGGAAATGCTCAAGCTGACCCAGCAACTGTTCGACGTGCTCGGCATGGCTATCACTCGCGGGCCACTGACTGGAATCTGGGGCAGCTGGGAAAACGCCAGTGGCGATGACATCCGCCAGTTCCTGCAGCGCTGGCAAAACAGCTCGCTGAGCCTGTTGCGCATGGGCCACAGCTCGATCCTGCAACTGGTGATGATGGCCTGGTACAAACGCGCCGAATCATGGGCACATTGCGGGTATCCGGGGCCGCCCACCGTTTGAGACCGTGGCCCCCTATCGCGAGCAGGCTCGCTCCCACAGGGGTTCGCGATTCATGTGGGAGCAGCCGGGCGGCGTTCCGTCTGCTCGCGAAGACGGTAGCCGTATCACCACCGAATCCAGAACAATAAGAGAACCCGAAGATGCCCGTACCCGATCCGTTCCGCGAAGGCCTGGCCCGTGGCTGGAAAACCTACAACGGCTCGCAACTGGCCGATGATCTGACACTGGAAGCCGACATTGCGATCATCGGCAGTGGCGCGGGTGGCGGCACCACCGCCGAAATCCTCAGCGCCGCTGGCTACAAGGTGCTACTGATCGAAGAAGGTCCGCTGAAGACCAGCAGCGACTTCAAGATGCTCGAAGACCAGGCCTATTCCAGCCTTTATCAGGAAGGCATCGGCCGCATGAGCAAAGACGGCGCGATCACCATTCTGCAAGGCCGCGCAGTCGGTGGCACGACGCTGGTCAACTGGACCTCAAGCTTTCGCACCCCCGAGCCTACCCTCGAACATTGGGCCAGGGAACACGACGTCAAGGGCCACAGCCCGGCCGAAATGGCACCCTGGTTCGAAAAAATGGAGCAGCGACTTGGCGTCGCCCCATGGATGGTGCCGCCCAACGCCAACAACGACGTGATCAAAAAAGGTTGCGAACAGCTCGGCTACAGCTGGCACGTGATCCCGCGCAACGTGCGCGGTTGCTGGAACCTCGGCTATTGCGGCATGGGCTGCCCGACCAACGCCAAGCAATCGATGATGGTCACCACCATCCCCGCGACCCTGGAAAAAGGCGGCGAGCTGCTCTATCTGGCCCGCGTCGAACACCTGCTGATCAAGGATGACAAAGTCACCGGCCTGCGCTGCGTGGCAATGGATGAGCGCTGCGTGGCGCCGACCGGGCGCAGCATCACCATCAAGGCACGGCATTACGTGTTGGCCGGCGGTGGCATCAACAGCCCGGCTCTGTTACTGCGTTCCAACGCCCCGGATCCCCATGAACGCCTTGGCAAGCGGACCTTTCTGCATCTGGTGAACATGTCCGCCGGGCTGTTCGACGAGGTGATCAACCCGTTCTACGGCGCGCCGCAGTCGATTTACTCCGACCACTTTCAATGGCAGGACGGCACCACCGGCAAAATGTCCTACAAGCTGGAAGTGCCGCCGCTACACCCCGCGTTGGCGGCGACCTTGCTCGGTGGCTTTGGCGAAGAGAACGCTCGACACATGCAGCAATTGCCGCACACCCACGCGATGCTGGCCCTGCTGCGTGACGGTTTTCACCCGGACAGCCCGGGTGGCAGCGTCGAGTTACGTGGCGATGGCTCACCGGTGCTCGACTATCAGGTCTCAGCCTATGCCTGGGATGGCATACGTCGAGCGTTCCACAGCATGGCCGAGATCCAGTTTGCCGGTGGCGCCAACGCGGTCATGCCGATGCACGCCGATGCGCGCTACGTGAAAACCCTCGCCGAGGCGCGCACACTGATCGATGGCCTGAGCCTTGAGCTGTACCGCACGAGACTGGGCAGCGCTCATGTGATGGGCGGATGCGCGATGGGTGAAGACCCGAAAAACGCCGTCACCGATAGTCTCGGCCGTCATCATCAACTGAGCAATCTGTCGATCCATGACGGTTCGCTGTTCCCCACCAGCATTGGCGCCAACCCGCAATTGTCGGTCTATGGGCTGACCGCGCAACTGGCGACAGCGCTGGCCATGCGTTTAAAAAACCCATGAAAAAACCCATAATTCGCATCGTCTATAGTGCTTTCTTACCCCAAAGGCGACTTGGCCGACCGGGAAGGCTGCGATACCATCCGACTCCCCAACGGACTCCCGCCAGGACGACGCGATGAACCGAGTGTTGTACCCAGGTACCTTCGACCCTATTACCAAGGGCCATGGCGATCTGGTCGAACGCGCCTCGCGCCTGTTCGATCATGTGATCATCGCCGTCGCCGCCAGCCCGAAGAAAAACCCGCTATTCCCACTGGAACAGCGTGTGGAGCTGGCCCGCGAGGTCACTAAACATTTGCCGAACGTCGAAGTCGTCGGATTTTCGACGCTGCTGGCGCACTTTGCCAAAGAGCAGAACGCCAATGTGTTCCTGCGTGGCCTGCGCGCGGTATCGGACTTCGAATACGAATTCCAGCTGGCCAACATGAACCGCCAGTTGGCCCCGGACGTGGAAAGCCTGTTTCTTACCCCGTCCGAGCGTTATTCGTTCATTTCTTCGACGCTGGTCCGTGAAATTGCTGCCCTGGGCGGCGATATCACCAAATTCGTCCACCCTGTCGTGGCCGACGCGCTGACCCTGCGCTTCAAGAAGTAAGCGCTGCCACAGGCTGCGATCTCTAGCAGCCCATCGCGCCCGCGTGCACTGCGGGCGCCGATGCGGCACAATTGTACGCATCAGTTTTCAGATGCCTGGGCAGACTACCCCGGCAGGAGTCAGTCCCAATGTCCCTGATCATCACCGACGATTGCATCAACTGCGACGTCTGCGAACCCGAGTGCCCGAACGCCGCCATCTCCCAGGGCGAAGAGATCTATGTGATCGACCCGAACCTCTGCACCCAGTGCGTCGGCCACTACGACGAACCACAGTGCCAGCAGGTTTGCCCGGTGGATTGCATTCCGCTGGACGAAGCGCATCCAGAGACTCAAGAGGAGTTGATGGAGAAGTACCGCAAGCTTACCGGCAAGGCTTAAGTATTCGGTGTCCTTAAGGACGCCATCGCGAGCAAGCTCGCTCCCACATTGGTTTTGTGGAGCCCACAACAGGTGTGCTCGACATAAATCCAATGTGTGCGAGCTTGCTCGCGATAGGGCCATCAGCCACACCGCTGATTCAGCTGATTCAGTTCTGCTGCTCAAACCCCTCCCCGACACACCCCAGGCAACGGACGAACGCCGCTTTCGCCGGATCGACCACCAGCGCCTGCCCGGCATCACCTACCCCGCCGCCCAGTGCGGTAAATGGCAAGGACACGATAAACACCCCCGCACCAATCACCGTCGCCGCCACCAGCAACGGACGGGCGATCAGCAGATCGCCGATCATCGCGTAGGCCGGAGGGTTGTGGATGCTGTAACTGGGGTCGCCACTGCCGCCGTCGGACGCCTGGGCAGATAAGCCGATACTCAATAGCAGCGCAGCAGCAAGGGTTCGAGTCGATGTCATGGTACGGTCCTTCGTCTGGGCAATCAGACCACTAACTATAGACCGTAGGAATTCTCAGCTCTGACAACGCGGGCAAAAGACGCTGGCGCGCTGCCCGAGGCGAACTTCCCGCAATTCGCTACCACAGACCTTGCACTGCTCACCGCCACGGCCGTACACGAACAGCTCTTGCTGGAAGTAGCCCGGTTGGCCGTCACCGCCAATGAAGTCGCGCAGCGTAGTGCCGCCACGTTCGATAGCGGCGGCCAGAATGCGTTTGATCTCGATCGCCAACTTCAGATAGCGCGCCCGGGAAATCCCCTTGGCCTCGCGGCGCGGGTCGATCCCGGCAGCAAACAGCGCTTCGGTCGCATAAATGTTGCCAACCCCCACCACCACGGCGTTGTCCATGATGAACGGCTTGACCGCCATCGAACGCCCGCGCGACAGCTGGAACAGCCGCTCGCCATCGAACAGATCCGTCAGCGGCTCCGGCCCCAGACGAACCAGCAACTCGTGATTCAGCGGATCGAGGCTCCAGAGCATCGCGCCAAAACGTCGCGGGTCGGTGTATCGCAGCGCCAGGCCGGACTCGAGTTCGATGTCCACATGCTCGTGCTTGAGCGCCGGCAAGCCGACTTCCACCAGACGCAAATTTCCCGACATGCCCAAATGGCTGATCAACGTGCCGACCTCGGCGTTGATCAGCAAATACTTGGCGCGTCGCTCCACCAACACGATGCGCTGCCCGGACAGCCGCACATCGAGGTCTTCGGGGATCGGCCAGCGCAGACGCCGGTCCCGCACGATCACGCGGCTGACGCGCTGCCCTTCAAGGAACGGGGCAATACCGCGACGGGTGGTTTCGACTTCTGGCAGTTCAGGCATGGCGCACTCGGTTCAGGAAAGGTCCGACACTCAATGGTGAGCGCCGAGCTCGCGAATCGTCTGTTTGAGGTTTTCGAAGTCGTAGTCCGAGAGGCCGACATAATCGAGCACCAAGTGCCCGATGCTATCCCACTCGTGGTCTTCGGTCTGATTGCCCAGCACCCGATACGACGCGCAAATGTGTTCAGCCATCTTCAGGATCGCCAGCAAGTTCTTCAACTGGCTGTTACGGGATGATTCATCGCTGAAAATCGCCAGCGCATTGTGGTGATTGGCGATAGCGTCGGTCACATGCTCCGGCAGACGCCAGGACTTCGCGGTGTAGTAACCGACCACGGCGTGGTTGGTGTTGAGTACGCGGTTCTCGGTATCAACCACCCGGCACTCGGCGTTGGCACTGGCGTAGGCTTCTTCCAGCACCGACATATAGTTGGGGAAGCGCTTGAGCATCAACGGCACGCCGCAATCGTGGAACAGGCCTAACGCATAAGCCTCGTCCACCGCCTGCGAACCAATGCGCTTGGCCAGGCTCAGGCTGGTCATCGCCACGTCCTGGGCGGTGTCCCAGAATCGGTTCAAGGTGACGATGGTGTCGTCATTCATCTCGCCCTTGATCGACTGTGCATTGATCAGGTTGATGACCGAACGACTGCCCAGCAGGTTCACCGCGCGCTGGATCGAGGCGATCTTGTTGCTCAGTCCGTAATACGGCGAATTGACGATCTTCAACAAGGCGCCAGAGAGGCCCGGGTCCTGGGAGATCAACTTCGCGATCACTTCCAGGTCCGGGTCCGGCATGTACTGCTCCATCTGCAAATCCACCATGATTTGCGGCTGAGGCGGTACGCTGATGCCTTGCAGGGCCTGTTGAATCTGTTCGGAAGATAGCTCTTGGGACATAAGTACTCACTCTGGGCCAAGGGGCGATTCTAGCGGAAAAAATCCGCCACATGGGCGATCTGTCCGACGCAACGCCCAGAAACAACCGCGCTGCGACTCCCATCTAGCGCTATAATCCCGCTCTTTTTTTTCACCTGGAGCGACGTCATGTCCCTGCCAAGCTTGCGCCTCAAAGCCAACGCCGACCGTCGCCTGCGCGCCGGTCACCTGTGGGTCTACAGTAACGAAATCGACGTAGCCGCCACCCCACTGCACGGCTTCAAGGCTGGCGATCAAGCGATTCTCGAAGCTGCCGGCGGCAAGCCGCTGGGCATCGTCGCCATGAGCCCGAACAACCTGATCTGCGCTCGCCTGCTGTCGCGCGACATCAAGTTGCCGCTCGACAAGTCGCTGCTGGTGCACCGCCTGAACGTTGCGCTGTCGCTGCGCGAGCGCCTGTTCGACAAGCCGTTCTACCGCCTGGTCTACGGCGACTCCGACCTGCTGCCGGGCCTGGTGGTCGACCGTTTCGGCGACATCCTGGTGGTGCAGATCGCTTCGGCGACCATGGAAGCCCATAAAGACGACGTGATCGCCGCGCTGACCCAAGTGCTCAAGCCAAGCGGCATTCTGTTCAAGAATGACTCCGCGGCCCGTGACGCCGAAGGCCTCAACCGCTACGTCGAAACCGTGTTCGGCCTGGTGCCGGAGTGGGTGGCCCTGGAAGAGAACGGCGTGAAGTTCGAAGCGCCGGTCATTCAAGGACAGAAAACCGGCTGGTTCTACGACCACCGCATGAACCGCGCGCGCCTGGCACCTTATGCCAAAGGTAAACGCGTACTGGACCTGTACAGCTACATCGGCGGCTGGGGCGTGCAAGCTGCCGCTTTCGGTGCCAGTGAAGTGTTCTGCGTCGACGCTTCGGCCTTCGCCCTCGACGGTGTCGAGCGGAACGCCGCACTGAACGGTTTCGCCGACAAAATGACCTGCATCGAAGGCGACGTGTTCGAAGCCCTGAAAGAGCTGAAAGCCAGCGAAGAACGATTCGACGTCATCGTGGCCGACCCGCCAGCGTTCATCAAACGCAAGAAAGACATGAAGAACGGTGAAGGCGCCTATCGTCGCCTGAACGAGCAAGCCATGCGCCTGCTCAACAAGGACGGCATCCTCGTCAGCGCTTCGTGCTCGATGCACCTGCCGGAAGACGACCTGCAGAACATCCTGCTGACCAGCGCCCGTCACCTGGACCGCAACATCCAGCTGCTGGAACGTGGCGGTCAGGGGCCAGATCACCCGGTGCACCCGGCGATTGCCGAAACCCGCTACATCAAGAGCATTACTTGCCGGTTGTTACCTAACAGCTGATCGCTCACGGTTGCAGGAGCGACTCAGTTCGCTCCTACAACAGTTTCAGAATAGCCCCGCACCAGTCGCATTGACTTGCCCCCTCATCAATTCAATCCTCGTCTCCCCCTTACGGATCGAGAGCATTGTTTGATGACTTACATCACACACTCCAAAGAAAAGGCCTCCATCATCCAGCTGCTGATGACCATGACGCTGCTGGCGGTCTTCCCTCTCGACGTGCTCCTCCCCTCTTTTCCTGCCCTCTCTGACCACTTCCGTACCTCGACCTCCGATATCGCCCTGTCCGTCAGCATCTTTGCCATCGGTCTGGCATTTTCGCTGCTGCTAGTTGGGCCATTGTCCGACATGTTCGGCCGCAAGAAGCTGCTGTTGGGTGGAATTGCACTGGCCGCGGTGGGTGCAACGGGTTGTCTGTTGGCCAGCGACTATGTCTGGTTCCTGGGCTTTCGTGTTGTCCAGGCAATGGGCTGCGGGGTGTTTGCCTTGTCTCAGGCGCTGCTCCAGGATCTGTTCGCTGGTAGGGAGCTGGAGCGCCTGCGGATCTGGATGGCGACTGCCGGCGGAATTTTCATTTCCTGTTCGCCACTGATGGGCACCTGGCTGCAGTTGTATCTGGGCTGGCGGGGAAGTTTTTATGCATTCATTACCTTGGCGATTATTGTATGGCTCAGAGCCTGGTTCCTGCTCAAGGAAACTCGCAGCGGCAGCCCGTTGCCCAGGCGATTTTTTGCTGCCTATTGGTTGCTCTGTTCCGACATTCGTTTTATCGGTTACTGGCTCATTTCCGCGCTGGCTTTCGCCTGCCATTTCTCGTTTATCGTGATCTCGCCGATCGTTTTCATGGAACACCTGAACCTTTCGACTTACCAATTCGCCTGGGCGCTGTCCCTGTATGGCGCGGCCTATGTCGTCGGCGGGATTATTGCCAGCATCTTGCACCGCCGGCTGGAAGGTGACACCCAGATCATCATCGGTCTGAGTGTGATCGCGCTGTCGGGGCTGGGAATGCTGTGGTTGGTCTGGCTGTTCGGCCTGTCCGTCGCCACGGTCCTGATCCCCATGCTTATCTGCACCGCCGGCACCACCATCTGCCGACCCATCGCCAACTCCAGGGCGATGAGCCTCTACCCACAACACGCCGGCACCGCGACTTCTGCCGGCAGCCTGTTGATTTTTATGTGTGGGGGCCTGATCAGCGCAGTGATCAATTTCGCGTCCGAAGGACTGACCACGGCTCTGTCCTTGTGTTTCCTGACCTTGAGTGCCGCGGGTCTTGGCTTGAATACGTTGATTACACGCCGGCATCAGGCACTGACTAGCGGCTGACACCTGCCAGTCGTCATCCTTCAGGCTCCGTCAGCGCAGGATCAACGTTTCCCGGCATTCCTTCCTGACGCCAGCGGTGTAGAATCGAATGATTCATCGCCAGTCATCCCCCGGCGGGTTTATGAGCTCAGGCTGAGGCGCGCGGCGATCCCGCAAAGTCATCGGCAACTTTCGGACACACGGCCATTTCTGAGTGTTCCCGAGGTCAATAGAAGCTCACTCCCCTTTTGATACCTGCTTAGCCGCCCGGAGTGCTCCATGCCTGATTACCGCTCGAAAACATCCACCCACGGCCGCAACATGGCCGGCGCCCGCGCATTGTGGCGCGCCACGGGGATGAAAGATGACGACTTCAAAAAGCCGATCATCGCCATTGCCAACTCGTTCACTCAATTCGTACCGGGTCATGTCCACCTCAAGGACCTCGGCCAGTTGGTCGCCCGCGAGATCGAACGTGCTGGCGGCGTCGCCAAGGAATTCAACACCATCGCGGTCGATGACGGCATCGCCATGGGCCATGACGGCATGCTTTATTCGCTGCCGAGCCGCGAGATCATCGCCGACTCCGTCGAGTACATGGTCAACGCCCACTGCGCGGACGCCATCGTGTGCATTTCCAACTGCGACAAGATCACCCCTGGCATGCTGATGGCCGCCCTGCGCCTGAACATCCCGGTGATCTTCGTCTCCGGCGGCCCGATGGAAGCCGGCAAGACCAAACTCGCCAGCCACGGCCTCGACCTGGTCGACGCCATGGTCATCGCCGCCGACTCCAGCGCCTCTGACGAGAAGGTCGCCGAGTACGAGCGCAGCGCCTGCCCGACCTGCGGCTCGTGCTCCGGCATGTTCACTGCCAACTCGATGAACTGCCTGACCGAAGCCCTCGGCCTGGCACTGCCTGGCAACGGTTCGACATTGGCCACCCACAGCGACCGTGAGCAACTGTTCCTGCAAGCCGGCCGCACCATCGTCGAACTGTGCAAGCGCTACTACGGCGAGAACGACGAGTCGGTGTTGCCGCGCAACATCGCCAACTTCAAGGCGTTTGAAAACGCCATGACGCTGGACATCGCCATGGGCGGCTCGACCAATACCATCCTGCACTTGCTGGCCGCCGCCCAGGAAGCCGAGATCGATTTCGACCTGCGCGACATCGACCGTCTTTCGCGCCACGTTCCGCAACTGTGCAAAGTCGCGCCGAACATCCAGAAGTACCACATGGAAGACGTGCATCGCGCCGGCGGGATCTTCAGCATCCTCGGTTCCCTGGCCCGTGGCGGCTTGCTGCACACTGACCTGCCGACCGTGCACAGCAAGACCATGCGCGACGCCATTGCCAAGTGGGACATCACCCAGACCAACGACGAGGCGGTGCACCACTTCTTCAAGGCCGGTCCGGCGGGTATCCCGACCCAGACCGCGTTCAGTCAGTCGACCCGTTGGGAAACCCTCGACGACGACCGTGAAAACGGCTGCATCCGCAGTGTCGAACACGCCTACTCGCAAGAAGGCGGCCTGGCCGTTTTGTACGGCAACATCGCCCTCGACGGCTGCGTGGTGAAAACCGCTGGCGTCGACGAGTCGATCCACGTCTTCGAAGGCAACGCGAAGATCTTCGAAAGCCAGGACAGCGCCGTGCGCGGCATCCTTGCCGATGAAGTGAAAGAAGGCGATATCGTCATCATTCGCTACGAAGGTCCGAAAGGCGGCCCGGGCATGCAGGAAATGCTCTACCCGACGTCCTACCTGAAATCCAAGGGCCTGGGCAAAGCCTGCGCCTTGCTCACCGACGGTCGTTTCTCCGGCGGCACCTCGGGCCTGTCCATCGGCCACGCTTCACCAGAAGCCGCTGCTGGCGGTGCAATTGGTCTGGTACGGGACGGCGACAAGGTGCTGATCGACATTCCGAACCGCTCGATCAACCTGTTGGTCAGCGACGAAGAACTGGCTGCGCGCCGCGTAGAGCAAGACAAGAAAGGCTGGAAACCGGTTGAAGTGCGCCCACGTAAAGTGACCACCGCACTGAAAGCCTATGCCTTGCTGGCGACCAGTGCCGACAAGGGCGCCGTGCGTAACAAAGCGATGCTCGACGGGCTGTAATGCTTACCCGTTGAACACAAAAAAGCCCCGCCAAGTGCGGGGCTTTTTCGTTCCCACGCGCCACGTTGATCGTTCCCACGCTCTGCGTGGGAATGCAGCCCGTGACGCTCCGCGTCACTGGACGCGGAGCGTCCCTTGAGGCATTCCCACGCGGGAGCGTGGGAACGATCATCGCAGCAATTACTGAATATCTTCCGGCTTGACGATCACCCAGTTCTTGTCCGCAGTCACGGCCAGGCCTTCTTTGGCCTGGGCGGCAGCGTGCTTGGCCATCATGCCGTTGAGTTGGGCCATGTATTTGTCCTTGCGGTTGACCCACAAGTGCACGCCGCCCTTGGCCACATCGACGCTGTGAAACAGCATGTAGCCGTCACTGGACGGGGTGTCACCGCCCACCAGCACCGGTTTTTTCCACTCGTCGATGTAGGTCAGGATCGCCGCTTGCTTGCCGGCCATCCACGTTGCTGGCGTCCACAAATACGGGGTCAACTCCAGGCCCAGGTTGGCCTTCTCGTCATACTTGCCGGCGCTGATCTGCTTGCGCGCGGTGGTCAGCTCGCCGGTCTTGCGGTCCTTGAGCAGCGTGCTCACGCCGATCACGTTTTGCGGTTTGACGTTGTAGCCGTACTTCGGATCAGCCGCGACCATGCGCACCAGCTCTTCGGAAGCCGCGGTCATCACGTAGACCTCGATGCCGTTCTCCATCAGCTTGTTGTACAGCTCGGCCTGGCCGGTGTAGACCTTCGGCGGCTGGACGTCGATGTTCTTCACCACATCGCCGTCGTAATACGTGCTCGGCACCGGTTTACCGGAAGCCATCATCTCATCGACGTAGCCTTTGAGTTCCTTGAGGGTGAACCCCGAGAACACCTGAGCGACCCATGGGTAGCAGACCATGTCATCGACTTCGCAGAGGCGATAGTAGTAACTGAACAGGCTTTCCTTGTGGTCGGCGGTGTCCTTGAACGGCATCAGTTTCAGGGAAGGATCAAGGGTCTCACGGGTGATCAGGCCCTTGTTCTCCATGAACGGCAGCAACGACTCTTCAAGGTCGTAGCGGTAACTGGTGTTGTCCATGTCGAACACCGCAAAGTTACCCTTGTTGGCGTTGGCCGCGATCATTGCATCCAGCTGCTTGGCCTGGGCCTCGGGCCAGTGCTTGAGTTCGGTGGCAAACGCCTGACCGGCAAGCCCCAGGCACAGTGCGACGGCTAACAGTTTCGGTGCGAACTTCATGAGCATTTCTCCCTGAATGAAAGCCATCGACGCTAACAAATCAGTGTGACAATCCTCGTCTATGCACGACCGCTTGCGTCCCGAATCCGTCACCGGCATTCGCGACAGCGTCACGGGCTTATTCCAAAAACGACGGTCGCCATACGTTTTTGATATTAATTCATTAGATATCAAGCTGTTAGGCTTGCCGGTTCGCAATCGCCCCGGAACGCGATTGGCACAAGTCTTTTTTGGAGCCTCAATGAATCTGCCGCTGATCCTCAATCTGCTGGTGTTCCTCGCCTTGCTGTTTGGCCTGGCACAAACCCGTCACACCGCCTGGAGCCTGGCGAAAAAAGTATTGGTCGCGCTGGTGCTGGGCGTGGTGTTCGGTGTTGCCCTGCACACTGTTTACGGTGCCGGTAGCCCGGTGCTGAAGGCATCTATCGGCTGGTTCGATCTGGTCGGCAACGGTTATGTGCAGTTGCTGCAAATGATCGTGATCCCGCTGGTGTTCGCCTCGATCCTCAGCGCCGTCGCCCGTCTGCACAATGCCTCTTCGTTGGGCAAGATCAGCTTCCTGACCATCGGCACCCTGCTGTTCACCACTGCCATTGCGGCGCTGATCGGCATTGGCCTGACCAACCTGTTCGGCCTGACCGCAGAAGGTCTGGTGGCCGGCACACAGGAAATGGCTCGCCTGCAAACCATTCAAACCGACTACGCGGGCAAGGTCGCTGACCTGAATGTCCCGCAGCTGTTGCTGTCCTTCATCCCGCAGAACCCGTTCGCCGATCTGGCCCGGGCCAAACCGACCTCGATCATCAGCGTGGTGATCTTCGCTGCATTCCTTGGGGTCGCGGCGCTGCAACTGCTCAAGGATGACGTCGAAAAAGGTCAGAAAGTGCTCAACGCCATCGACACCCTGCAAGCCTGGGTGATGCGTCTGGTGCGTCTGGTGATGAAGCTGACCCCGTACGGCGTATTGGCGCTGATGACCAAAGTGGTTGCCGGTTCCAACCTGCAAGACATCATCAAACTCGGCAGTTTCGTGGTGGTGTCGTACATCGGCCTGGGCCTGATGTTCGTGGTTCACGGCCTGCTGGTGTCGCTGGCCGGGATCAACCCGTTGCGCTTCTTCCGCAAGGTCTGGCCGGTGCTGACCTTCGCCTTCACCAGCCGCTCCAGCGCCGCGAGCATTCCGCTGAGCATCGAAGCGCAAACCCGTCGTCTGGGTATTCCACAATCGATCGCCAGCTTCGCCGCCTCGTTCGGCGCGACCATCGGCCAGAACGGTTGTGCCGGTCTTTACCCAGCGATGTTGGCGGTCATGGTTGCGCCGACGGTGGGCATCAACCCGCTGGACCCGCTGTGGATCGCGACACTGGTAGCGATTGTGACCTTGAGTTCGGCAGGGGTTGCCGGTGTCGGCGGTGGCGCAACCTTCGCCGCGCTGATCGTACTGCCGGCCATGGGTTTGCCGGTGTCACTGGTGGCGCTGCTGATCTCGGTTGAACCGCTGATCGACATGGGCCGCACGGCATTGAACGTCAGTGGTTCGATGACTGCCGGTGCGATTACCAGCCAGATCATGCAGCAGACTGACAAAGAGCTGCTGGATGCGGATGAGCATGAGGAGTTGGCGCAGGCGTAATCAATGCCTGTAGACCGCCATCGCGAGCAAGCTCGCTCCCACAGTAGATTTCAGTTGTTCACAAAATTTGTAGCAAACCTGAAACCCTGTGGGAGCGAGCTTGCTCGCGATGCTTTTAAGCTTTCTCCCAAACCTCGAAGCTGTACGCCGGCTTATCGCCTTCCGCCGGATTCGGAACATTCGACACCAGTTTCCACTGGTTCGAATCAAACTCCGGAAACCACGCATCACCCTCGGGGCTCAGCGCCACGCGGGTCAGGTACAGCCGATCGGCCTGTGCCAGGCCTTGCGCATACAACTGCGCGCCGCCAATCAGCATCAGCTCATCGACGCCCTGCTCCAGCGCCCATTCCTGTGCCCGAACCACCGCGGCTTCCAGCGACGGATAGACTTCCGCGCCTTCAAGTTGCAGGTCGACCTGACGGCTGACCACGATGTTCAGCCGGCCAGGCAGCGGGCGACCGAGCGAATCCCAGGTCTTGCGACCCATGATGATCGGCTTGCCTAGCGTGGTGGCCTTGAAGTATTTGAAATCCCCCGGCAAGTGCCAGGGCATGCTGTTGTCGACGCCGATCACGCGGTTTTCACCGAGGGCTGCGATCAGGCTGAGAGGGAGAGTTTTTTTCATGTCGGCGAGGATACCAGAGCCTCGCTTACCCCGATAAGCGCCACAGCGGTTATGCTCAGCGTTCATTTGAGCGACGGGATGCCGCGTGACTGAACTGACCACACTGCAAACACTTTGGCTGACCGAAACCATCCGCCTGCGCGAGGAACACGCAGGCCCACTGGAAGATCAGGAAGCCAACCGTCTGGCCCGCAGCGCGGGCGGCGACCTGCCGACCCGCATTGAGGCCCGCGCCCTGTGGCTGGCCAAACGTGATGGCTTGACCGACGCGCTGCGCCATTGGCTGCAAGGCGCGCGACTGGCGCTGATCGTACTGGCTGTACTGGCAATCGTCAGCGGTGCCGGCCTCGCGTTCGCCGCGTTGAACGACGGCCAGACACCGGTCAACGTGTTTTGGGCCCTCGGCAGTCTGCTTGGATTGAACCTGATTCTGCTGCTGAGCTGGGCCTCGGGCCTGATATTCGCTGGCGATTACGGCGCCACGCTCGGGCGCTTGTGGTTGTGGCTCAGCGAAAAACTCGCCCGCGACGCCAAAGCCGCACAATTGGCGCCGGCCCTGCTGCTGTTGCTGCAACGGCAGAAACTCAATCGCTGGGCGCTCGGTGTGCTGGTCAACGGCTTGTGGCTGCTGGCGATGCTCAGTGCTCTGGCGATTCTGCTGACACTGATGGCCACCCGACGCTACGGTTTCGTCTGGGAAACCACAATTCTCAGCGGCGACACGTTCGTGGTCATGACCCAGGCCCTTGGTGCCCTGCCCGCACTGCTCGGCTTCAACGTGCCGACCGTGGAGATGATCCGCGCCAGCGGTGACACCGCGCTGAATATCGAAAGCGCCCGGCAAGCCTGGGCCGCATGGCTGGTGGGCGTGTTGCTGGTGTACGGCGTGTTGCCGCGCTTGCTGCTCGCGCTGTTCTGCCTGTGGCGCTGGACAACCGGCCGTGCGGCGTTGCATCTGGACCTGAACCTGCCTGGCTACGCGCCGTTGCGTGAACAACTGATGCCGAGCAGCGAGCGCCTCGGCGTCAACGATCTCGCACCCGAGCGCCTGCATCAGGTCGAAGGTGGCGCCAGCGCGCTGGACAGCGACGGTGCGTTGCTGGTGGCCATCGAACTCGACGACCAGCGCCCATGGCCGCCGCAACTGCCGAAGAACGTCAAAAACGCAGGCATCCTCGACAGCCGCGAGTCCCGACAAAAGTTGCTGGAGCAACTGACGCGCTTCCCGCCGGAACGCCTGGCCATTGCCTGCGACCCTCGGCGCTCGCCGGATCGCGGCAGCCTGGCGCTGATCGCCGAACTCGCCCGCAGCGCCAGCGCGACACGGATCTGGCTGCTGCAAGCGCCACCCGGTCAGGCACTCGACGCCGAACGCCTCGGCGACTGGCACACCGCGCTGCAACAGTTGGAGCTGCCATTCGCCGACTGCGCGCCGATGAACTGGCTGGAGTCGGGTCATGACTGATTCAAAAAGGACGCCGCTGAAACTCGCCGTGGTCGGCCACACCAACGTCGGTAAAACCTCATTGCTGCGTACCCTGACCCGCGACGTCGGTTTCGGCGAAGTCTCCCATCGCCCGAGCACAACGCGGCATGTCGAGGGCGCTCGGCTGTCTGTCGATGGTGAAGCTCTGCTTGAGCTCTACGACACTCCGGGACTGGAAGACGCCATTGCCCTGCTCGATTACCTGGAGCGGCTGGAACGCCCCGGCGAACGCCTCGACGGCCCGGCACGGCTGGCGCGTTTCCTCGACGGCAGCGAGGCCCGTCAGCGTTTCGAGCAGGAAGCCAAGGTGCTGCGCCAACTGCTGGCGTCCGACGCCGGCCTCTATGTGATCGACGCCCGCGAGCCGGTGCTGGCCAAGTACCGCGATGAACTGGAAGTGCTGGCCGGTTGCGGCAAACCGCTGCTGCCGGTGCTGAATTTCGTCAGCAGCGCCAACCACCGCGAGCCGGATTGGCGCGAAGCCCTGGCTCGTTTGGGGCTGCACGCGCTGGTGCGTTTCGACAGCGTGGCGCCGCCCGAAGATGGCGAGCGCCGGCTCTATGAAAGTCTCGCGCTGTTGATGGAAAGCGCACGCGCTCAGCTTGAGCGATTGATCGTCGACCAACAGGCCCAACGCGCGGCGCGCCAGCAAAGCGCGGCACGCTTGATTGCCGAATTGCTGATCGATTGCGCCGCCTGTCGACGCAGCGTGGTCAGTGACGCCGCACAGGAACAGCAGGCCATCGGTGAACTGCGCAAAGCCGTTCGCCAGCGTGAACAACGCTGCGTCGAAGCGCTACTCAAGTTGTACGCCTTCCGCCCACAGGACGCCGCCGCCAGCGACTTACCGCTGCTGGACGGCCGCTGGGGCGATGATTTATTCAACCCCGAAACCCTCAAACAACTGGGCGTACGCGTCGGCGGCGGGATCGCCGCTGGCGCCGCAGCAGGCGCCGGTGTGGATTTGCTGGTGGGCGGCCTGACCCTAGGTGTCGCGGCGCTGGCCGGGGCGCTGGCCGGCGGCGCCCTGCAAACGGCGCGCGGTTACGGCAGCCGCTTGCTGGGCAAAATCAAAGGCCAGCGTGAGCTGACCGTTGACGACAGCGTGCTACGTTTGTTGGCGTTGCGTCAGCGGCAACTGGTGCAGGCCATGAACCTGCGCGGACACGCGGCGATGGACAGCATCCAGGTCGCTACACCACAGGACAAGAGCTGGCGCGAAGGCAAACTACCGGAGGCGCTGACCAAGGCACGCGCGCATCCGCAATGGTCCTCGCTCAATCCTCATGCACGGTTGAGCCAGGCAGAACGCCAGGAGCAGGTTGAGGTGTTGGCGGGGAAAGTGCTGGAATGATCATTCCCACGCGCCGCAAAGGAGTGCAGCCGTGACGCTTCGCGTCACTGGACGCAGAGCGTCCCTTGAGGCATTCCCACGCGGGAGCGTGGGAACGATCATTCCAGCCAAAATTTCAAAAACTCCTTGGCCAACAACCTGACAAGCCCCCGATCCTTTCTGTCTGCCCGCCCGTCATTGTTCACGTCCGAACTCAAGATCAACTCCAGAGTCCCGTCGTTATCAAGGTCACGTGCAACGGCCTTGTAGGCCGTTATCGCCCCTTCGCGAAAATACAACCACACCGCTTCAGGCGTGCCGTCTCCAGTGAAGTTGTCAGCGAGGATATCCAGGTAGCGCTCATCCTCACCCGTCTTGTGCCAGCCGAGCTTCAAATAAGCCTGGGCGAACTTGCGAAGAGGCAAAAGATCAGTCCCTGTGTCACGGACTGTCTCCTCTCGATACACCACTGCATCCGCATAAAATTGAAAATGAACGGTGTCCACCGTCCCCCTTCCGGTACCGTCCCAAGCGATCACTTTTACATAACGCATCCATGCGCTTCCTTCTCAAAAGACCAACCTAAATCCTTGCATCAAGGCGGTCCATGCCTCGTTTCGCTATTGGTCGTGAGATAGCTCAGCGCACGTCGAGCGCCACAGCACCGGAGCTGCGCAATAGCCTGTAGGCTTTCGCCTTCAAGACCTCCAGATCAATCACCGGCACCCACATCTCTTTCGCCTGCTCATCCCACTGGCGCATCCGCAGGCTGATCGCACACAGCGGATCGCGCTCAAACGCCTGCGCCTCTTCAGCCGTCATTACCCCACCCTGATATTCCAGCGTGCGCCGACTGGCCTCGCTCAAACGTTTGTAGTACCCCGGCTCTTTGAACGTCAGGTAACGCTTGGCCTGAACGTGATACTCCACCAACCGCGCCAGGCGTTCGCCAAAGCCCAGCCGGCGCAAGTAGTCGGCGCCGAGGCGTTCATGGCTGGCCACACCAAAGCCACCCATATTTTCGGCGTTCTCGGCGCACAGATGCCCGATGTCATGGAAAAACGCGGCCAGCACCACTTCATCGTCGAAACCTTCGGCCATGGCCAGTTCGGCGGCCTGGGACATGTGCTCGATCTGCGACACCGGCTCGCCGATGTAGTCGCTGTCACCGAAGCGCTCGTACCAGCCGAATACTTCAGCAATCACCTGTTCGTTGCGGCCCATCAGTGTTCTCCCAGCAAGGTCCTGATGTTGCGCTCCGCCATCGCCGGCCCGACGCTCATGCCGACCCCCGTGTGCATCAACGCGGCATGCACACCGGGTGCGGCCTGCAGGAACGAAAACGGCTGAGCTCCACGAGCGCCATAGACGCCCTGCCACCGCTCGATCACCTGCACCTTGCAGCCCAGGGTTTGTTCGGCCAGTTCGAGCAGCCAGTTATCGACCTGTTCAGAATTGAACGGTGAAGGGTCGCAGCCGTAATGGTGAGAATCACCGATGATCAGTTCGCCATGCGGCGTCGGGCTGATCAGCAGGTGAATACCGTGCTCATGCAAATGCGGCGCCTCACGCAGAATTTGCGCCTGCACTGGCGCAGCTTCCGGCAAATCGGCAAAGGCGCCGTAATGCACGCAGCTCAAACCGGTGAGCAACGCATGTTGCAGATTGAGGTTGATGTGCGGTCGCGCGCGGAGCATTTGCAGACGGCAGATCTGCGGTTTGAGCGCAGCGATCGGCTCGGCCAGCAGGGTCTGATAATCGTGGCCGGAGCAGACGATGATCTGCTCCGCCGTGAAGTTGCCGGCAGTGCTGTGCACACGGCCGGGTTCGATGTCGCGTACCAGGGTGGAGAAGTGAAACTCCACGCCGAGGTCGCGACGCAGGTAGTCGATCAACGCTGGAATCGCTTCACGCGAATACAGTTGCTGGTCATCCAGGCCGTGCAACGCCGCGCGGTGATGACGGAACTGACCGCCGTACACATCGCCCAACCCGGCGCCACGCAACAGCTCGACGCGGTAACCGTGTTCGATCGCGCGGCCGGCGCAGAAGGCTTCCAGCAGTTGCTCTTCAGCTTCGGTGCGGGCAAACAGATACGAGCCGTTGCGCTTGAGCTGCAAGCCTGCCCGTTGCGCCCATTGGCCCCAGATTTCGCGGCTGGCCTTGGCCAGTTCGAGCATCTGCCCCGGCGGCTGGCCGGTCACCAGTGCTTGGCCAAAGTTGCGCACCGACGCGCCCAAAGGCGTGGCGCTGCGCTCGAAGACCTTGACCTTGAGCCCGCGCCTGGCCGCCGCATAGGCGTGGGACAGGCCGAGAATGCCGGCGCCGACGATCAGCATGTCGCTGTGGTGTGTCATTAAGTTTTGTCCTGAATTCGAGGCCGCTATCGCGAGCAAGCTCGCTCCCACAGGTTTTGCGCGGTCAATGTGGGAGCGAGCTTGCTCGCGATGGGGCCCTTCAGCCTACAAAGAAATTAATTGGCAACCACTTTCTCGGACTTGCCGTCATAGCGCTTGCGCCATTCACTGAGGATCTCGTCGCGGTTTTTCGAGGCCCAGGCGAAGTCGTTCTTGATCAGCCGTTGTTCGTAGTCGGCCGGCAGTTCGGTCTGCGGCTTGGCGATGCCAGGCTGGGCGAGTACCGCGAAGTTTTCCTTGTACAAATCCATCGCCGCCGGGCTTGCGGAGAAGTCGGCGAGTTTCTTCGCCGCGTCTTCGTGCGGTGTGCCCTTGATCACGGCGGTGGCTTCGATTTCCCAGCCCAGGCCTTCCTTCGGCAGGATGATGTCCAGCGGCGCGCCCTGACGCTTCAATTGCACGGCCGGGTATTCAAACGAGATACCAATCGGGAATTCGCCGGCAGCCGCCAGCTTGCACGGCTTGGAGCCGGAATGAACGTACTGGCCGATGTTCTGGTGCAGCGCGTCCATGTACTGCCAGCCCTGCTGCTCGCCGAAGGTTTGCAGCCAGGCGCTGACGTCGAGGAAACCGGTGCCGGATGACGCCGGGTTCGGCATGACGATCTTGCCTTTGTATTCAGGCTTGGTCAGGTCCTGCCAGCTCACCGGTTTGCTCAGGCCTTGTTTCTCGGCTTCGACGGTGTTGAAGCAAATGGTCGCCGCCCACACGTCCATGCCGACCCAGGCTGGCGGGTTGGCAACGTCGCGGTAGTTGCCGCCGATCTTGCCCAGGTCTTTCGGTGCGTAGCTTTGCAGCATGCCTTGCTGGTCGAGAATCGCCAGGCTGGACGCAGCCAGGCCCCAGACCGCGTCAGCCTGCGGACGGGCTTTTTCGGCCAGCAGTTTGGCGGTGATGATCCCGGTGGAATCGCGCACCCACTTGATCTCGACGTCAGGATTAGCTTTTTCGAACGCGTCTTTGTAGGACTTCAGTTGTTCAGCTTCGAGGGCGGTGTAGACCGTCAACTCGGTTTTCGCCGCAAAGGCGTTCAGGCTGAAAGCGGTGAGGACAGCAGCGGCCAGGGCCATAGGCTTGAACATGTCTTTTTCCTTTTGTTTAGCGGCAGTTGAGTTCAGGTTTGCGGGATTGGAAATCAGTGATCGGACGAGGTTTGCCGCCAGGCCTGGGAGCGGCGCAGCAAGCCGCGCGAGGCCCAGGCCAGGAGCAGGGAAACGCCCGCCGAGGTGAACAGAATCAGGGTCGACATGGCCGCCGCGCCGCCGACGTTGCCGGCGTCGTCCATGTTCAGCACCGCCACCGCCGCAAGGATGGTGTCGGGGCTGTAGAGGAAAATCGCTGCCGACACCGTGGTCATCGCCGAGACGAACAGGTAGCGCACGATGTCCAGCAGCGCCGGCAGGCAGATCGGCACGGTGACGCGCAGGTAGTGGCGGTAGAGCGGCGCCTTGAGCGACAGCGCGGCGGCTTCGAACTCGGCGTCGAGCTGGCGCAATGCGGTGGTGGCGGTCATTTGCGCGGTGGTCAGATAGTGCGCAATGGTGCACACCACCAGCAGGGTCATGGTCCCGTAGAACACGTGCAGCGGGTTGCCGCTCAGGTTGAAGAAGAACACGTAGCCCAAACCCAACACCAAACCCGGCACCGCCATCGGCACGAAACTGAGCATCCGCAGCGCCAGGTTCAAGCCGCGCTGACCACGGGTTTTCTCCATCAGATAGGCACCGGTGAAGATCAAACCGCTGCCGATCAACGCTGTGCACAAGGCCATTTTCACGCTGTTACCGTAAGCCAGCCAGCCGCCACCGGCGGTATCGCCGAACTGGTAGTGATTGAGCGACAGCGACAGGTTGTACGGCCAGAACTTCACCAGCGACGAGTACACCGCCATGCCGAACACCAGCAGCAGCGCGGCGCAGATCAGCAACACGATGGCCAGGTAGCAACCGTCCCGCAGTCGCGACGGTGCCGGTTGGAAGACTTGCGCCCGACCGCTCATGGCGTCGCCATGCCGACGGCGCAACCAGGCGTCGACGCCAAAGCTGAACAGCGCCGGCAGCAGCAACACCATGCCGATCAGCGCACCGCGACCGAATTGCTGCTGGCCAACCACGGCTTTGTAGGCTTCCAGCGCCAGCACTTGATAATCGCCACCGACCACCACCGGCACACCGAAGTCGGTGATGGTCAGGGTGAACACCAGACAGAACGCGGCGAACACTGCTTGCCGGGTCGCCGGCCAGGTGATGCTGCGAAAGGCCTTGGCCGGACTGGCGCCCATGCTCGACGCCGCGTCGAACAAACGCGCATCCGCCAAGGACAATGCCGAGAGCAGGATCATCAGGGCGTGGGGAAAGGTGTAAATCACTTCGCCGAGGACAATGCCCCAGAAGCCGTAGATGTTGTCCGACAGCATCCCACGCAACATGCCCTGGTTGCCGAACAGGTACACGAGCGCAATGCCGGGCAGCATCGACGGCGCCATCAACGGCAGCAGCGACATGCCGCGCCAGATCGCCTTGCCGGGAATCAATGTGCGTTGCAGCGCGTAGGCAAACAGATAGGCCAACGGTACGACGATGGCCGCGACGCTGAGAGAGACTTTCAGGCTGTTGCCCAGCAACCAGTGGAAGTTGTCGCTGGTCAGCAGTTCGCGGGCGGCAACTAATCCGCCGCCCTGCCCGGTGTCGCTGCTGAAGCCGCGCCAGAAGATCGCCAGCAACGGCATCAACACCGCGACGCTGAGCAAGCACAGCAGCAAGACCTTGCCGCCGACCACAAACACCCGGTCGCCGATTTCGGCGCGGGAAGTCTGCCGAACCTGCTTGTGCGGTATCGGCAGCGCGATCTGCTCGCTCATCAGGCAAACACCTGCAAGCTGCGCGGCGGCAAGGCGACCATGATGTCCTGTGCGCCGAGGCGTGGCATGGCTTCAGGCGCCAGTTCGGCGAGTAGCGCATGGCCCGGCAGTTGATTGAGTTCGAAGCTCATCCGGCAGCGATTGCCGAGAAAAGTGATCTCGCGAACCTTGGCCGGGAACAGGTTTTCTTCATGCACCGGCGGGTTGACGCTGATCGCTTCCGGGCGGCAGAACAGTCGGCCCGACGCGGCTTTGCCGGAGTTGTCGGCCAGACGCACATTCATCCCGCCGACCTGCGCGTGGCTATCACTGCTGCGCTGGAATGGCAGCCAGTTGCCCTGCCCGACGAACTCGGCAACAAACGGCGTGGCCGGTCGGTTGTAGATTTCCTGCGGCGTGGCGTACTGCTCGACCTTGCCGTTGTTCATCACGGCGATGCGGTCGGCCATCAGCATGGCCTCGTCCTGGTTGTGGGTGACCATCAAGGTGGTGATGCCGAGGTTGCGCTGCAATTGACGCAACTCGGTGCACAGGTGCTCGCGAACTCGCGCGTCGAGGGCCGACATCGGTTCGTCCAGCAGCAACAGTGACGGCGCCGGTGCCAAGGCCCGAGCCAGTGCCACGCGCTGTTGCTGGCCGCCGGACAATTGGCCGGGGTACTTCTTCTCACTGCCGATCAGGCCCACCAGTTCAAGCATTTGCGCGACGCGCTTGCGCACTTCCTCGCGGCCACTGCCGGCCAGGCCGTAGGCAATGTTGGCTTCGACGGTAAGGTTGGGGAACAGCGCGTAGGACTGGAACAGAATGCCGTAGTCCCGAGCCTGTGGTGCCAGCAGGGAAACGTTTCGATCCCCCAAGTACAACTCGCCGCGATCCTGGCGTTCGAGGCCGGCGATGCAACGCAGCAAGGTGGTTTTACCGCAACCGGAAGGCCCGAGCAGGCACACCAGTTCGCCTGCGGCGACATCCAGCGAAACGTTATCCAGCGCGGTGAACGCACCAAAACGTTTCTCGATACCGCGCACCTTCATCGGCGCACCGGGGAAGACCTGGGCAGTTGCGTTCGGGTGGTTCATGGACGGACCTCATCAAGCAGATGAAGGCCATCCTAGGTGGGTAATGCGTCCGTCCTGTGGCAGCGAGGCAAAAACGGCCGATAGTGGTATTCGGGGATTTTGGTTCAAGTCATGTGTTGCATGGGCTGACGCCATCGCGAGCAAGCTCGCTCCCACATGGGAACGCGGTCACCTGTGGGAGCGAGCTTGCTCGCGATGAGGCCCGCACATTCAACGCAAGTCTTAGACCGGGGCCATTTCCTGTGCCAGGCCAAGGAACGCCGCCGGCAGGCGTGCGCCTTTGCGCTCTTTGAGGCAGTACAGATATTCGGGGATCTGCGGCGCGTTTTCGATCGTCAACACCCGCAGTTGCGGGTCATGGGGCACTTCCTGGCGGGCGATGATGCTGATGCCGATGTTGCGCAGCACTGCTTCACGGATCGACTCACGGCTGCCGATCTCCAGCAACGGGCCGAAACTCACTCCGGCGGTTGCCAGCAACTCTTCCGTCAGACGACGGGTGGTCGAGCCGGTTTCACGCATCAGCAAGGTGTGTCCGACCAAAGCACTCAGCGGCACATGATCATGCACCGCCAGCGGATGGTTGCGGTGCACCGCCAGCACCAGCGGATCGCTGCCCAGCACGCGGCGGATCAACCGCGAATCTTCGAGCAATTGCGATGACGCGGCGATGTCGACCCGGTATTCCTCAAGGGATTCGAGCACCTGCTGGGAGTTACCGATTTCCACCGAGACTTCCACTTGCGGCAGGCGCTCGCGGAAGGTCTTCACCAGATCGAGAATGTAATACGGCGCAGTGGCGGCGATGCGCAGCACGCCTTGAACCTGGCCACTGTTGCGCAGGAAAAACTCGATATCGGCTTCCTGCTGCAACAGCGTTTTGACCATCGGCAACAACCGTGCGCCATCCTCGCTGACCGTCAGCCGACGACCACCGCGATAGAACAATTCAACCGAGTACTGACTTTCCAGATGACGAATCTGGGTCGTCACCGTGGGTTGGCTCAGGCCGAGCTTTTTCGCCGCGAGGGTAATGCTGCCCAATCGCGCGACCATGTAAAAAGCCTTCAGCTCGGCACTCAGCACTTAACCCTCGTCTTGATTATTTGCGCAACAGGCGCAGACCGTTGAACACCACCAGCAGGGCCACGCCCATGTCGGCAAACACCGCCATCCACATGGTGGCGAGACCCACGAAGGTTACCCCAAGAAAGATCGCCTTGATGATCAATGCCAGGGCGATATTTTGCGTGAGGATATTCGAAGTCTGCCGCGACAGCCGGATAAACACCGGAATCTTGCGCAGATCATCGTCCATCAGGGCGACATCGGCAGTCTCAATCGCGGTATCGGTGCCAGCGGCGGCCATGGCAAAACCGATCTGCGCCCGGGCCAGCGCCGGCGCATCGTTGATGCCATCGCCGACCATCCCGACCCGATGCCCTTTAGCGTACAAGCCTTCGATGGCCTTGAGCTTGTCGGTCGGCAGCAGGTCGCCTTGCGCCTGATCGATACCCACCTGGGCGGCAATCGCCCGGGCGGTGTGCGGGTTGTCGCCGGTCAGCATCAAGGTCTTGATGCCCAGTTCATGCAATTGCCGGATCGCTTCGCGGCTGGATGCCTTGACCGTATCGGCCACTGCAAACAGCGCCAGCGGGCCAGAGGTGTCGAGCAGCAGTACCACGGTTTTGCCCTGCTCTTCGAGGGCAAACAGTTTCTCTTCCAGGGCTGGCGAGCACAGGCCCAGCTCTTCCACCAAGCGGTGGTTACCCAAGTGGTAAACCTGACCATTGATCTCACCGCGCACGCCACGGCCGGTCAGCGCTTCGAAGTTATCCACAGCGAGCAGTGTCAGCTGTTTATCCACAGCCGCATTGGCGATGGCCAGCGATACCGGGTGATCGGAACGTCCGGCGAGGCTGGCGGCCAGAATCTGCGCGGCGTTTTCGACGGTGGGGTCCAGGGACAGATAATCGGTCTGCACCGGTTTGCCATGGGTGATCGTGCCGGTCTTGTCCAGCGCCAGGTAATCCAGTTCGTGACCACCCTCCAGGTAGACGCCGCCCTTGATCAGGATGCCTTTGCGCGCCGCCGCCGCCAGACCGCTGACGATGGTCACCGGGGTGGAAATCACCAGCGCGCAGGGGCACGCGACCACCAGCAACACCAGTGCGCGGTAGATCCAGTCGAACCAGGCCGCGCCCATGAACAGCGGCGGGATGAGCGCCACGGCCAAGGCGAAAACGAACACCACCGGCGTGTAGATTTTCGAAAAGCGGTCGACGAACCGCTGGGTCGGCGCCCGTGCACCCTGGGCGGCTTCGACGGCATGAATGATCCGCGCCAAGGTCGAATTGTTGGCCGCAGCGGTCACTTTGAATTCCAGCGAACCGGCCTGGTTGATGGTCCCGGCGAAGACTTTGTCGCCGACGGTTTTCTCGACGGGCAGGCTTTCACCAGTGATTGGCGCCTGATCGATGGTCGAACTGCCGGACAGCACTTCGCCGTCCAGACCAATGCGCTCACCGGGACGAACCCGCACCCGCGCACCGAGCTCGATACTTTTAGCTTCACGTTCGATCCAGCTCCCGTCTTCCTGCTGCACCGTGACCTTTTCCGGGGTCATCTGCATCAGCCCACTGATTGCATTGCGCGCGCGGTCCAGGGATTTGGCTTCGATCAACTCGGCCACGGTGAACAGGAACATCACCATCGCCGCTTCCGGCCACTGGCCGATCAACACCGCACCGGTTACGGCGATGCTCATCAGCGCGTTGATGTTCAGGTTGAGGTTCTTCAGGGCAATCCAGCCCTTCTTGTAGGTGCCCAAACCGCCGCTGAGGATCGAGATCAGCGCAATGATCGCCACCACCCAGGTCGGCGCAGCGCTGGTGAAGTGAATCACCTCGGCCGCCAAGGCACCGACACCCGATACCGCCAACGGCCACCAGGGCTTTTTCACCGGCGCCGGACGGCTGTCATCCGTGCTGGCGCCCTCCTCGATCGGCTCGGCCAGCATGCCGATGGACTTGATAGCGTCGATGATCGGCGCAGTCGTCGGCAGGTCATGGGTGACGCCGAGTATGCGGTTGATCAGGTTGAATTCCAGTTGCTGCACACCCGCAAGCTTGCCGAGCTTGTTCTGGATCAGCGTCTGCTCGGTCGGGCAGTCCATGGCGTCGATGCGAAAACGGCTCAGGCGCGCGCCATCGGTCGGTGTTTCACTGAGTTTGATCAATGAAAGCGCCGCCGCACTGGAACAGCAAGAACCGCCGCCACTTTCGTGATCGTGTTTCTGAACCGGCTGAAGCTTTTGCCCGTGGCTGTGATCGTGATCGTGATCGTGATCAGCGTGGGGTTTGTGGGTGTGCTGGGAATCGCTCATAAGGTCGCGTCCGAAAAGGTGCCTGTTGCCAAGTGAACACCCTGTAGCCACTATAGGGTCAAGCAGCCAATCGGAGATGATTGAAATGAAGATCGGTGAACTGGCGAAACTGACCGACTGCCAGGTCGAAACCATCCGCTACTACGAGCGCGAAGGCCTGTTGCCGGAACCGGCCCGCAGTGAAGGCAATTACCGTTTGTACACCCAGGCCCACACCGAGCGCCTGACCTTCATCCGCAACTGCCGCACCCTCGATATGACCCTCGAAGAAATCCGCAGCCTGCTCAGCCTGCGCGACAGCCCGCAGGATCAATGCGAAAGCGTCAACGCGCTGATCGACGAGCACATCCACCACGTCAAGGCACGGATCGACGGCTTGCTGGCCTTGCAGACACAGCTACTGGAACTGCGCCATAGCTGCAGCGAACAGCCGGATATTGAACAGTGCGGGATATTGCAGCAACTGGAAGTCAGCGGTGGCGTGGCGGCGAGCGAAGCCGAGCATTCTCATGTCGGCCGAAGCCACGGGCATTAAGCCGCCCGGCGTATCAGCAACAAAAGCATGGCTAATGCAGCCAGCACTGCACCGGTGATGAACGTGCTTTGCGCGCCAACGGTTTGCCACAGCCAGCCGGCGAGAACACTGGCAATTAGCAGGCAAACGCCGCTGATCAGATTGAAAATGCCGAACGCCGTGCCCTTCAGTTCTTTCGGGGCAGTGTCGGCAACCAGTGTCGCGAGGATGCCTTGGCTGAATCCCATGTGCAGCCCCCACAGGGCCACGCCCAGCATCATCGTCAGGATCGAATGGCTTTGCGCGAGCACCAGGTCCGCCAGCACCAGCAGCCCCATGCCGAGACAGAGCAATTTCGTGCGGCTGATGCGATCGGACAACCAACCGGCCGGGTAGGCGGACAATGCATAGAACCCCGACATGACCACCATCACCAACGGCACCCAGGCCGCTGACAACCCGGTCTGTTGCGCCCGCAATACCAGAAACGCCTCGCTGAAACGCGCCAGCGTAAACACGCCTCCGATGACGACCACCCACCAATACCCGGACGAGAAGTCATGAAGGACTCGCCAATGAATGGGTGATCGAAAGGTGTGCTTGGCAGCCGCGTGCTCAGGCTCTTTTACCCCGGTGACAATCAGCGCCACCGCAATGACCGCCGGGATGACGGCGAACCACAACACCTGCTGGATATCCGCGAGCCAAAGCATCAGCACGATGGCCAGTGCGGGACCGACAAGGGCGCCGACGGTGTCCATCGATTGGCGCAAACCGAAACACGCACCGCGAATTTCCAGCGGAGCCACATCCGCCACCAGGGCATCGCGCGGCGCACCGCGAATGCCTTTGCCGATACGATCGAGAAAACGCGCGGTGAACACCACTTCCACCGAGTGAGCCAGCGGGAATAACGGTTTGGTCAATGCGGCCAAACCGTATCCGAGTAACAGCAGGCCTTTGCGCCGGCCGATAAAGTCGCTGATCGCCCCCGAGAAGACCTTGACCAGCATCGCCGTCGCCTCGGCGATGCCCTCGATGATGCCGACGGTCAGCGCGCTCGCGCCCAGGGTCGTGACCAGAAACACCGGCAGCAGGCTGTGCACCAGTTCGGACGAAACATCCATGAACAGGCTGACAAAGCCCAAGGCCCAAATGGTTCGCGGAATACGCAAAGACTCCGATCTGACCTGATTCACGTGTTCATCCTGTCGTGCTCCAAGGCCCTGTCGAAGGCGATGACCGGACCCTATCAGTGCATAGTGCGCCGGGCGAGTGCCGGAAATATTCGCTGGTACAGACGTTCAACAACGTCGAGCAGACGCTCGCCCAGTTGTCTCCAGTCCAGCACTTGCTTGACCAGCCAGGCGCTGATCAGCGAAACCAGTAACGACCCGGCGATATCGAATGGAAAGTGCACGCCCAGGTAGACACGCGCCCAGCCAACCAACGCCCCCAGCAACAACACCAGCAGGCCCAGCTTGCGCAGCGAGGCCAGTATCAACCCAAAGGCTAGCGCAAACATCACCGTGGCGTGGTCGCTGGGAAAAGATGATTCAGCGACATGCGCCAGGAAATTTTGCCCCAACCCCAGCATGAAGGGACGTGGGTGAAACCAAAGGCTGCTGATCAGCAGATTGCAGCCCAGCGCGAAGACGATACTGAGCGTCGCAGTGAGCGCTACCGCCCGCTGCCGGCGTGTGCCTCGCAACCACAATCCGGCCAGCAAAAGCGGTACACAGAAGATCAGCCACTGTGCCAGAAACATCGCCAAAGACCGCATGGGCGCCGAGGCATCTGCACTGGCGTTGATTGCCAGGAACAGGCTGCGATTGAGTTCTTCCACAAATAGACGCCATTCAGATCATCAGAAAACCCCGCACCGCGATCACACGCTGAGCGGTCCCTATCTTGCTAATTGCAATCGCCCGGACAGTCGGAGTACCCCGCCATCCGGGCCTCGGCGTTTGACACCTGTTTTGCCACAAGTTCTGCCGCCACACGGCATGTCAGCAACTTGGTAAAACCCGCCGTCAATTCGAGCGTTCGACAGTGTCGGACTGGGCTTTCTGACTGCTCGCTACAGCCTGCGCATGTTCAGCTTGCTGATAGTGAACCATCGCTACATCACGTGCGGCGTCCATTCGAGCCTGAACCTTATCGCCACCGCCTTCTGCCATCGCAGCCACAGAAGCGCACATCAGGGAAACGACCAAAAAAGCTTTCAGGGATTTCATCGGGAACTCTCCAGTAGTTGGGTTCTGCCAGACCCTGTATTGGCCTGACTGGAGCTCATCCTATAGGGCGCTATTTATCGGCCCTTTCCCCGGGAGATGAATTTTCTGACATGTAGGTTTTTAGATTCGCGGCGCTGACGCTTGATCGTTGATCGTTCCCACGCTCTGCGTGGGAATGCATCCTGTGACGCTCTGCGCCACGCTTTAACGGCAGACGCGGAGCGTCCATGGCGGCATTCCCACGCAGAGCGTGGGAACGATCAGGGCGGGAGGTATTTAGACCGCCATTGGCGCGGTCATCGGCGCGTGGTGTTCGTAACCTTCCAGCGAGAAATCGCTCGGCTCGATCTGCTCCAGCCACTCCGGCTGGTACACGCCGGTCTTGGCGAACTCCGGCACGCGGTCGGAAATCACCAGTTTGGGCATCGGGAACGGCTCGCGCTTGAGCTGTTCGTTGAGCATGTCCAGGTGGTTTTCGTAGACGTGGGCGTCACCGATGAAATAGGTGAACCAGCGCGGTGTGTAACCGGTCAGGCGACCGATCAGGCTCAACAGCGCGGCACCTTCGGTGAGGTTGAACGGCGTGCCCAGGCCCAGGTCGTTGGAGCGGATGTAGAGCGTCAGGGAAATCTCTTTGGTCTCGACGTTCGGGTGGAACTGATACAGCAGATGGCACGGCGGCAGCGCCATTTCATCGAGCTGGGCGCAGTTCCAGCCGTGGAACAGGATACGCCGGCTGCCCGGGTCCTTGATGATGGTGTCGACGCACTGGCGAATCTGGTCGATCGCCTTGTACAGCACCACATAGGCCTGGCCGTCTTCTTCGCCTTCAGCGATCTGCCGATAACCCTGGCTCAACGTCTGCTCGATAGCGGCCTGATTGCTGAGCGGGATCTGCTTGTACGCCGGCCATTTGCGCCATTGCACACCGTAGATTTCACCCAGGTCGTCTTCGCCCTGACGGAACGGGTTGGCCAGCCATTGGGCGTTTTCATTGGCATTCTGGTCCCAGACCTTGCAGCCCAATGCCCGGAATTCAGCCGCGTTGTTCACGCCCCGCAGGAAACCGACCATCTCGCCGATGGCCGATTTGAACGCCATCTTGCGGGTAGTGATTGCCGGGAAACCTTCTTTCAGGTCATAGCGCAGCATCGCGCCAGGAAAGCTGATGGTGTTCACGCCAGTGCGGTTGGCTTGCTTGGTGCCGTTCTTGATGACGTGGGCGACCAGATCGAGATATTGCTTCATGAGTTACCTGTGTCCTTGAACCCGGGGGCCGTCGCCCCGGGGTTCGAATGTAGAGCGCGACGGCTTAAGCAGTCGGGGCAACCGGAGCCGCCGGGGCACGGTGATAAGCCAGCCAGATCAGGAACAGACCGGCCAGGACCATCGGTACGCAGAGGACCTGGCCCATGGTCAGCCAGTTCCAGGCCAGATAGCCCAGTTGTGCATCCGGCACGCGGACGAATTCGACGATGAATCGGAAAATACCGTAGAACAGCGTGAACATCCCGGACACGGCCATGGTCGGCCGCGGCTTGCGCGAGAACAACCAGAGGATCAGGAACAGCGCCACGCCTTCCAGCGCGAACTGATACAACTGCGACGGGTGACGCGGCAGCTGTGCCGGATCGCTGAACGGCGGGAAGATCATTGCCCACGGCAGGTCGGTCGGCTTGCCCCACAACTCGGCGTTGATGAAGTTACCGATACGCCCGGCACCCAGGCCGATCGGCACCATCGGCGCGACGAAGTCCATCAGCTGGAAGAACGACTTGCCGTTCTTTCTACCGAACCACAGGGCCGCCAGCATTACGCCGATGAACCCGCCGTGGAACGACATGCCGCCCTTCCACACTTCAAAAATCAGCGTCGGGTTGGCCAGGTAAGCACTCAGATCGTAAAACAGCACATAACCCAATCGGCCGCCGACAATCACACCCATCGACATCCAGAAGACCATGTCGGAGAGTTTCTCCTTGGTCCAGGTCGGGTCGAAACGGTTCAACCGTCGCGACGCCAGCAGCCAGGCGCCGCCGATGCCGACCAGGTACATCAGGCCGTACCAGTGGATTTTCAGCGGGCCGATGGCCAGGGCCACCGGGTCAATCTGCGGGTAAGGCAGCATTGCGACTCCTCGTTAGAGTTGAAACGTAAAATTCCTGGCGCGACCGTGCCACGCCGGGATTAAGCCAGGATTGCGTCGCCGCTCCTGGCAAAAAGAGCTCACAGCAAAAAGCTCAAACCCACGCAAAACAGCAACGCGGCAAACAGTCTTTTCAGCAACCGCGGCGACAGCTTGTGGGCCAGTCGCGCACCGATGCGGGCAAAGACCATGCTGGTCAGGGCAATGCCCAGCAGCGCCGGTAAATAAACGAACCCGAGACTATGAGCCGGCAAGCGTGGATCGTGCCAGCCCAGAATCATGAAACTTAATGCACTGACGAGCGCAATCGGCAGACCGCAGGCCGAAGAGGTGGCCACGGCTTGCTGCATCGGCACGCTGCGCCAGGTCAGAAACGGCACCGTCAGCGAACCGCCACCGACCCCGAAAATCGCCGAAGCCCAGCCGATCACACTGCCGGCCAGGGTCAGACCGAATTTGCCTGGCACTGTTCGGCTGGCCTTGGGCTTGACCTCCAGTGCCAGTTGCAAGGCAATGATCAACGCGAACACGCCGATGATTTTCTGCAAATGCGGTCCCGAGATGGCTTCGGCCGTCAGCGCACCAAAACCCGCACCGATCAGAATCCCGACAGTCATCCAGACAAAAATCGGCCAGCGCACCGCGCCTTTCAGATGATGTTCGCGCACCGCATTGACCGACGTGAAGATGATCGTCGCCAACGACGTACCGACGGCCAGATGGGTCAGCACCGACACATCAAAACCCTGCAAGGTAAAACTGAACACCAGTACCGGGACGATGATGATCCCGCCACCCACCCCAAACAGCCCGGCCAGCACGCCGGCGCAGGCACCCAGCAGTAGATAGAGCGGAAATTCCATGACTGCCCCCCGAAATAAGTGCGGCATGGTAACGGATGCATGGCCTCAAGCTCCACTGGATGGCGATGGATACCCGCCAGCTCTATGCGTAAAGTGGGCAAAAAAGCCAAGAGGGATAACCCCATGTGCTTGATCGTCTTCGCCTGGCGGCCGGATCACGCAACACCGCTGATCGTTGCGGCTAACCGCGACGAGTTTTATGCGCGCCCCAGCCTGCCCCTGGCGCAATGGCCTGAAGCGCCGCAGGTTTACGCCGGGCGCGACCTGGAGGCAGGGGGCACCTGGCTGGGCATTGGTGCCGACGGGCGCTTTGCCGCATTGACCAACATCCGCGACCCGCACCAACCACCGGCACGCAAATCGCGGGGCGAGCTAGTGGCGCGTTTTCTCACCGGCAATTTGCCCATTGCTGAGTATTTGGCCGACGTTGTCGACAGATCACCGGAATATGCCGGGTTTAACCTGCTGGTCGGTAATCGCCATGAGTTGTGGCATTACAACGCGCGGGAGCCTGGACCCGTCAAACTGCAATCAGGGATCCATGGGTTGTCGAATGCCGGGCTGGATACGCCGTGGCCGAAAGTGCTCAAGGCCAAGACGGCGTTGAGTGAAGTACTGAGCGACCCGCAGCCACAGGCCTTGCTGGCCCTTTTAGGCGACCCGCAAACGGCGCCATTCGCCGACTTGCCGGATACCGGGGTTGGGCTGGCGACCGAGAGTTTGTTGTCGAGCGTGTTTATTGCCAGCCCCACGTATGGCACCCGAGCGAGTACCGGGCTGATTGTGCGGGCGGATGGGACGCGGCTGATGGTTGAAAGGAGTTTCGGGCCGTATGGCGGGCATCTTGGGGAAGTTGAGATCAGGCTTTAGCTTTGTGCTGCCTGAACCGGCCTCATCGCGAGCAAGCTCGCTCCCACATTGGGTCTTCGGTGTTCACAAATAGTGTGTTCACAGCAGGTCCAATGTGGGAGCGAGCTTGCTCGCGATGAGGCCGTCAGCGCTTTAGAGAGGCTTGATCGCCGCCGGATTGATCATCCGCGCCAACCCGAGGTTCTTCAGCGCCAGTTGCAGCGAGCTGTGGATCACCTGCGGGTTGTCGATGGTCATCAGCTCGGCAAGCAGATCCCTGGCCCAGCTCAGGTTGATCTGGCGCAGCATCCACTTCACTTTCGGCAAGTTGGTGGCGTTCATCGACAGGCTGTCGAAGCCCATCGCCATCAACAGCACCGCTGCTGCCGGATCACCGGCCATCTCGCCGCAGATACTCACCGGCTTGCCTTCGGCATGTGCATCGCGCACCACGGTTTGCAGGGCTTGCAGCACCGCCGGGTGCAGGTAGTCGTAAAGATCGGCTACCCGCGGGTTGTTACGGTCCACGGCCAGCAGGTATTGGGTCAGGTCGTTGGAACCGACCGACAGGAAGTCCACCTGCCGTGCCAGTTCCTTGGTCTGATACACCGCTGCCGGAATTTCGATCATCACGCCAACTGGCGGCATCGGCACGTCAGTGCCTTCGTCGCGCACTTCACCCCAGGCGCGGTGAATCAGGTGCAGGGCTTCTTCCAGTTCATGCGTGCCAGAGATCATCGGCAGCAAAATGCGCAGGTTGTTCAGGCCTTCGCTGGCCTTGAGCATGGCGCGGGTCTGTACCAGGAAGATTTCCGGGTGGTCGAGGGTCACGCGAATCCCGCGCCAGCCGAGGAACGGGTTGTCTTCCTTGATCGGGAAGTACGACAGTGACTTGTCGCCGCCGATGTCCAGGCTGCGCATGGTCACCGGTTGCGGGTGGAAGGCCGCGAGTTGCTCGCGATAAATCGCCAGCTGCTCCTTTTCGCTCGGGAAGCGCTGATTGATCATGAACGGCACTTCGGTGCGGTACAGGCCTACGCCTTCGGCACCGCGCTTCTGCGCCCGCGCCACATCCGCCAGCAAGCCGGTGTTGACCCACAGCGGCATGCGGTGGCCGTCGATCGTCACACACGGCAAGTCGCGCAGTGCATCCAGCCCCAAGGCCAGTTGTTTCTCTTCTTCGACCACGTCGGCGAATTGCTTGCGCAGCACGTCGCTCGGGTTGGTGTAGACCTCGCCGTGGTAGCCGTCGACGATCATCTGAATGCCGTCGACCTTGGAATACGGCAGGTCGACCAGACCCATCACCGTCGGGATACCCATGGCTCGCGCCAGGATCGCCACGTGGGAGTTGCCGGAACCGAGTACCGACACCAACCCCACCAGCTTGCCTTCCGGCACCTCGCCGAGCATCGCCGGCGTCAATTCTTCGCTGATCAGAATGGTGTTGTCGGGATAGACCAGCGTCTGCTGACGTTCTTCCTGCAGGTAAGCCAGCAGGCGTCGGCCAAGGTCTTTGACGTCCGAGGCGCGCTCACGCAGGTAGGCGTCGTCCATCAATTCGAAACGGTTGACGTGATCGGTGACCACCTGACGCAGTGCGCCCTGGGCCCACTGACCGGTCTTGATCACGGTGGTCACTTCGCTGCCCAGCGAAGCGTCGTCGAGCATCATCAGGTAGACATCGAACAGCGCCCGCTCTTCCGGCCGCAATTGCGTGGCGAGCTTGGCGGACAGCGCGCGCATGTCAGCGCGCACGCCTTCGATGGCGGTCTTGAACAGCCCCAGCTCTGCTTCGATGTCAGCGATGGCCTTGTCAGGCACCACGTCCAGATCGGCCGGCGGCAACATGACCACCGCGGTACCGACCGCCGCACCGGGCGAACCGGGTACGCCGACAAACTTTGCTTCCTGAATGCCCTTGCCCTGACGCCCCAGACCACGGATCGAACCGGTGGCCTCGGCGTGGGCGATAACGCCCGCGAGCTGGGCGCTCATGGTCACCAGGAAGGCTTCCTCACCTTCGTCGAACTGGCGACGTTCTTTTTGCTGGATGACCAACACGCCGACAACGCGGCGGTGGTGAATGATCGGGGCGCCGAGGAACGAGGCATAACGCTCTTCACCGGTTTCGGCGAAGTAGCGATAGCGCGGGTGATCCGCGGCGTTTTCGAGGTTGAGGGGTTCTTCACGCGTGCCGACCAGGCCAACCAGACCTTCGTTGGGCGCCATGCTGACCTTGCCGATCGAGCGCTTGTTCAAGCCCTCGGTGGCCATCAGCACGAAGCGGTTGGTTTCGGGGTCGAGCAGGTAGACCGAGCAGACCTGGCTGCCCATGGCCTCTTTGACGCGCAACACAATAATCCCCAACGCCGCCTTGAGATCCTTGGCGGAGTTAACTTCCTGGACGATCTTGCGCAGCGTATTGAGCATGGCTCGGGGTCGAACTCCGTCGTCAGTCGCGCGCTAAAAGGCGCGGGGCAAGCTCTTTGAGAGCGCGGCGATAAACCTCGCGCTTGAATGTCACCACCTGGCCCAACGGATACCAATAACTGACCCAGCGCCAGCCATCGAACTCCGGTTTACCGGTCAAATCCATCCGCACCCGCTGCTCGTTGGAGACCAGGCGCAGGAGAAACCACTTCTGTTTCTGGCCGATGCACAGCGGTTGGCTGTGCGTTCTGACCAGGCGTTGCGGCAAACGATAGCGCAACCAGCCCCGGGTGCAGGCGAGAATTTCAACATCTTCGCGCTCCAGACCCACTTCTTCGTTCAACTCGCGGTACAAGGCGTCTTCGGGCGTCTCCTGAGGGTTGATACCACCTTGAGGAAACTGCCAGGCATCTTGATTGATACGGCGAGCCCATAGCACCTGGCCGGCATCATTCGTGAGAATGATCCCGACATTGGGGCGGAAACCATCGGGGTCGATCACGGCAACAACCTCGCAAACGCATGTCGTCGCATTGTTCCACAAAGGTCGTGAAGGCGGCAACGAAGCTTCCTACCTTATGTGCACTCTTGTGAAAAGACCGTATTCTGGAGGCCTTTTTACAGACTTTTCAGCGAGTAACTGCAAATGCGTCTGGCTTTATTCGACTTGGACAACACACTTTTGGGCGGCGACAGCGATCACGCATGGGGCGATTACCTGTGCGAACGCGGCTTGCTCGACGCCGTCGCCTACAAAACGCGCAACGATGAGTTCTACCAGGACTACCTGGCCGGCAAGCTGGACCAGGCCGAGTACCTGAACTTTTGCCTGGAAATCCTCGGTCGGACCGAGATGACCCTGCTGGACGAATGGCACCGCGACTACATGCGCGACTGCATCGAACCGATCGTATTGTCCAAGGGACTCGAGTTGTTGGCCAGGCACCGGGCTGCCGGCGACAAACTGGTGATCATCACCGCCACCAACCGTTTTGTCACCGGGCCGATTGCCCAGCGCCTGGGTGTCGAAACCCTGATTGCCACCGAATGCGAAATGGTCGACGGCCGCTACACCGGACGCAGCACTGACGTACCGTGCTTCCGTGAAGGCAAGGTGACACGCTTGAATCGTTGGCTGGAAGAGACCGGTATGTCGCTCGAAGACAGCTACTTCTATAGCGATTCGATGAATGACCTGGCCCTTCTGGAGGAAGTGGCAAACCCGGTGGCCGTGGACCCGGACCCGAACTTGCGGGCCGAGGCACAGAAGCGTGGCTGGCCGATCATGTCGTTGCGTGACTGAAATCGCCATCGCGAGCAAGCTCGCTCCCACACTGGATCTGTGATCGACGCAAATCCCCTGTGGGAGCGAGCTTGCTCGCGATGGGGTCGACTCGGTTTCAAGCCTTAAACCGGTTTAGCGCCCATCAACCCGGCAATCGCGATAAAGCAAACAAAGCTGAACACTGCCAAGGCAAACGTAAACTTGCCATTGCCACCCGGCTCAGTACGCAGCTTGTTAAGCCGCACCAGCAGCCAGAACATCGCCAGCGCACCGGCTGTGTAGGTCACGCTGGAAGCCAGAATCCACATCTGCCCCAGCGGCCAGCCCACCAGGTGCACCATCCACCATCCGGTGAACGGCATGCTCAGCAAGGCCAGGCCCATCACCAACCAGACAAACACCCATGGGCGCTGCAAGGTGCGCGCGTGCGCCGTCACATCGCCGTTACGCCGCGTGTGCCAGACCCAGATCGCCAGGCCCAGCGCACCGACCAGCAACAACACTGTTGCCAGGACATGCGCCATTTTCAGGGCGGTTAACGTTTCCATTGTTCGTTTTCCTTATGGACTGACCATCAGCGTAGACGCTCAGCCGAGGAACAGCTTATACGCCGGGTTGTCGCTCTCATCCCAATACGGGTAACCGATTTCCGCCAGTGCCGCCGGCACCAGATGACGCTCTTCATGCGGCACTTGCAGACCGGCGACCACCCGACCATCGGCCGCGCCGTGGTTGCGGTAGTGGAACATCGAGATATTCCAGCGCCCGCCGAGCTTGTTGAGAAAGTTGAACAAGGCTCCCGGACGCTCCGGGAACTCGAAGCGCAACACCACTTCATCGACGACCTGCGCCGCACGACCGCCCACCATGTGGCGAATGTGCAACTTGGCCAGTTCGTTGTCGGTCAGGTCGAGCACCGGGAAGCCCTGCTCGGTCAGACTGGTGAGCAGCGCACTGCGTGGATCGTTTTCCGGGTGCGTCTGCACGCCAACAAAGATGTGCGCTTCGCTGCCGGTGTTGTAGCGGTAGTTGAATTCGGTGATCTGGCGTTTGCCGATCGCTTCGCAGAACGCCTTGAAGCTGCCCGGTTTCTCCGGGATGGTCACGGCGATGATCGCTTCGCGGCCCTCACCCAGCTCGGCGCGTTCAGCAACGTGGCGCAGGCGATCGAAGTTGACGTTGGCGCCGGAATCGATGGCCACCAGGGTCTGCCCGGTTACACCGCGCAACTCGACGTACTTCTTGATCCCCGCTACGCCCAAAGCACCGGCAGGCTCGGTGATCGAGCGGGTATCGTCGTAGATATCCTTGATCGCCGCACAGATCTCGTCAGTGCTGACAGTGATCACTTCATCGACGTAATCCTTGCAGATATCGAAGGTGTGCTGGCCGATCTGCGCCACTGCCACGCCATCGGCAAAGAGCCCGACGGTCGGCAGAACCACGCGCTCACCGGCCGCCATGGCCGCCTGCAGGCAGTTGGAGTCGTCCGGCTCGACGCCGATGATCTTGATCTCGGGCCGCAGGTACTTCACGTACGCGGCGATCCCGGCGATCAGGCCGCCACCGCCCACCGGGACGAAAATCGCATCGAGCGGGCCCGGGTGCTGGCGCAGAATCTCCATCGCCACGGTACCCTGCCCGGCAATGGTGTGCGGATCATCGTAAGGGTGGATGTAGACGTAACCCTTTTCGTCGACCAGTTTCAGCGAATAGGCCAGGGCTTCCGGGAAGGAATCCCCGTGCAGCACCACTTTGCCGCCGCGTGAACGCACGCCTTCGACCTTGATCTCAGGGGTGGTCTTGGGCATGACGATGGTCGCTTTCACGCCCAACACCTTGGCCGCGAGCGCCAGGCCCTGCGCATGGTTACCTGCGGAGGCTGTGACCACGCCACGGGCGCGCTCTTCATCGCTCAATTGGGTCAGCTTGTTGTAAGCGCCGCGAATCTTGAACGAGAACACCGGCTGCAAGTCTTCGCGCTTGAGCCAGATCTTGTTGCCCAGCCGCTCGGAGAGCTGGCGAGCAGTCTGCAATGGGGTTTCTACGGCAACGTCATAAACGCGCGAGGTGAGGATCTTTTTGACGTACTGTTCGAGCATCGGAAAGCATCACTGAGCGGGTTGGGCAGGGCCAAGGAGTCTAACCCGGCTTTTGCTCGGGCGACCACACGAATCCAGAGGATTTAGCCAGGCATGGAGCTATAATGCGGGCCTTTCGTTCCAATGCCAGTCAGTTAAGCGCAATCCATGTGAGAGCGAGCTTGCTCGCGATAGCGGTGGATCAGTCAACATTGATGTTGAATGTTATGCCGTCATCGCGAGCAAGCTCGCTCCCACAGGTTTGTGCCTTAACTGACAGGCATTAGGCCTTTCGTTCCCCTTTGGCACCTCGGAGCCCGCATGACCCAGGATCAACTCAAACAGGCAGTGGCTCAGGCCGCCGTCGATTTCATCCTTCCAAAACTCGACGACAAGAGCATCGTCGGGGTCGGCACCGGCTCCACCGCCAACTGCTTCATCGACGCACTGGCCCTGCACAAGGGCGCGTTCGACGGCGCGGTTGCCAGCTCCGAAGCCACCGCCGCGCGCCTCAAGGCCCACGGGATTCCGGTGTATGAGCTCAACACCGTCAGCGACCTGGAGTTCTATGTCGATGGCGCCGATGAAAGCGACGAGCACCTGAACCTGATCAAGGGCGGTGGCGCAGCCCTGACCCGCGAGAAGATCGTTGCAGCCGTGGCCAAGACGTTCATCTGCATCGCCGACGCCAGCAAACTGGTGCCGGTCCTGGGCGCTTTCCCATTGCCGGTCGAAGTGATCCCGATGGCCCGCAGCCACGTGGCCCGCGAGCTGGTGAAACTGGGCGGCGATCCGGTTTACCGTGAAGGCGTACTGACCGACAACGGCAACATCATCCTCGACGTGTTCAACATGCAGATCACCAACCCGGTCGAGCTCGAGACTCAAATCAACGCCATCGTCGGCGTGGTCACCAACGGCCTGTTCGCTGCCCGTCCGGCAGACTTGTTGTTGCTGGGCACGAGCGAAGGCGTGAAGACCCTGCGCGCCGAGTAAGGCAAACACAAAACCTGTGGGAGCGGGCTTGCTCGCGAAAGCGGTGTAACAGTCAACGATGATGTTGAATGTGATGGCCCCTTCGCGAGCAAGCCCGCTCCCACATTGGTTTTGCGGTGTTTGTCAGGGCTGTGGCTTTTTGAAGACATAAAACAGGTTTGGCTCGCTGACCAGGTACATCGTGCCGCTGCCGTCCATGGCGATCCCCTCCGCTTGTGGCACCGTCTTCTGTAAACCCTGACGCCCAATGTTCAGTGACATCGTGCTTAACGGCCTACCGTCGATATCCAGTTCCAGCACCAGATGCGACTCATCCGACAGCGCCAGCAAATGGCCGCTGCGCTTGTCATATTGCAGGCTCGACAGGTCGCGCACGAACAGCCCGGCATCGCGCTTGGGGTTGTTGACCACGTGCACCGCATAGGACTTCTCGGGATTGTAATGCGGGAAGCCCTGCACTTCGTAGATCAGCATCGGGTCGCGTTCCTTGGCGACGAACAACCGCTTGCCCACCGAATCGTAGGCCAGGCCTTCAAAGCCCTTATTGCTGCTCATGTGCACGCCAAGGGCCAACTGCTCGGCTTCCGCAGCATCCAGAAACGTCGTTTCATCCTTCAGATGAATCTTGATCAAGCGCTGCTGATATTCATCGGCGATCACATAGGTATCAGCACTGATGAACTCCACCGCTTCCGGGTCGCCAAACCCGATCAGCGTCACGCGGCGCAGGATTCGTCCATCGAGGGACAACTCGATCAGCTCGGGTTTTTTATTGGTCACGGTGAACAGGCTGTTGCGCACCGGATCGAAAGTCAGCGCCGAAACGTCAGCGCTCAGCCCGTCAATGACCTTCGCCTCGACAACCACCTGGTAATCGTTGAGTGCCATGGACTGGCCGTCGGCCGGATGCAACCAGGCTTGCAGGTTGAACCAGCCACGCTCGAACAAACGATAATGTTGCCCGGCCGCGCCCAACGCCACGACTGCGGCGAAGAGCACGATCAGGACCAGGTTTTGCGGTTTAGCGAACACTGCTCTTGAAGCTGCCGGCGCCCGGCAGTTCCAGCACCAGTTCATCGCCAACGTTCAGCGGTCCGACGCCAGCTGGAGTGCCGGTCATGATCACGTCACCGGCTTGCAGCGAGAAGCAGCCTGCCATGTGCTGGATCATTGGCACGATCGGGTTGAGCATCAAGCTGCTGTTGCCGTCCTGGCGAACTTCACCGTTGATGGTCAGGCGGATGCCGATGTCGGTCAGGTCCGGGAACTCGCTGCTGACCACGAACGGCGCCAGCACGCAGGCGCCGTCGAACGACTTGGCGATTTCCCATGGCAGGCCTTTGGCTTTCAGCTCGGCCTGCTTGTCGCGCAAGGTCAGGTCCAGCCCCGGTGCGAACCCGGAGATCGCGTCCAGCACTTCTTCGCGGCTCGGCGTGGTCGACAATGGTTTGCCGATCAGCACCGCGATTTCTGCCTCGTAATGCACCGAGCCACGCTCGGTCGGAATCGCAAAACCACCTTCCAGCGCGACCACGCAACTGCCCGGCTTGATGAACAACAGCGGCTCGGTCGGCACCGGGTTATCCAGTTCCTTGGCGTGTTCGGCGTAGTTACGCCCGATGCACACCACTTTCCCGACCGGGAAATGAATACGTGTACCGTCGACATACTGGTGCTGATAGCTCATTACCGACTCCTGCCTTATTGATTCATCAGGGACAGCGACTTCAAACAGCGAAGATCTTGCCCGGGTTCATGATGCCGTTCGGATCGAACACCGCCTTGACCGCTTTCATGTACTCGATCTCAACCGGCGAACGGCTGTAGGTCAAGTAATCACGCTTGGTCATGCCCACGCCGTGCTCGGCGGAGATCGAGCCGTTGTACTTCTCGACGGTTTCGAACACCCACTTGTTGACGGTCGCGCACTTGGCGAAGAACTCGTCCTTGCTGAGGTTCTCTGGCTTGAGGATGTTCAAGTGCAGGTTGCCGTCGCCGATGTGGCCGAACCAGACGATTTCGAAATCCGGGTAGTGTTCACCGACGATCGCGTCGATTTCTTTCAGGAATGCCGGGACTTTCGACACAGTGACCGAAATGTCGTTCTTGTACGGCGTCCAGTGGGAAATGGTCTCGGAGATGTATTCGCGCAGCTTCCAGAGGTTTTGCAGTTGCGATTCGCTCTGGCTCATCACGCCATCCAGCACCCAGCCTTCTTCGACGCAGTGCTCGAAGGTTTCCAGCGCATGGTTGGCCACTTCTTCGGTGGTCGCTTCGAATTCCAGCAGCGCGTAGAACGGGCAATCGGATTCGAACGGCGCCGGCACATCGCCGCGCGCGAGGACTTTGGCCAGGGCCTTGTCGGAGAAAAATTCGAACGCGGTCAGGTCGAGCTTGCTCTGGAACGCGTGCAGCACCGGCATGATCGAGTCGAAATCGGCAGTGCCGAGGACCATCGCGGTGAGGTTTTTCGGGGCGCGATCAAGGCGCATGGTCGCTTCGACCACAAAACCCAAGGTACCTTCGGCGCCGATGAACAGCTGGCGCATGTCGTAGCCGGTGGCGTTCTTGATCAGGTCGCGGTTCAGTTCCAGCAGGTCGCCCTTGCCGGTCACGACTTTCATGCCGGCAACCCAGTTACGGGTCATGCCGTAGCGAATAACCTTGATCCCGCCGGCATTGGTGCCGATATTGCCGCCAATCTGGCTCGAACCTGCGGAAGCGAAGTCCACCGGATAGTACAAACCGTGCTCTTCGGCACGATTTTGCAGTTGTTCAGTGACCACGCCTGGCTGGCAGACCGCAGTACGGTCGGTCAGGTTCACGTCGAGGATCTGGTTCATATAGTCGAAGGAAACCACCACTTCGCCATTCGCCGCCACGGCAGCAGCGGACAGCCCGGTGCGTCCGCCCGACGGCACCAGCGCAATCTTGTGCTCATTCGCCCAACGGACGATGGCCTGGACCTGCTCGGTGGTCTTGGGAAACACGATGGCCGTCGGGGCCGGGGCGAAATGCTTGGTCCAATCCTTACCGTAAGCATTCAGGGAGTCGGCATCGGTCAGCACCTTGCCAGGCTCAACCAGGGTCTTCAGCTCTTCAATCAGGGCGGGATTGGTCATCGACAGAACTCTCGAACAATTCATGGTCATCCTGAGTACGCTTCACGTCGCAGGAATGAGTGTTTGCGGGGTGCATATGCTAGCATACCGCCCCCGCAGGATAGTGCCCAAAGGCTGTTCTGCGGTGACGGCTTTCCTGCCGTCCGGGTCAGCTCACGCTGTCCGATTCCCTGCCATTTTTCTCCGGGACACAGGTTTACGCAGATGAGCAAGACTTCTCTCGATAAGAGCAAGATCAAGTTCCTTCTTCTCGAAGGCGTCCACCAATCGGCTGTCGACGTCCTCAAGGCGGCGGGCTACACCAGCATCGAGTACCTGACAGGTTCTCTGCCGGAAGCCCAGCTGAAGGAAAAGATCGCTGATGCGCACTTCATCGGCATTCGCTCCCGCACTCAACTGACTGAAGAAATCTTCGATCACGCGAAGAAACTGGTAGCTGTTGGCTGTTTCTGCATTGGCACCAACCAGGTCGACCTCAACGCTGCTCGCGAACGCGGCATCGCTGTCTTCAACGCACCGTACTCCAACACCCGTTCGGTGGCCGAGCTGGTGCTGGCTGAAGCGATCCTGCTGCTGCGCGGCATTCCTGAGAAGAACGCATCCTGCCACCGTGGCGGCTGGATCAAGAGCGCGGCCAACTCTTTCGAAATCCGCGGCAAGAAGCTGGGTATCGTCGGTTATGGCTCGATCGGTACTCAACTGTCGGTTCTGGCTGAAGGCCTGGGCATGCAGGTGTACTTCTACGACACCATTACCAAGCTGCCACTGGGTAACGCCACTCAGGTCGGCAATCTGCACGAGTTGCTGGCGATGTCCGACATCGTCTCGCTGCACGTACCGGAAACCGCCGCTACCCAGTGGATGATGGGCGAGAAGGAAATCCGCGCCATCAAGAAAGGCGGCATCCTGATCAACGCCGCTCGCGGTACTGTGGTCGAACTGGACGCCCTGGCGGACGCGATCAAGGACAAGCACCTGATCGGCGCCGCCATCGACGTATTCCCGGTGGAGCCACGCTCCAACGACGAAGAGTTCGAAAGCCCGCTGCGTGGCCTGGACAACGTGATCCTGACCCCGCACATCGGCGGCTCCACCGCCGAAGCACAGGCCAACATCGGTCTGGAAGTGGCAGAGAAACTGGTCAAGTACAGCGACAACGGTACGTCGGTATCGTCCGTGAACTTCCCTGAAGTGGCCCTGCCGGCTCACCCTGGCAAGCACCGTCTGCTGCACATCCACGAAAACATTCCGGGTGTACTCAGCGAGATCAACAAGGTCTTCGCCGAAAACGGTATCAACATTTCCGGTCAGTTCCTGCAGACCAACGAGAAAGTCGGCTACGTCGTGATCGACGTCGACGCCGAATACTCGGACCTGGCGCAAGAGAAGCTGCAACACATCAAAGGCACCATCCGTTGCCGCGTGCTGTTCTAACGCTCAAGCGCCAATGAAAAAGGGAGACCCTCGGGTCTCCCTTTTTTATGTCTGCTGTCCCGCCCTGAACAGGCTTGCAGCTGTTTCGGGGCAAGATAAACAACTATGTTGGCGTTCCTTCGCAGTAACGACCAGTAGAATCGAGCAACCTCACTTCATGAAAAAACTCATGAGACTTGATCGGATTGCCATTTATCTTGAAGGCGTACCAGATCCTGACATGTCCAGAGCGTAGGCCAGAATTCTGCGGTGGCTGAATTTTTTTGATAAAGGGCTCGTACGGTACCTGCACCTCGAAATGCCCACCCGCCTCTTGGCCAGTGACCCTGTACTCTTCAAAGAACTGGGTACCTGGGATTTCTTGTTGCCCGGAAGCATCGATACCAACTGAATGCACCATGACATCGGTGCCCTTTGGCATGAACTTACCTTCGATAGGGACGGTCACATCCAACCACCGATTTGTTCCAACAACCCTCAAACTTTTACAGTTCACTACCCATTTGCCGTCGCCGGTTTGAAAAACAGGTGCCGTAGGTGCTGGAAATTCAATCAGGTTTTCCTTAGCAGTCATTTCACACTCTCCATCGCAATTGAATTGATGCCCCCCCGAACAGACATTGCTGGCGGTCCTTCTTCAATAACAGGAGGAGACCTTGTGGACCTGCTGGAAATTAGGCGCCCTATTCCTGACACCGGCTACTGTCAGATCTGACAGGTTTTACGACCGCCTGTCGGTTTAAAGTTTAAAACGGCGCCTTCTTATACAAAACGCCCGATGCGATGCACCGGGCGTTGGGCTGAAACAGGTGCAACCCTGTTTCAGGGCCAGTCACTGGAAAAAACCTACTTTACAGTCACGGTGATTTTTTTCGAGACGATCGGCGGATCGAACGGCACGTGGTTCTTGTCGCCCAGCTCCAGTTGCAAGGTGTGCTTGCCCGGTGTCAGGGTCACGTCGGTTTCGGTCTGGGCCTTGCCGAAATGCAGGTGGTTGGCGTCCGCCGGGATCGGCATGTTCTCGGCCGGCAATTTGTCGACGTCGATCAACAGGTGATGGTGACCGGTGTGTGCGGTCTGGTCGCCGGCTGGGGCCAGGGCAATGCCCTCAACCGCAAATCTGACCTTGAAGGTTTTGTCCACGGTCGCACCTTCCGCCGGAGAGACGATAAACACCTTCGCACCCGCAGGGGCCTTGGTGCGGGGGACGTCCGCGGCGCTCGCCAGCATCGAAGCGCTGAGCATCAGACCGGCGAGAACTGCTCGTGACATAAAGGTTTTCATTCTTTTCTCCAGTTTTGAACTTAATCTTTACGGTTGTGACAACTTCGTAGCAATTCGTTGTCGAAGCACCTCAACACCATAGCAAAGCGCACCGAAACAGCGCGCCGCACATAATGAATTCAAGGAGTGACCATGCGCTTTCTGCCTGGCCTGATACTGTTGCTGCCCCTTGTGAGCCCTTTTGCTCACGCTGAACTGATCGACGATGTAAACGACCGCGGCGAGTTGCGCATTGCGCTTGAAGCCAACACTCCTCCCTTCAATTTCAAGGAAGACGGCAAGCTCAGCGGCTTTGAAGTCGAACTGGGCCAACTGCTGGCCAACGAACTGGATGTGCGCGCCGACTTCGTGGTCACCGATTCGACCGATCTGTTGCCGGGGGTCGAGAGTGGCAAGTACGACGTCGCCATCAACCACATAGCACTGACTCCCGAGCTCAAGGATCGTTTCGACTTCAGCGAACCTTATAGTTATTCAAGCGCACAATTGATCGTGCGCCAGGAAGAACAACGCCCACTCGGCACTTTGCTGGCGCTCAAGGGCCAGGCCCTGGGTGTGGCGCAAGGCAGTCAATTCGTTGAACAGGCGCGCGGCGTTGAAGGCATTGACCTGCGCAGCTATCCCGACGCGCAGCAGCCGCTCAAGGATGTGGCAGAAAAGCAGATCGACGCAGCCATCAGCGATCGATTGCTGATCCCCTACGCCATCCGCGACAGTCGTCTACCGGTGAAAGAAGGTGCCGAGGTCGGTCCGACCCTGAGCCTGGCGATTCCTTTTCAGAAAGGTAACCCGGCATTCCAGGCCAGCCTCGATCGGGCCCTGCAACGGATCAAGGCGGACGGCCGATTGATGGCGCTGTCGGAGAAATGGTTCGGCATGGACGCGAGCCAACCACCGAAACCGTAATCCAATGGAGATCCAATGTGGGAGCGAGCTTGCTCGCGATAGCGGCCTGACAGTCAACATCATTATTGAATGTGATGCCTTCATCGCGAGCAAGCTCGCTCCCACATTAGTTATGTGAAGACTGTTGGATGAGTGCAGCCAATGCGAGCGCCGCCTCGGTCAACTCCAGCTCGCTGAATACCTTCACCCCATTACGGGTCAACAAGGCTGCAGTGACGCCCTCGCCGCTGACTTTGACCCCGCTGAAGGTCCCGTCATAGGTCAGCCGATTGCCGCAGGACGGGCTATTGGCCTTGAGCACGGCGATGCGAATGGCGTGTTTTCGAACCAGTTCCAGCGCCTGATGGGCGCCCGAGAGAAACTCGGCGCTGACGTCCTCGCCCTCAGTCGTCATCACCCGCGCAGTACCGTCGAGCACTTGAACGCCCTGCCCACCCGGAATTTCGGCCGCGGCCCGAGGTGTTGGCAAACCGCCGGCGACTTCCGGGCACAAGGGGATCACCCGACCTTCGGCGATCCACTGTTCCAGCTGATTGAACGGCCCGCTGGCCCCACCGTCGTAACGCACGCGGTGGCCCAGCAGACAACGACTCACCAGAATTTTCTGCATGATCAGAATGGCTCGTTGCCGCGCCGGCGAAACCAGCCCGTCAATGACAGGCGCTCGCGGGTCGCGGGCAGGACTTCATGGGGCACCTCGCCCGACAGGAACACCACCAGACAACCGCCGGTGGGCACCACATCTTGCTCTCTGCCCTCCTTCAGGTACATCCGCAACTGGCCGCCATGCTCCGGCAGCCAGGCGTCATTGAGGTAGATGACCGCCGACACCATGCGCCGGTCGTCGTCGCGAAAGCGGTCGACGTGCTTGCGGTAGAACGCGCCTGGCGGATACAGCGCGAAATGGCTCTCGAAATCCTCAAGACCGAGAAACAACCCACGGTTCATCGCCTCCCGCAGGCTGTCCATCAAACCCAGATAGCTGTCGCAGGCATCGTCTTGCCCGGGCTCAAGCCACTGAATATGGTCGCCACGAATGCCTTCGCGAATCTCCGAGAAAGGCCCGCGCCCCACTGCCGCTGGCGCCAGTTCACCTTCGGCTGCACGTTTACGGCACTCAGCCGCCAGTTCCTGGGTCAGACCCAGAGGCAGGAAAATATTCTGCTGCGACCAGCCGTGTGTAGCCAGGTCGTCGACGATACGTAACAGCAGCGGGTGATCAGAGGGTATTTGCATGGCGCGCATAGTATTCCTGCGCCAGAAAATCCGACAGAGCCGTGTAGCGGAGGATCGTCGGATAAGCTGACGAACCTGATACGAATTCTCGACAACCTGTGTCCGGCCCCGGAGAATAGTCGCCTGCTGACAGGAGTCCTTATGCGCCGTTTGCTTTTTTCACTGTTGATGCTCTGCACTTTGCCCGCCTGGGCAGACGGCCACGACCAGTTATACAAGGTCGCCGGTTGGCCAGACCAACGCGCGCATTTTAACGATGCCCTCACTGCCGCCCAGCAACGTTACCAAAGCAGCCTGCCGCCCGCGGTGTTTCAGGCTCTGGTCGACAACAGCAATCGGCGCTTCGCCCCGCAGTCCATGGACCGGCGAGCCGAAGCACAACTGCGCAAGAACCTTGCAGATCCGAAACCTGCACTGGCGTTTTTCCAGTCGCCACTGGGGCGCAAGATCATCGCCGCCGAACTGTTGGCGACCCGCCGCGACCAGTTGGCGAAGAACGCCAAGGGCCTGCCGAAAATCGAAGCCAGTGACACCCGTCAGTTGATCATTGGCCATTTGGCCCAGGCCCTGCCGGCGCGCGAAGCCGGAGCCGAAGTCAGCCTGGCGATTGCCGGCGTAGCGGCCGACAGCCTGAGCCAGATGATCCCCGGCCTGCTCGGCGGCGGTCAGGCCCAAGGCATGCTGGACGGCCAGCGTCAGCGCTTGATGGATCAGATCGGCTCCGACTTGAACAACACGTTGCTGTATGTCTATCGCGACCTGTCGGATGACGAACTGGAGGAGTTCGCCACGTTTGCCGAGTCCTCTGAAGGCAAGGCCTATTACCGGGCGGCGTTGGCAGCGATTCGGGCGGGACTGGCGGTGGGGCAAAGCACCTCGAGCCTCAGCCAGTAAGCTTCAGCGTCTGGAAGATCGCCATCGCGAGCAAGCTCGCTCCCACAGTAGCTCTGTGTCGATCACAAGATCGTGTGGGCAACGCTGATCAAATGTGGGAGCGAGCTTGCTCGCGATGGGGCCCCAACAGTCGCTAGAGATTCCGCCCTTTGATCCGCTTGGTCAAAAACCCGAAATACTCCTGGCGCAATGCCGGGATTTCATTCGCCAGATGATGGCGGGCCTCGGGCAGTTTCAACACCTGCGGCCGGTCGAACTTGCCCCCCAACACTTCAAGGTTGTGCTCCCAATCCACCGTCATGTCCGCCTGCCCCTGGACGATCAGTGGCCGACGACTGCTGCGCGGAGCCGCTTCGATACGCTTGATCCACCGCGCCAGCGCTCCGACCCAGGCGGTTGGTAAACGCAGCGGCTGTAGCGGATCGGCTTGCAGGAATGGCAAGAACGCCGGGTCGTTGGTGTTCTCGCTGAAGCGCCGGGCAATGCCTTTGACGAAAGGCCTCATCAGGTAATAGCTGAAGTGCGACCAGCCCCAGGAGCGCGGCCGTACCAGTGGTGCAAGCAATACCACCTGCCCTTGCGCAGGGCTGTCTGCGCCAGCGTTCAACACATGATCGATGACAATCGCACCACCCGTACTCTGCCCGCACAGGTGCCATGGTTGCGGCAGGTCCAGCGACCGCGCCTCACCGAACAGCCCTTGCAGCGCCGCCTGATACTCGGCGAAATCCTCGATGCTCGCGCGTTCGCCGCTCGACAACCCATGCCCCGGCAAATCACAGGCAATCACCGCGAACCCCTGATCCAGCGCCCATTCGATCACATGCCGGTACAGGCCCATGTGATCGTAGAAACCGTGGAACACGAACATCGTCGCCACCGCCCGCTGCGGCCACCAGACCTGGCTGACCAACTGATAGCCGCCAACCTTGAAACTGCCGAGCCCGCGCTTGACCGGCACGCTGCGCTGCGGGAAATCCAGCCCATAGAAATGCTGATAGGCCAAGGCTTCGTCCGACAACGGCTGCGCCTCGGCCAAGGGCCGCAGGCTGGCACGCAGATGATCGGGGTTGAAGGTGGCAGGCATCACGGGCTTCCAGGCAAAGCGCGGAGCGCAAAACAGACTTTATGGGCCTGCGATATTCATCTGTCGCGGCAAGCATGGCAAGCTACGCGACCTTCGAGGATGGTTCCGTATGCGCCCGCACTACCGCACGACACTGCTTGCCAGTCTGCTCGCCCTCGTGTGCGCCGGCGTGCTGTGGGCCGCCTATGACTGGTTTCAGGGACGCTACCTGCGGGCGTTCAGCTCACACACGGCGGTGTTTTCCGGCGATCCGTTGAGCCTGCCCGCCAATCTCGCGGGCCCCGGCCCGATTCGCGTCGTGCATTTCTGGGACCCGGCCTGCCCGTGCAACGTCGGCAATCAACAGCACCTGGCCGAACTGCTTGAGCACTTTGTGCCGCAAGGCGTCGAGTTTTATGCCGTCCAAAAGCCCGGCAGTCAGGGTCAGTTACCCGGCACCTTGAGCCGACTGAAAACCCTCGACGCCCTGCCAGGCTCCGAACAAATCCCCGCCAGCCCGGCGGTCGCGATCTGGGACCGTAGCGGCAAACTGGCGTATTTCGGGCCCTACAGCGAAGGCCTGACCTGCAATTCCAGCAACAGCTTTATCGAACCGATCCTGCAAGCGCTGAGCGAAGACCGCCCGGTGAGCGCCACGCATACCCTCGCGGTGGGCTGCTATTGTCCATGGGCGAAGACGGATGAAACTCACTAAGGCATTCCGGACTTTTCAAGGAAGGTAATGCTCGGCACAGAGGCTCTGTGCTAAATGTTTGCAGCCTTAGACGGCGGCAATTTCGAAAGCACAAGGAGTCACCATGAAACGCGTTCTGACCCTACTGGCCCTGTTACTCGTCGTCCTCGCGGCGGGCGGTGGCTGGTATGTGTACAGCAAGCAACCGACGCGTCAGGGCCAGGTGGAATTGCAACGCCTGCAAGGCTCGGTGACGGTGCGCTACGACGAACGCGGCGTGCCGCATATTCGTGCCGAGAACGAAACCGACCTCTATCGTGCCCTCGGTTATGTGCATGCCCAGGACCGGCTGTTCCAGATGGAAGCCATGCGCCGCCTGGCCCGTGGCGAGCTGGCCGAAGTCCTCGGGCCAAAACTGATCGACACCGACAAACTGTTCCGCAGCCTGCGCATCCGCGAGCGCGCCGAGAGCTACGTGGCCGCACTCGACCGCCAGTCTGCGGCGTGGAAGGCGCTGCAAGCCTATCTGGACGGGATAAACCAGTATCAGGACACCCACGCAGCGCCGATAGAGTTTGACGTACTGGGCATCCGCAAACGCGCGTTCACCGCCGAGGACACCGTCAGCGTCGCCGGCTACATGGCCTACAGCTTTGCCGCGGCGTTTCGCACCGAACCGTTGCTGACCTATGTGCGCGATCAACTGGGCAGCGATTACCTGAATATCTTCGACCTCGATTGGCAGCCCAAAGGCGTGCTGGCCAAACGTCAGTCCAGCAAAGTCCCGGTACTCTCCGCCGCTGACTGGAAAGACCTCAACGCCATTGCACGCCTGAGTGAGCAAGCGTTGGCCGACAACGGCCTGCCACAATTCGAGGGCAGTAACGCCTGGGTGATTTCCGGTACTCGCACCCAAAGTGGCAAACCGCTGCTGGCCGGTGATCCGCACATTCGTTTTTCGACACCGTCGGTGTGGTACGAAGCGCAACTGTCGGCGCCGGGTTTCGAGCTCTATGGCCACCATCAGGTCCTGGTGCCTTTTGCTTTCCTCGGCCACAACCTGGACTTCGGCTGGAGCCTGACCATGTTCCAGAACGACGACCTCGACCTGGTCGCCGAGAAGGTCAACCCGGACAACGCCAACCAGGTCTGGTATCACGGCAAGTGGGTCGACATGGTCAACACCGAGCAGCAGATTGCCGTGAAGGGTCAGGCGGCGGTCACATTGATGCTGCGTCAATCGCCCCACGGTCCGATCATCAACGACGTGCTCGGTGCCAGCGCCGGCAAGACGCCGATCGCCATGTGGTGGGCGTTCCTCGAAACCCAGAACCCGATCCTCGAAGGCTTCTACCAGCTCAATCGTGCCGACACCCTGGCCAAGGCCCGCGCTGCGGCAACCAAGGTGCATGCACCGGGGCTGAACATCGTCTGGGCCAATGCCAAGGGTGACATTGGCTGGTGGGCGGCGGCACAACTGCCCAAACGTCCGGCCGGGGTCAAACCGTGGTTCATACTCGACGGCAGCACCAATCAGGCGGACAAGGAAGGTTTCTACCCGTTCAGCGCCAACCCGCAGGAAGAAAACCCGGCGCGCGGCTACATCGTCTCGGCCAATTTCCAGCCGGTTTCGCCGACTGGCATGGAGATCCCTGGCTACTACAACCTGCCGGATCGCGGTCAGCAGCTCAATCGCCAGCTCAGCGACAAGAACGTGAAGTGGAACATCGACGCCAGCCAGAAACTGCAACTGGGCACCACCACCGACTACGGCCCTCGCCTGCTGGCGCCGCTGTTGCCAGTACTGCGTGAAGTGGTCAGTGACCCGCAAGAGCTGCAACTAGTGGAGCAACTGGCCAAGTGGAAAGGCGATTACCCGGTGAACTCCACCAGCGCCACACTGTTCAACCAGTTCCTGTTCAACCTTGCCGATGGCGCACTGCACGACGAACTCGGCGACAGCTTTTTCGAGACCCTGCTCTCGACCCGCGTGATCGATGCCGCATTGCCCCGACTGGCCGCCTCCCCGAACTCGCCGTGGTGGGACAACCGCAACACACTCGGAAAGGAAACCCGCGCCGACATCGTCAAAGCCGCGTGGCAGGCCAGTATCGCCCACCTGAAAACCACCCTCGGCCCTGACCCGGCGCAATGGCTATGGGGCGACGCCCACACCCTGACCCACGGCCATCCGCTGGGCATGCAAAAGCCGCTGGATCGAATCTTCAACGTCGGCCCGTTCGAGGCCCCCGGCAGCCACGAAGTGCCGAACAACCTCTCGGCAAAAATCGGCCCGGCACCATGGCCTGTGACTTACGGCCCGTCGACCCGCCGGATCATCGACTTCGCCGACCCGGCGCACGGCCTGACCATCAACCCGGTCGGCCAAAGCGGCGTGCCGTTCGATTCACACTACGATGACCAGGCCGAAGCCTATATCGAAGGTGTCTACCAGGAGGCGCATTTCAACGAGGAAGAAGTCACGGCCAATACCCGCAGCACCTTGAAGCTGTTGCCGGCGCGGGTGGCGCAGTAGGTTGAGATTTTTGTTGGCAGGGCTGCCATCATCGCGAGCAAGCTCGCTCCCACATTAGATCTTCAGCGGACACAGCTTTTGTGTACGAAGCAAATCAATTGTGGGAGCGAGCTTGCTCGCGATGAGGCCCTGACAGACAACACAGATTTAAATCCATCGCAGCAATCTTCCCGGCGCTTCGCCGTAGATTTGCTTGAACTTCTTGCTGATCGAGTTCCTTTGCGACGACTGGATAAACAACTAAGCGGATCGGGCAAACGCAAACCGCCCGAGTGGTCAAAACTGTACGTGTCGCACGCCGTACATCCCAACCTGCTCAGGAGTGAATGCAATGTTCAATAACTGGTCCGAACTGCTGCCCACCATCCAGAAAGCCTTCGGCGCACTGGGCAAGAGCAACCCGAAAATGGTCAAGGCCTTTATGGCGCTGGATGAAGCTGCCGCTGAAAATGACGTGCTCGACGCCAAGACCCGTGAGCTGATTTCCATCGCCGTCGCGATCACCACTCGTTGCGATGGCTGCATCGGTGTACACACTGATGCAGCGATCAAGGCCGGTGCCACCCGCGAAGAAATCGCCGCCACCCTGGCCACCGCAATTTCGCTGAATGCCGGCGCAGCGTACGTCTTCTCGCTGCGAGCACTTGAAGCGCATGACACCTTGAAAGGCTGACACCAACCCCTGTGGCGAGGGAGCAAGCTCCCTCGCCACAACAACGCTCAAACCATCGTCGCAAAATTCAGCCGAAACTGCTGCGGCGTCACGCCCAGCCGTCGGTTGAACACGCTGCGCATGTGCTGGGCATCACGAAAACCGCATTGGTAGGCGACTGTCTTGAGCGGTGCCCGAGAGCTTTCGAGCATCACCCGGGCGGCGTCCACCCGCGCCTGCTCAACGAACTCCGCCGGAGTGATTCCGGCTTCTCGGGCGAACACCCGAGAGAAGTTACGCGCGCTCATGTTGGCCGCAGTCGCAAGGTCGGCGATGCCCAAATCACCGGTCAGGTTGGCCAACACGTAATGCTGAACCCTCGCCACAGGGGATTTCGCTTCGGCGTGCGGCGTCAGAAACGGGCTGAACTGCGATTGCCCGCCGGAGCGCTGAGTGAACACCACCAAGCGCTTGGCCACACTCAAGGCCACTTGCGGGCCGTGATCCCTGGCGAGCAAGTACAGCGACAGATCGATCCCCGCCGTCACGCCCGCCGAGGTGAACAGCTCAGCATCCTCGACGTAGAGCCGATCGGCTTCGACCCGGGTCGACGGACACAACGCCGCCAACGCGGCGGCATCGCTCCAGTGCGTGGTCACCGTACGCCCCTCAAGCAGCCCGGCGCGGGCCAGTATGAAGGCACCGTTGCAGATCGAACCGAAACGTTGCGAACGCACACACGCCTCGCGTAACCAACCATGAAACGCTGCGCCGAAATCCTCGAACGGCAACTGCGGCCCGCCGGCCACCAACAGCAAATCGTAAGCCTCCAGCGCCTCGCTGAAATGCCGATGGGCGTGCAGCGCCAGACCGTTCGAGCACGGCATCACACCGCGCTCGAGGCCGATGACGTGCAGTTGATAGTGATCCTTCGGTGCAAGGAATCGATTGGCCTCGGAAAACACATCCATGGGACCGGAGACATCCAGCGACTGGACGCCAGAAAACACCACGATGGCAACGGATTTACTCATGGGACGAAACGCCTTCAATGGCATTGATATGAATGTCGGCCATCACAGGATCCGTAGCAGCTGCCGAAGGCTGCGTTCGGCTGCGCAGCAGTCGTAAACGCTGTGCACGCATTCCTCTTGAAAGACCGCTGCGACTGATTTCACGACTGCTGCGCAGCCGAACGCAGCCTCGCAAGCTCGACAGCTGCTACAGGCCTGAGATCGTTCGGAAATCTGACTCACACCCTAGCCAATCCATGGCCAAGAAGCGAACTGGCACGAATTGCACGCTGATTGGCCGGGATCGTAGCCGCGTGTCGATTGTTCGCTTCAGGAGGCGCGAACAGACTGGATACATCAGCGCCGCCACGGCGTTCCCCACAAGGTAACTACCATGAGCAGCAGCATCGCCGGCATCAAAATTCCCGACAGCGCCCTCGCCCGCGCCACCACCGACTACATCCGCGACATCGAGTCCGACCTGCTTTACCACCACTCTCGCCGGGTGTTTCTGTTCGGTGCCTTGAGCGGCGAACGCCAGGAACTGGCCTACGATCCGGAGCTGCTGTACGTCGGCGCGATGTTCCATGACCTGGGCTTGGTGGAGGGTCATCGCAGCACTGGCGAACGCTTCGAAGTCGACGGGGCAAACGCTGCCGCAGCCTTCCTCAAGCCGTACGGGTTGAGCGATGACGATATCGAACAGGTCTGGCTGTCGATCGCCCTGCACACCACGCCGGGTATACCCAAACATCTGCGGCCGACCGTGGCGCTGGTGACCGCTGGTGTGGAAATGGACGTGTTGGGAGTGGACTACGCGGCATTCTCAACCGTGCAGCGTGAAGCGGTGGTGCATGCGCATCCACGGGGGGAAGGTTTCAAGGAGTGCATCATCTGCGCCTTTGCCGACGGCCTGCGCCATCGCCCGCACACCACCTTTGGCAACGTGAAGACCGATGTGCTGGCGGATCAGGAGCCGGGGTTCAAACCGATGAACTTCGTAGACGTGATTCGCCGATCCCCTTGGGTGGCGTGAATTAGTGTGGGAGCGAGCTTGCTCGCGATGCAGGCAACTCGGTTCAACAGAAAACCGAGGCGATGCTATCGCGAGCAAGCTCGCTCCCACAGGGACTGCCGGGGTTAAGCCGCTTCCGGCGCCTGCGCGCGGCGTACGTCCGGTTGTTTCCAGGAGTCCGCAGCGCCCTCTTCGATAGCTTGCTGGATCGCACGTTTGCGACTTTCTTCAGCACGACGGCTGAAGAACCAGACCATGAACGTGACGATCGAAACAGCCAGCAGAATCAGGCTGGCCACGGCGTTGATCTCGGGCTTCACGCCCAGACGCACGGCCGAGAACACTTCCATCGGCAAGGTCGTGGAACCCGGTCCGGAGACGAAGCTCGCCAGCACCAGGTCATCCAGCGACAGGGCAAACGACATCATGCCGCCCGCAGCCAGCGACGGCGCGATCATCGGGATGGTGATCAGGAAGAACACCTTCCACGGCCGTGCGCCGAGGTCCATGGCCGCCTCTTCGATGGACAGGTCCAGCTCACGCAGGCGCGCCGAGACCACCACCGCCACATAAGCGGCGCAGAACGTGGTGTGGGCGATCCAGATGGTCACCAGGCCACGCTCCTGTGGCCAGCCGATCATCTGCGCCATCGCCACGAACAGCAGCAACAGCGACAGACCGGTAATCACTTCGGGCATCACCAGTGGCGCGGTGACCAGGCCGCCGAACAGCGTGCGGCCCTTGAAGCGGGTGACGCGGGTCAGCACGAAAGCAGCCAGCGTCCCCAGTGCTACGGCGGCAATCGCGGTGTAGCAGGCGATTTCCAGCGAGCGCACCACCGAGCCCATCAGTTGAGTGTTGTCCAGCAGGCCGACGTACCATTTCACCGACCAGCCGCCCCAGACTGTCACCAGTTTCGAGGCGTTGAACGAGTAGATCACCAGGATCAGCATCGGCAGGTAGATGAACAACAGGCCGAGCACCAGCATCAGGCTGGAGAAACGGAAGCGCTTCATTCTTTACCCTCCATTTCCTTGGCCTGACTGCGGTTGAACAGGATGATCGGCACAATCAGGATCGCCAGCATCACTACCGCCAGGGCAGACGCCACCGGCCAGTCACGGTTGTTGAAGAACTCTTGCCAGAGCACTTTACCGATCATCAGGGTTTCCGGACCGCCAAGCAGTTCCGGGATCACGAACTCACCGACCACCGGGATGAACACCAGCATGCAGCCGGCGATGATGCCGTTTTTTGACAACGGAACGGTGATCTTCCAGAAGCTGTTGAAGGTACTCGAACCCAGGTCCGAAGCAGCCTCCAGCAAGCTGGTGTCGTGCTTCACGAGGTTGGCATAGAGCGGCAGGATCATGAACGGCAGGTACGAATAGACCACACCGATATAGACCGCCAGGTTGGTATTGAGGATCTGCAGCGGCTCGTTGATCCAGCCCATCGACATCAGGAAGCCGTTGAGCAGGCCGTTGTTGCTGAGGATGCCCATCCACGCGTACACGCGGATCAGGATGGCGGTCCAGGTCGGCATCATGATCAGCAGCACCAGCACCGTTTGCATCTCTTTGCGTGCACTGGCGATGGCGTAGGCCATCGGGTAGCCGATCAGCAAACAGAGAAGGGTGCTGAAAAACGCCATCTTCAGCGAGCCGAGGTAGGCAGCGATGTACAACTCGTCGCCGCCCAGCATCGTGTAGTTGCCCAGATTCAGCAGCAACTGGACCTTCTGATCGACGTAGCTGTAGATCTCGGTGTACGGCGGAATGGCCACGTCGGCTTCGGCGAAGCTGATCTTCAGGACGATGAAGAACGGCAACATGAAGAACATGAACAGCCAGATAAACGGAACCCCGATGACCAGATGACGACCTGCGGGAATTATTCGACTGAGTCGGCGCGTGAGCTTTTGCGTGTTCATGAGCGCAGTACCACGCCGCTGTCATCTTCCCACCAGACGTAAACCTGATCGCCCCAGGTAGGGCGCTGGCCTCGACGTTCGGCGTTGGCGACGAACGACTGCACGATCTTGCCGCTCGGCAGTTCGACGTAGAACACCGAGTGGCCACCGAGGTAGGCGATGTCGTGCACCTTGCCGCTCGACCAGTTGTGCTCGCAGGTCGGCATTTCTGCCGTGACCAGCAATTTTTCCGGGCGAATCGCGTAGGTCACCGACTTGTCTTGCACCGAGGTGCTGATGCCGTGGCCGACGTAGATGTTGCGGTCCAGGTCCTTGCAGGTAATCAGCGCATGACCCTCGGCGTCGTCCACCACTTCACCTTCGAAGATGTTGACGTTGCCGATGAACTCACAGACCAGGCGGCTGGTCGGGGTTTCGTAGATGTCGATCGGGCTGCCGATCTGCGCGATCCAGCCCAGGTGCATGATCGCGATACGCTCGGCCATGGTCATGGCCTCTTCCTGATCGTGGGTCACCATGACGCAGGTCACGCCGACGCGCTCGATGATTTCCACCAGTTCGAGCTGCATCTGCGAACGCAATTTCTTGTCCAGCGCGCCCATCGGCTCGTCGAGCAGCAATAGCTTGGGCCGCTTGGCCAGGGAACGGGCCAGCGCCACACGCTGACGCTGACCACCGGAGAGCTGGTGCGGCTTGCGCTTGGCGTACTGGCTCATCTGCACCAGCTTGAGCATTTCGGTCACACGGGCGTCGACTTCAGCCGCCGGGATCTTGTCCTGCTTCAGGCCGAAAGCGATGTTCTGCGCCACGGTCATGTGCGGGAACAAGGCGTAGGACTGGAACATCATGTTGATCGGCCGCTCGTACGGCGGCATCTCGGTGATGTCCACGCCGTCGAGGAAAATGCGCCCCTCCGTGGGCCGTTCGAAACCTGCAAGCATGCGCAGCAAGGTCGATTTGCCCGATCCCGAACCGCCGAGCAAGGCGAAGATCTCGCCTTTCCTGATTTCCAGGGACACATCGTCCACGGCAATCGTCTCGTCGAACTTCTTCGTGACCCGGTCGATTTTGACCAGCACCTGTTTCGGTGTCTGGTCGCCCTCGAGGGCTTTCTTATAGGCGCCGGAGGCAACTGCCATTTACGAAACTCCCAACAAAATTTGCAGTTCACCCAATGCAGGCGAACCTTGGATAGTCTGAGCCTTTGTCACTATTTACCCGACTTGACCTTGGTCCAGCTGCGGGTCATCAAACGTTGAATCTTGGGTGGCAGCTCAGAGTTGACGTAAAGCTTGTCGACGATGGCTTGCGATGGATAAACCGCCTCATCTGTACGTACGGCCTGATTCATCAGCTCACCCGCTTTAGGGTTCGGGTTGGCATAACCGACGGCATCACTGACCTGAGCAATCACTTCTGGCTTGAGCACATAGTTGATGAAAGCATGAGCTTCTTTGACGTTGCTCGCATCCCGAGGAATCGCCAGCATGTCGAACCACAGATTGCCGCCTTCCTTGGGAATCACGTAGGCAATGTCGATACCTTTGCCGGCTTCGGCAGCACGCGCCTTGGCCTGGAAGACATCGCCGGAGAAACCGGCCGCGACACAAATCTCGCCGTTGGCCAGATCGGAGATGTACTTGGACGAGTTGAAATACGTCACGTAAGGCCGCACCGCCAACAGTTTGGCTTCAGCCTTCTTGTAGTCTTCAGGGTTCTGGCTGTTGGGCGACAGGCCCATATAATTCAGCATGGCGGGAAGCATTTCATCCGCCGAGTCGAGGAAGGCGACACCGCAGCTGGACAGCTTCTTGATGTTTTCCGGCTCGAACAGCATGGCCCACGAGTCGATCTTGTCGACGCCCAGTGCCGCTTTGACTTTTTCTACGTTGTAACCAATGCCGTTGGTGCCCCACAGGTAAGGCACAGCGTATTGGTTACCCGGATCGTTTTTCTCCAGGCGCTTGAGCAGCACCGGATCGAGGTTTGAGTAGTTCGGCAACTGCGACTTGTCGAGCTTCTGGAACGCCCCGGCCTTGATCTGCTTACCCAGGAAGTGGTTGGACGGCACGACTACGTCATAACCGGTGTGCCCGGCCAGCAACTTCCCTTCCAGGGTTTCATTGGAGTCAAACACGTCGTACACCGGCTTGATGCCGGTGGCTTTGTCGAAATCGGCCAGGGTGGTCTTAGCGATGTAATCCGACCAGTTATAAATATGCACGGTGGACGCAGCTTGAACACTGACGGCAAGCGTCAGGCCGGCGCCGATCAGCATGGCATTGCGAAATAAAGAAACAGGCAAGTGAAGGTCCTCTAAAATAGTTGGGCCCAAGTTGCCCAGCGTTACGTGACAGCCATGGCTGCGTGGCAACAAAACCGGCGCGCAACTTACCCTCGATAAACCTTTCCAGCAAAACTTTCTGTCATTTAATTATTCCTGCTGCCGCCGCCAGAGCGACGACGGCAACAGGTTATTGCCTCAAACCGGCTTATTTACCCGATTTGATCTTGGTCCAGCTACGGGTCAGCTCACGCTGGGTAGCGGCTGGCAAATCGGCGATTGCATACAGCTTGGCCTGCACATCGGCAGTCGGGTAGATGCCCGGATCCGAGGTGATTTCCTTGTTCACGTACTGAGTGGCTTCGGCGTTACCGTTAGGGAAACGCACGGCGTTGGTGATTTCAGCCATCACTTTCGGCTGCAACAGGTAGTTCATGAACTTGTAGGCACCCTCGACGTTTTCCGCATCTTTAGGGATAGCGACCATGTCGTAGAAGCTGCCAGCGCCTTCTTTCGGAATGGCGTAGCTGACTTTCACCTTGTCACCGGCTTCGGCGGCACGGGTCTTGGCCTGCTGGACGTCACCCGAATAACCGACGGCTACGCAGATGTTGCCGTTGGCCAGGTCCGAGATGTACTTGGACGAGTGGAAGTAGGTGATCGAAGGACGAATCTTCAGGAACAGCTCTTCAGCCTTCTTCAGGTCTTCCTTTTTCTGGCTGTCGGTTGGCAGACCCAGGTAATGCAAAGCGACTGGCAGCATTTCGGTCGGCGAATCGAGGAAGCTCACGCCGCAGCCCTTGAGCTTGGCAATGTTCTCTGGCTTGAGCACCACATCCCAGGAATCGATTTTGTCGACGCCCAGCGCGGCTTTGACCTTCTCGGCGTTGTAACCGATACCGATCGAGCCCCACATGTAAGGGAAGGCATGTTTGTTGTCCGGGTCGCTGACAGAAACCGCCTTGAGCAGCGACTTGTTCAGGTTGCCGTAGTTGGACAGCTTGGACTTGTCCAGCTCCTGGTAAACACCGGCCTTGATCTGCTTGGCCAGGAAGTTGTTGGAGGGCACCACCACGTCATAACCGGATTTGCCGGCCAGCAACTTCGCCTCGAGGGTTTCGTTACTGTCGAACACATCGTAGACGACCTTGATCCCGGACTCTTTTTCAAAGTTCGCGATGGTGTCCGGTGCGATGTAGTCAGACCAGTTGTAAACGTGCAGGACTTTATCGTCGGCCTGGGCTGCCCCAGCCATCACGCCCATCAGGGACAAGGCGAGCAGGGTCTTGCCAGTTTTCTTCAAACCTAATGCCTTCATGCGTAACGCTCCAATTATTCTTTTTAACCACATTTTTTTGTTAACCAAGATCCAGCGGCCGATTCCTTGGCAACTCAAACAGCGGATAGTCTGGCAAGTTACAAGGCAGGCTTTCAAGGAAAGACCCCACCTTTGTGCGCCCTGAGCGAAGTGCCAGCCACGGACCTCGCTCAGAGCCTAGCACTTAGCTTTGCAGCGCACTCAGGGTCAGGTCCAGGCACTTGCGCGCCTTGGTCACCAGTTCGTCGATCTCGGCCTTGGTAATGACCAGTGGCGGAGCAATGATCATGGTGTCGCCCACGGCGCGCATGATCAGCCCGTTGTCGAAGCAGAACTGCCGGCAGATCATGCCAACCCCCTTGCCGACATACCGCGCCCGGGTCGCCTTGTCCTGAACCAGTTCGATAGCCCCCAACAGACCTACCCCACGAACTTCACCCACCAATGGGTGATCGTTCAGTTCCCATAGACGCTTTTGCAAATAAGGTGCCGTTTCTGCGTGAACGCGCTCGATAATTTTCTCTTCGCGCAGAATTCGGATGTTTTCCAGTGCCACCGCAGCGGCGACCGGGTGCCCGGAATAGGTGAAACCGTGGTTGAAGTCGCCCCCTTCGTTCAGCACATCGACCACTTCGTCACGCACGATCAGGCCACCCATCGGGATGTAGCCGGACGTCAGGCCTTTGGCAATGGTCATCATGTCGGGCTTGAGGCCGTAGAAATCGCTGCCGAACCACTCGCCGGTACGGCCGAAACCACAGATCACCTCGTCGGCCACGAACAGGATGTCGTACTTGGCGAGGATTTCCTTGATGCGCGGCCAGTAGCTGTCTGGCGGAATGATCACGCCGCCGGCACCCTGGATCGGCTCGGCAATGAACGCACCGACCGTGTCGACGCCGAGTTCGAGAATCTTTTCTTCCAGCTGGTTGGCCGCCCAGATACCGAACTCTTCAGGGGTCATGTCGCCCCCTTCACCGAACCAGTACGGCTGCGGGATGTGAACGATGCCCGGGATCGGCAAGTCGCCCTGTTCGTGCATGTAGGTCATGCCGCCCAGGCTGGCGCCGGCCACGGTCGAACCGTGGTAGCCGTTTTTGCGGCTGATGATGACTTTCTTCTTCGGCTGGCCTTTGATCGCCCAGTAATGGCGAACCATGCGCAGCATGGTGTCGTTGCCTTCGGAGCCGGAGCCGGTGAAGAAAACGTGGTTCATGCCTTCTGGCGCGATGTCCGAGATGGCCTTGGCCAGTTCCAGGACCGGCGGGTGAGCGGTCTGGAAGAAAAGATTGTAATAAGGCAGTTCGCGCATCTGTTTGCTGGCGGCATCGGCCAGTTCATCGCGACCGTAACCGATGGCCACGCACCACAGACCGGCCATGCCGTCGAGGATCTTGTTGCCTTCGCTGTCCCAGAGGTAAACGCCCTTGGCGTTGGTGATGATCCGCGGGCCTTTCTCTTTCAGCTGTTTGAAGTCGCTGAAAGGCGCCAGGTGGTGTTCGCTGCTCAGGGTTTGCCATTCACGGGTTTGCGGGTTCTTGCTGGTCATAAAGCTCTCCTTAAAGGGTGAGAGTGCGGCTTTTCAGGGCCGCACCCGGCGCATCAGACGGCGAACAACAGGAACTCCCGCTCCCACGAACTGATCACGCGCTTGAAGTTTTCATGCTCGGCCCGCTTGACCGCGACGTAGCCAGTGATGAATTTTTTGCCCAGATACTTCTCGATGGTCGCGCTGTGTTCCATGCGCTCCAGTGCGTCTTCGATGGTCAGCGGCAGACGCAGATTGCGTCGCTCGTAACCCCGTCCAACCACAGGCGCGCTCGGGTTGATGCCTTCCACCATGCCGATATAGCCGCAGAGCAGGCTCGCGGCGATCGCCAGGTACGGGTTGGCATCGGCGCCCGGCAGGCGGTTTTCCACCCGACGGTTTTGCGGGCCTGCGTCCGGGACTCGCAGGCCGACGGTGCGGTTTTCTTCGCCCCACTCCACGTTCACCGGCGCCGAGGTGTCCGGCAGGAAGCGGCGGAACGAGTTGACGTTGGGTGCGAACAGCGGCAACAGCTCGGGGATGAACTTCTGCAAGCCACCGATGTGGTGCAGGAACAGCTCGCTCATCGTCCCGTCTTCGTTGGAGAAGACATTCTTGCCGGTTTCAATGTCGATGATGCTCTGGTGCAAGTGCATCGCACTGCCCGGCTCGCCGGTCATCGGCTTGGCCATGAAGGTCGCGGCCACGTCGTGCTTGAGCGCCGCTTCGCGCATGGTGCGCTTGAACACCAGGATCTGGTCGGCCAGGGACAGCGCGTCGCCGTGACGGAAGTTGATTTCCATCTGCGCCGTGCCGTCTTCGTGGATCAGTGTGTCCAGATCCAGCTCTTGCAGTTCGCACCAGTCGTAGACGTCTTCGAACAACGGGTCGAATTCGTTGGCCGCTTCAATCGAGAACGACTGACGACCGGTTTCCGGGCGACCGGAGCGGCCAATCGGCGGCTGCAACGGGAAGTCCGGGTCTTCGCAACGCTTGGTCAGGTAGAACTCCATCTCCGGCGCCACGATCGGCTGCCAGCCCTTGTCGGAATAAAGCTTCAGGACTTTCTTGAGCACGTTGCGCGGCGACAGCTCGATCGGGTTGCCCTGCTTGTCGTAGGTGTCGTGAATCACCTGTGCGGTCGGCTCGATGGCCCACGGCACGAGGAATACCGCGTTCGAGTCCGGGCGGCAGATCATGTCGATGTCGGCCGGGTCGAGCAGTTCGTAATAGATGTCGTCTTCGACGTAGTCGCCCGTCACTGTTTGCAACAGCACACTCTCGGGCAGGCGCATGCCTTTTTCGGCAATGAACTTGTTGGTCGGCGAAATCTTGCCGCGGGTGATCCCGGTCAGGTCGCCAATCATGCATTCGACTTCTGTGATCTTGTGGTCTTTCAACCAATCGGTGAGCTGGTCGAGGTTGTTACTCATAAATGCCTCTGGGCTGAGTGTCCTGACATCTGTAAAAGTCAGGCGTTGTTTGACGCATCCGCGTCGCGTTGTGCTGCACGCTTGCCGGCGCGAATCAACGAAAGCGTGGTGGCGTCGCGTGCAGGATCATGAGCAGTTCCCGGCGCACTCGCAGGACCGTTATAGTGAAAAGGTTCTACAGTGGAAGGAGAGCCGGTAAACAGAATGCCATCCAGACCGTCAATAATATCGGTCGGATCGAGCAGTTCCGCCTGGGACGGAAGTATCGACGGCAGGCCCTTGGCAACGGTGGCCGCTGCGCGGACGTACTTATCGCGGGTGACGTGATAAGCATGCAAACCGATCTGTCTTGAGCAGTCGGTGACGCCGATTAACGGCAGGCGAGACATGAAGCACCCCGGTATTATTGCTGTTATGGGTTTGATTTGAGCTTAGCGTTGTTCATTTTTTTACACAACACCCCCGTAAAAAATACAACACGCCCCGCTCAAGGCTGCGGCCGCCAAAGACCCCGAAGGCATAAAAGTGCCCCAAAGCGCCTCAAAAATGCCCTTCGAGCGCTTTTTTAGGGCAAAAAAGGCCTCGCTTGACTTCGGCATGCCGTTCGGGTTGACTGGAATCCGAAAAGATCAATGATTGATATTTTTAACAACAAAGGTGTTGCATCATGTCGGTACCCCCGCGTGCCGTTCAGCTTAACGAAGCGAACGCGTTCCTTAAGGAACATCCTGAGGTTCTGTACGTTGACCTTCTGATTGCGGATATGAATGGTGTGGTGCGCGGCAAGCGCATCGAACGCACCAGCCTCCACAAGGTTTACGAGAAAGGCATCAACCTGCCGGCCTCTCTATTTGCTCTGGATATCAATGGCTCGACGGTGGAAAGCACCGGCCTGGGCCTGGACATCGGTGATGCTGACCGAATCTGCTATCCAATCCCCAATACCCTGTGCAATGAACCCTGGCAGAAGCGCCCGACCGCGCAACTGTTGATGACCATGCACGAACTTGAAGGCGAGCCGTTCTTCGCCGACCCGCGTGAAGTGCTGGCCAATGTGGTGCGCAAGTTCGACGACATGGGCCTGACCATCTGCGCCGCGTTCGAGCTTGAGTTCTACCTGATCGACCAGGAGAACGTGAATGGCCGGCCGCAACCTCCACGCTCGCCGGTGTCCGGCAAACGTCCACACTCGACCCAGGTTTACCTGATCGATGACCTCGACGAATACGTCGACTGCCTCCAGGACATCCTGGAAGGTGCGAAAGAGCAAGGCATCCCTGCCGACGCGATCGTCAAGGAAAGTGCTCCGGCGCAATTCGAAGTGAACCTGCACCACGTTGCCGACCCGATCAAGGCCTGCGATTACGCAGTACTGCTCAAGCGTCTGATCAAAAACATCGCCTACGACCATGAAATGGACACCACCTTCATGGCCAAGCCTTACCCAGGCCAGGCGGGTAATGGTCTGCACGTCCATATCTCGATTCTCGATAAAGACGGCAAGAACATTTTTGCCAGTGAGGATCCCGAGCAGAACGCCGCACTGCGTCACGCGATCGGCGGTGTGCTCGAGACCCTACCGGCGCAGATGGCCTTCCTCTGCCCGAACGTCAACTCGTACCGTCGTTTCGGCGCACAGTTCTACGTGCCGAACTCGCCGTGCTGGGGCCTGGACAACCGTACCGTGGCGATTCGCGTACCGACCGGCTCTGCCGATGCCGTACGTATCGAACACCGCGTTGCTGGTGCCGATGCCAACCCGTACCTGCTGATGGCTTCGGTCCTGGCGGGTGTGCACCACGGCCTGGTCAACAAGATCGAACCAGGCGCGCCGGTCGAAGGCAACAGCTACGAGCAGAACGAGCAAAGCCTGCCGAACAACCTGCGTGATGCACTGCGCGAGCTGGACGACAGCGAAGTCATGGCCAAGTACATCGATCCGAAATACATCGACATTTTTGTCGCCTGTAAAGAGAGCGAGCTGGAGGAGTTCGAACACTCCATCTCCGACCTCGAGTACAACTGGTACCTGCACACCGTGTAAGCGGCTGTAGCAAAAAAACAACGCCGCCGGCCTCATCGCCAGCGGCGTTTTTTTATGGGGTTATTCAGTTGGACCGAGGCGCCTGCTTCGCGAGCAAGCCCGCTCCCACATTAGATCTTCTGTGAACACAAAATCCGAATTCAACACCGATCAAGTGTGGGAGCGGGCTTGCTCGCGAAGGCGTCCTGGCAGACAACATCGAACCCTGCTCGTACAATGCCCGCTGCCCTGCAGGAGACTTCAATGACGCGCCCCGCCCCCCTTCGTAAACCCCGCGCACGCAGCCAGGCCCGGATCGACTCGATACTCGACGCCGCCCGCACGCTGCTTGCCGCCGAGGGCGTGGCCAGCCTGTCGATCTATAGTGTGGCCGAACGCGCCGAGATCCCGCCGTCATCGGTCTACCACTTCTTCGCCAGCGTCCCGGCCCTGCTCGAAGCCCTGACCGCCGACGTCCACAGCGCTTTTCGCGCGTGCCTGCAAGAACCGATCGACGTCGACTCGCTCAGTGGCTGGCGTGATCTGTCACGACTGGTCGAGCAACGCATGCTCGCCATCTACGACGAAGACGCCGCCGCGCGCCAACTGATCCTCGCTCAACACGGCCTGACCGAAGTCACCCAGGCCGACCGCCAGCACGACATCGAACTCGGCGACCTGATGCACAAACTCTTCGATCAGCATTTCGAACTGCCGGCGCTGCCCAAGGATGTCGATGTGTTTGCGCTGGCCATGGAGCTGGGCGACCGCGTCTATGCCCGCTCGGTGCAGCAGCACGGGCAGATTACCCCGCGCATGGCCGAGGAAGGGATGCGGGTATTTGACGCTTATCTGGGGCTGTATCTGCCGCCGTACCTGCCCAAGCGCGCTATTCCAGCCTGATTTTTTGCTGACTTCACTGGCCTCATCGCGAGCAAGCTCGCTCCCACATTAGATCTTCAGTGAACACAGATTTTGTGTATGGCAGAAATCCCCTGTGGGAGCGAGCTTGCTCGCGATGGCCGCACCGCCCATCTCACTGACTCACATACATAAAAAACCCCGAAGGGCTCGAGCCGTCCGGGGCTGTGTGTGACACATCGATCACAACTTGGCGATCGACACCTCGGTGGATTTCACGAAGGCGATCACCTCGCTGCCGATCGCCAGTTCCAGCTCTTTGACCGAGCGCGTGGTGATGACCGAGGTGACGATGCCTGACGCGGTCTGAACATCGATCTCCGAGAGCACGTCGCCCTCGACGATTTCCTTGATGGTGCCTTTGAACTGGTTGCGAACGTTGATGGCTTTGATCGTCATGGTGTTGATTCCTGTCGTTGGGTGAACATTGAGTCAGTGAGCCCAGCGCAATTGCGTGGGCAAGGGTGAAACAGGTTCCGGCGCAGGCGGCGAGCCCGGCAGTGACAGCACGCGGTTGAGCACTTCGGTCTCCAGCGCCGCCAGCCGATGGGAACCACGGACCCGAGGGCGCGGCAGTTCGACCTGCAGGTCGAGGCCGATTTCGCCCTCTTCGATCAGCAACACCCGGTCGGCAATCGCCACCGCTTCGCTGACGTCGTGGGTCACCAGCAACACGGTAAAACCGTGCTGCTGCCAGAGCCGTTCGATCAGTTGCTGCATTTCAATTCGGGTCAGCGCATCCAGCGCGCCCAACGGTTCATCGAGCAACAGCAAGCGCGGCTGATGGATCAGCGCCCGCGCCAAGGCCACCCGCTGCTTCTGCCCGCCGGACAATGCGGCCGGCCATTCATCGGCGCGATCTGCCAGGCCCACGGCGTCCAGTGCGTCCAGCGCCTGCTGGCGCCAATCGCCCTTGAGCCCGAGGCCGACGTTGTCGATGACCTTTTTCCACGGCAGCAAACGCGCTTCCTGAAACATCAGCCGGGTGTCTTCGCGCGCCTCGTCGAGCGATGCGGAACCGGCCAACAGCTCACCGTCCGTGGGTTGATCAAGGCCCGCCAGCAGGCGCAGCAAGGTACTTTTACCGCAGCCGCTGCGACCGACCACGGCCACGAACTGGCCGGCCGGAATGTGCAGGTCGATCTCGCGCAGCACCTGCCGCGTGCCAAAGGTTTTTTGCAGTTTGCGCACCACCAGCGGAATTCCGCGCAGCAGGCGTGGAGGTTGTTGGGCCGTCATGCTGCACCGCCCTTGGTCACTTGATAGGCCGGGTGCCAGCGCAACCAGACTCGCTCCAGACCGCGGGCCGCGAGGTCGGCTAACTTGCCGAGCACCGCGTACAGAACAATCGCCAGGACCACCACATCCGTCTGCAAGAACTCCCGGGCGTTCATCGCCAGGTAGCCGATCCCGGAGCTGGCGGAGATGGTTTCAGCGACGATCAGGGTGAGCCACATGAAGCCCAGGGCAAAGCGCACGCCCACCAGAATCGAAGGCAGTGCGCCCGGCAGAATCACCTGACGGAACAGGCTGAAACCGGACAGGCCGTAACTGCGCGCCATCTCCACCAGAGCCGGGTCGACGTTGCGAATACCGTGATAGGTGTTGAGGTAGATCGGGAACAACGTCCCCAACGCCACCAGGAAAATCTTCGCCGACTCATCAATGCCGAACCAGAGGATCACCAGCGGAATCAGCGCCAGATGCGGCACGTTGCGGATCATCTGCACCGAACTGTCGAGCAGGCGTTCGCCCCATTTCGACAAGCCGGTGATGAAACCCAATGCCAGACCGATACCGCCACCAATCACAAAACCAATACCGGCGCGCCAGCCGCTGATCGCCAGGTGTTTCCAGATTTCACCGCTGCGCACCAGGCTCACGCCCGCCTCGATCACCGCGCTGGGGGCCGGCAAAATCCGTGTCGACAACCAGCCCGCCGATACCGACAACTGCCACACCGCCAGTAGCAACACCGGCAAGGCCCACGGCGCGAGGCTGTGGATAAGCTTTTCCCTTTTCATGGCGCGCCTCAGCTCTGGGACGCGGCTTTGGGAAGAATGTCGTTGGCGACCATCTCGCCAAACGGGCTGACGTAACCGGCGCTTTTCGGCAACTCGGGACGCTCGACGTCGAGGTGCGGGAACAACAACTCCGCGACCCGATACGATTCCTCCAGATGTGGGTAGCCCGAGAAGATGAAGGTATCGATGCCCAGGTCTGCGTACTCCTTGACCCGTGCGGCCACGGTCGGGCCGTCGCCGACCAATGCGGTGCCGGCACCGCCACGCACCAGACCGACGCCGGCCCAGAGGTTCGGGCTGACTTCCAGGTTGTCACGGCTACCACCATGCAGCGCAGCCATACGCTGCTGGCCGACCGAGTCAAAACGCGCCAGCGAGGCCTGGGCACGGGCGATCGTGTCGTCGTCCAGATGGGAGATCAATCGATCTGCCGCTTGCCAGGCTTCAGCGTTGGTTTCGCGGACGATCACATGCAAACGAATGCCGAAGCGCACGGTGCGCCCGAGCTTCGCGGCCTTGGTGCGTACTTGTTCGATTTTCTCGGCGACAGCGGCCGGTGGCTCGCCCCAGGTCAGGACCATTTCGACCTGCTCGGCTGCCAGATCCTGAGCCGCTTCAGAAGAGCCACCGAAGTACAGTGGCGGACGCGGTTGCTGGATCGGCGGATAGAGCAATTTCGCGCCCTTCACGCTGATGTGCTGACCGTCGTAGTCGACCGTCTCGCCTTCCAGCACCCGACGCCAGATCCGGGTGAATTCCACCGAGGCCTGATAGCGCTCTTCGTGACTAAGGAACAATCCGTCGCCGGCCAGTTCTTCCGGATCGCCGCCCGTTACCAGGTTGAACAGCGCACGCCCACCGGACAAGCGATCCAGGGTCGCCGCCTGGCGTGCGGCCACCGTCGGGGAAATGATTCCAGGACGCAACGCAACCAGAAACTTCAAGCGCTGGGTCACCGGAATCAGCGACGCGGCCACCAGCCACGAGTCTTCGCAGGAGCGGCCGGTGGGAATCAGTACCCCGCCAAAACCCAGACGATCTGCCGCTTGGGCGACTTGCTGCAAATAACCGTGGTCGACGGCGCGAGCGCCTTCGGCGGTGCCAAGGTAATGGCCGTCACCGTGAGTAGGCAGGAACCAGAAAATATTAAGGCTCATGGAGTGGTCTCCTAAGGAAATCGAATTACGGCGCAGTGGCAACGGCTGCCGGTGGCGTCCAGATCACGTCTTTGATGCTCAAGGGTTTCGGAATCAATTTGAGCTGATAGAAGCTGTCGGCGATTTTCTGCTGGGCCGCGATCACTGGCGGCGTGAGGAGATGCGCACCGAAGCCCTGGCGTTTCACCGCAGTCAGGGTGATGTCTGCAGGCAAGCCGAGCAGCGGCGAGACTTGTTGCGTGACCTCTTCAGGGTTGGCTTTGGACCATTCGCCGATGGTGCGGACCTCCTCCACCAGGGTTTTGATCACAGCCGGATGTTTTTCGGCGTAAGTCTTGGTCGCCAGGTAGAACTGATGGTTGTCGACGATGCCGCTGCCGTCACGCAGGGTGCGTGCATGCAGTTGTTGTTCGGCGGCGGCCTGATACGGGTCCCAGATCACCCAGGCATCGACGCTGCCGCGTTCGAACGCCGCACGGGCATCGGCCGGCGGCAGGAATACGGTTTGAATGTCGGTGTACTTGAGACCGGCGTCCTCCAGAGCGCGCACCAGCAGGTAGTGCACGTTGGAGCCTTTGTTGAGGACGACCTTCTTGCCCTTGAGGTCCTGTACCGATTTGATCGCCGAGTCTTTCGGCACCAGGATCGCTTCGCTGGTCGGTGCGGGCGGCTCGTAAGCGACATAGAGCAGATCGGCACCGGCCGCCTGAGCGAACACCGGTGGAGTTTCGCCGGTCACGCCGAAATCGATCGAGCCGACGTTCAGCCCTTCGAGCAGCTGCGGGCCGCCGGGGAATTCAGTCCATTGCACGCTGATGCCTTGGGCGGCGAGGCGCTTTTCAAGCGAGCCACGGGCTTTGAGCAGCACCAGGGTGCCGTATTTTTGATAGCCGATTCGCAAGGTCTCGGCCGCTTGAGCTTGAGTAATGACGCCGAAGGACACAGCCGCAGCAAACAGAGCGACCAGACCACGACGCAAAATGACAGTGCGCATAGCGCTCTCCTTTTTGCAGTTGGGTTTTGGCTGCACCTGCTTGCCCGTTAGCGGGCGAGTAAGGCCAGTACATCAAATTCGGGTAAGGCTTAAATGCTCCAGCGAGCACTCAACAAACGATCATTCAACAGGTTCGGGTCCAGCGGCTTGGGCCGACGGGCCATGGCACTGAAGAACTGCTCCAGCGCCTCAACCAAGCGCTGTTCCAGTGCCGGCGACAACTGCGCCTGCGCACTGCCTTCGCCGTAAGCGATCTGGCTGTCTTCGGCGAAAATTCCGTGGAGCATTTCCTGGGCTTTCAGCGCCGACAGCACCGGCTTGAGCGCGTAATCCACGGCCAGCATGTGGGCGATGCTGCCGCCAGTGGCCATGGGCAGTACAACCTTGTGGCTCAGGGCGCGCTCCGGCAGCAGATCCAGCACGGTTTTCAGCGCGCCGGAAAACGACGCCTTGTAGACCGGCGTGGCAATCAACAAGCCATCGGCGTTTTCAATCTGTTGCAGCAGGTCGACCACCTTCGGGCTGTCGAAGCGCGCGTGCAGCAAGTCTTCGGCCGGGAAATCCCGTACCTGATAACTCACCACCTCTACACCTTGTTTCTGCAACCAGCGTTGGGAGCGATCCAGCAGCACCCCGGAGCGGGAGCGTTGGCTGGGACTTCCTCCGAGTGAGACGACCAGCATGCGGCTATTCCTTAAGCGTTTCCGGCGATTCGCAGTGTGCGATCTCGCGACAATGGACAGACCTTACCAGTTGATTTATATATCCATAAATCATATTTATTTATGTGTTTATTCTTTAAATGCATATATAGAGAAACGTTTTCCAGGCGAAAAAAAAGGCCGTCGAAACGGCCTGAAGCTCCCCTGCTTTGTGGATACGTTGAAGCTGTTGCGCTTGGCAGACCGCTATCGCGAGCAAGCTCGCTCCCACATTGGAATGCGTACACCTGTGGGAGCGAGCTTGCTCGCGATTGGATTTCAGTACCACCGAACAATCCGGACCTTATTTATTGGGTTGTGGTGTCAGGCGCAGGTACGGTTTTACTGCGCGGTAGCCTTTAGGAAAGCGTTTGCTGATTTCCTCTTCATCCTTCAACGACGGCACGATCACCACTTCATCACCGTCCTGCCAGTTGGCTGGGGTGGCCACTTTGTAGTTGTCGGTGAGTTGCAACGAGTCGATCACCCGCAGGATCTCGTGGAAGTTGCGTCCGGTACTGGCCGGATAGGTGATGGTCAGGCGAATCTTCTTGTTCGGATCGATGACGAACAGCGAACGCACGGTCAGGGTGTCGTTGGCATTCGGGTGGATCAGGTCATAGAGGTCGGAGACCTTGCGGTCGGCGTCGGCGAGGATCGGGAAGTTGACGAGAGTGTTCTGGGTTTCGTTGATGTCTTCGATCCACTTGTGATGCGAGTCCACCGGGTCGACCGAGAGTGCAATGGCCTTGACCCCGCGCTGGGCGAACTCGTCCTTGAGCCTGGCGGTAAACCCCAGCTCCGTGGTGCACACCGGCGTGAAGTCCGCCGGATGGGAAAACAGCACGCCCCAACTATCGCCCAGCCACTCGTGAAAACGGAGGGTGCCGACGCTGGAATCCTGTTCGAAATCGGGGGCAATGTCGCCCAGTCTGAGGCTCATGGTGCTGCTCCTGGTGAGTGCGTGATGAGCCTACTGTGCCTAGTGTCGCTGCTTATTAAAAAGAATAAATATCGATTTGTTTAGGTCCAAAATGAATATTAAACATCTGTTCACTGGACGCACACGTCAACGAAGACCAGTCTTGGAACCAAGGTTCGAGAAGGCCTTGAGTTGCTGCAAAGAGGGAAGTGAAGGCGGGCCTGCGGGGGTGGGCCCGACTTGAAACGCAAAAGCCCCGCCAGGCTTGCGCCGAGCGGGGCTTTTTATACAGGCTTGTAAACGCCTGGGTATTACAACAGCGGGATCGAGTAGCTGACGATCAGACGGTTTTCGTCTTGGTCGCGAGTGGCGATGTCGGTACGCCACATGGCGTTTTTCCAGGCAAAGCCGAGGTTTTTCAGCGGGCCTTCAGGAACAACATAAGCCAGGCTCAGGTCACGTTCCCACTCAGTCTTGTCGCCAGTAGTGGAGTCGATGCCGGTGCCACGCAGGTAGGTTACACCGGCGGTCAGGCCAGGTACGCCAACCTTGGCGAAGTCATAGGCGTAGCGAGCTTGCCAGGTACGTTCGCCAGCGCGGGCAAACTTCTGGATCTGCACGTCGGTGATGGTGCTGTTGGACGAACCGTCACCCTGGTTCAGCCAAGGGAAGTCGCTGTCACCGCTGCTGACCTGATAGCCGGCGCCGAAGGTGTGACCTTCAACCGAGTACAAAGCCAGGTAGCTGTACAGGTTGTTGTCGACCTTGCCTTTGGTCAGAGATTTTGGGGTGTCCGGGTAGTAGCCGGTGGTGAAGTAGTTCTTGTCGTTGCCGTTAGCACCGTTGTCGCGGCTACGGTAGTAGCGCAGGTCACTTTTCAGGACGCCAGGACCGATGGACCAGTTGTGCACCAGGCCCAGGAAGTTCTGCGAGTAGAAGTCCTTCAGCTCGCCGTAGTAGTACGAAGCAGTCAGGTCCTTGGTGATTTTGTAGTCAGCACCACCGTAGTAGAACTTGTTGCTGAACTTGCCCGCGTCGTAGTTGGAGCTGGCGTTGGCACCGGCAATCGACAGACCTTCGTCGTTGCTGGAGTTACGACCTTTGGCTTCGTTGATCTCGCCCGCGGTCAGGGTCAGGTCCTTGATCTCGTTGGACTTGATCTCGCCACCGGTGAAGGTTTGTGGCAACAGACGACCATCGTTGGTCTTGATGACCGGGTTGTTCGGCTGCAGGGTACCGATTTTCAGCTCGGTCTGGGAGATCTTGACCTTACCGGTCAGGCCCAGGCTGCCGAAGTCTGGAACCGCACGGTTGCCATCGCTTGGGAAAATCGTACCGCCAGAAGCAGTGCCGCTCGAATTGCCGCTCTTGGCTGGGCTGGAGTCCAGACGCACGCCGTACAAGCCGATGGCGTCAACGCCGAACTGAACGGTACCTTGGGTGTAGCCCGAGATGAAACGCAGATCGAAGCCTTGGCCCCATTCTTCGTTTTTGTTCGCGCCGGTGCCGGTACGGTTGTCGGTGTTGATGTAGAAGTTACGCAGACCCAGGGTCGCCTTACTGTCTTCGATGAAACCGGCGGCGCTTGCCTGCTGCGCCAAAACCCCTACGGCCACAGCCAGGGCCAAGGTGGACTTATTCATGTTTCGCTCCTCTACGTTTCTAATTTTTTGTGCACTTTGGTCCAGGATCTGACGCCCCGGTTCCCATCGATGCGCGATTAGCGCAAGACCGTGACCGATAAGTCAATCGTAAGCAGTCGCGTCTACGACCTTGGTCTAATCGCCGTGTTTGGTCCGTTCAGGTTAGTGAATTCCTCATAAACCCAAAAAGAATTATTTATTCATTTTTCATACGATTCGGGAATATAGATCAGCACACCTCAACCGAACCGGATCCTGGGGTATCGGCCTATGAGCTAATTCCTAAATGGTATTTACAAACGCTTCTTTAGTTCCATTCGTGCTCACGTAATTCTTCTTACGTCAATCACGATCAAATAAGCGACGCCATCATGGCGAAACGTGCATCTTCCCGTCAAATTGTTACAGTTTGTATACAGCTATAATTTTTTTTACCGCCCGTCCGGTAAATTCCGCAACGGGCAGAAAAACGGCAGAACTGATCGGCGCACGTCCCTGTATGAGCCTGTGATCTGTCCGTGTTCGGGGCGAAGTCTAGGCGCCAAAGGTTACAGAGTCTTTTCGAAGATCTTCGAATTACGCTGATAGTTGTACAGCGAGGCCCGGGCCGACGGCAGGCGCTCGACGCTGCTGGGCACAAAGCCGCGCTCGCGGAACCAGTGCGCAGTACGGGTAGTGAGGACAAACAGGGTTTTGAGCCCTTGGGCACGAGCCCGGGTCTCGATCCGCTCCAGCAGTTCATCACCACGGCCGCCGTGACGGTACTCCGGGTTTACCGCCAGACAGGCGAGTTCCCCGGCATCCGAGTCAGCGATCTGATACAGCGCCGCACAGGCGATGATCATGCCTTCGCGCTCGACCACGCTGAACTGCTCGATTTCGCGCTCCAGCACTTCGCGCGAACGACGCACCAGAATCCCCTGCTCTTCCAGCGGGCTGATCAGGTCCAGCAAACCACCGACATCTTCGATAGCCGCTTCGCGCACAACCTCGAACTGCTCCTGCGCCACCAGCGTACCGCCACCGTCACGGGTGAAGAGTTCGGTCAGCAGCGCGCCGTCTTCGGCATAACTGACAATATGGCTACGGCCGACACCACCACGGCAGGCTTCAGCCGCAGCATCCAGCAACTCGGCCTGATAGTTCGCGCCCAGACGCTGCAAGTGCGCCGGCACCTGTTGTGGGCGCAGTTCGCGAACCAGACGACCGTTTTCATCGATCAGCCCCAGGTCCGCGCCGAACAGCAGCAGCTTGTCAGCGCCCAGATCGATGGCGGCGCGGGTGGCGACGTCTTCGCAGGCCAGATTGAAAATTTCCCCGGTCGGCGAGTAGCCCAGCGGCGAGAGCAGCACGATGGAGCGCTCGTCCAGCAGACGGTTGATGCCCTTGCGGTCGACCCGGCGCACTTCGCCGGTGTGGTGATAATCGACACCTTCAAGCACACCGATCGGCCGTGCGGTCACCAGGTTGCCGCCGGCCACCCGCAGACGCGAGCCCTGCATCGGCGAAGACGCCATGTCCATCGACAAGCGCGCCTCGATGGCAATGCGCAGTTGACCCACTGCATCGATCACGCACTCCAGGGTCGCCGCATCGGTGATGCGCATCCCGTGGTGGTAATGCGGAGTCAGGCCACGTGCGGCGAGACGGGTTTCAATTTGCGGCCGCGAACCATGCACCAATACCAGCCGCACACCCAGGCTGTGCAGCAGCACCAGGTCGTGGACGATATTGCCGAAGTTCGGGTGCTCGACGCCGTCGCCGGGCAGCATGACGACGAAGGTGCAATCGCGGTGAGCGTTGATGTAAGGGGAAGCGTGACGAAGCCAGTTAACGTATTCGGGCATAACACCTGCGCCTGTAACAAATAGCAGCCGATAAAAAGGACGAAGCAAAACGCACAGCGGGCTGATGGTTATCGTCGGAACAGGCTTGGCGACACGCGCGTTCTCCTCATGAATACAGGTTGGGTGCCCCGGGATTTATCAAGCCGGGGTCAGGCAGTAGTTTTCGATCAATTGACGTAATAGATGCACGGTAGGCTGCAAACGTGACATTTCAAGGTATTCCCCTGGTTGGTGGGCGCAGGCGATATCGCCTGGGCCGAGCACCAATGTCTCGCAGCCAAGACGCTGAAGATAAGGCGCTTCAGTGCCGAACGCTACTGCTTCGGCAAGGTGGCCGGTGAGTCTTTCGGCGACCTGTACCAGTTCCGAGTCGGCCGCCTGCTCGAAAGGCGGCACTTCAGGGAACAGCGGAGCGTAGTCGATCTTCACCTGATGGAGTTCGGCGACCGGTTCGAGTTTCTGCCGGATCGCCGCGCGCAATGCGTTCGGGTCCATGCCCGGCAAGGGCCGCAGGTCAAACTCCAGCGAGCATTGACCGCAGATCCGGTTCGGGTTGTCGCCACCGTGGATGCAGCCGAAATTCAGTGTCGGTTGCGGCACGCTAAACTGCGGATTGCGGAACTCGCGCTGCCATTGCAGGCGCAAGCCGCGTAACTCGCCCATCGCATCGTGCATGGCCTCAAGAGCGCTATGGCCCAGGCGCGGATCGGACGAATGGCCGCTCTGACCGAGAATGTCGATGCGCTCCATCATCACGCCTTTATGCAGACGGATCGGTTTCAAGCCAGTTGGCTCACCGATCACCGCTACCCTGCCCAATGGCCGGCCGGCAGCAGCCAACGCCCGGGCGCCAGCCATGGAGCTTTCTTCGTCACAGGTGGCGAGGATCATCAGCGGCTGCTTGAACGGTTTATCCAGCAGCGGCAGCACGGCTTCGATTGCCAGCGCGAAAAAGCCCTTCATGTCGCAACTGCCGAGGCCGACCCAGCGACCGTCGACTTCGGTCAGTTTCAGCGGATCGGTCTGCCACAGCGCACCATCGAACGGCACCGTGTCGCTGTGCCCGGCCAGTACCAGCCCGCCGGGACCGCTGCCAAAACTGGCGAGCAAGTTGAATTTGCCGGGGCTGACTTGCTGGATATCGCACGAAAAGCCCAGGTCACCGAGCCAGGTCGCCAGCAAATCAATGACCGCGCGATTGGATTGATCGAGGCTGGGTTGGGTACAGCTGACGGACGGTGCGGCGATCAGCGCAGCGAACTGGTCTTTCATGGACGGCAAAGGCATCGCTGACTCCCAACTCCCAAGATGAACCCTCATCATAGAGCCATCCTGTGGCAGGAATAAACCGTCGCGGCGCGTAGGTTTAATGAGTGCTGTACACTGCACGGCCTTGGCAGCCACACATTCCCCCGGCTGCGCTCCCGATCCTGGATTTTCCGGCCATGCAGAAAGAAACCGAAATCAAACTCCGCGTCAGCCGCGAAACCCTCGCTGCCCTGCGCGAGCACCCGCTACTGAAAAAACGCAACAAAAGTGGCTGGGAACGCCGTGAGTTGATGAACCAGTACTTCGACACGCCAGAGCGTGACCTGGCTCGCGCCAAGGTCGCCCTGCGCCTGCGCCGCGATGGTGAAGAAGTCATTCAAACGCTCAAGACCCGTGGCCACAGCGTCGCCGGTCTGTCCGAGCGTAACGAATACGACTGGAACCTGCCCAAAGCCAAGCTCGACGTGAAGAAACTCGACGGCGAATGCTGGCCCGAAGAGCTGGCCGAGCTGGACAAGAAAACCCTGAAGGCCATTTTCACCACTGATTTCGTGCGCGAACGCGCAGAAATCGCCTGGGGCCGTGGCAAGACCAAAGTGGTCATCGAAGCCGCACTGGACCTGGGCCACGTGATTGCCGGCAAGCAGAAAGAAGAGATCTGCGAACTGGAACTGGAACTGCGCGAAGGCGAACCGGCGGCATTGCTGGAACTGGCCGCCGAGCTGGCCGCGACCCTGGCGCTGATGCCGTGCGATATCAGCAAGGCCGAGCGCGGCTACCGCCTGTTCGACGCCAACAGTTATTCGTTGAGCCTGCCAGCGCCGGAGTTGACCTTCGAACTGCCACTGGACGACGCGTTCGCCGCATTGAGCTGGCATTTGCTGGGCAGCAGCCAGCGCCTGGCCGAGCAATATCGCTTCAACGGCCACTGGCGCCTGCTGCAGGATTGGGTCGAAAACCTGGCTGAATTGCGCGCGCTGCTCAGCAGCCTGGGCCAAGCCGCTCCGCGTCAGTCGACTCACGACTTGCGCGTGGCGCTGGATGCCTTGCTGGAAGACTGGCGCCCGCTGGTTCAGGCCGGCCTGGACGACGAAGACGTGCGCAAAGCCGCTCCGGAGCAGTTCCTCGAAGAGCTGGAAGACCCGCGCTGGGGCCTGTTCTCGCTGAACACCTCGCGCTGGTTGCTGGCCCGCACCTGGGCTGCCGATCGCAACACCCGTGGCAACCGCCAGGGTGCTGCCCAACTGGGCAACTGGTTGCCGCGTCTGCTGGGTGAAGAAGCGACGTCCCTGCAGTTGCAGCGTTATCAGCAACAGCCGGAAGACCTGGCCGAGCAACTGCCGCGTATCGAACGCATCCAGGCCTGGCTGCACCATGCCCGCAGCGTACTGGACATCCCGGAAATGGATCGCCTGTACGGTGAGCTGAACAAACTCGCGCAACTGGCCAACGAGCCGATCACCGACGAAGTGCTGGATGCACGCAAACAGCAGGCAATTGCGGTGTACCAGAACCGCGCGTGGAAGATGTTGCTGCGTATGTAATACCGCCATCGCGAGCAAGCTCGCTCCCACATTTGATCTTCGGCGAACACAAATTGTGTGTGCGACCGAAATCCAGTGTGGGAGCGAGCTTGCTCGCGATGAGGCCCGCACATTCACCACAAGGCTTTAACCTCGCAACACCGGCAAACTCGTCGTGGACTTGATTTCCGACAAGGCCACGATCGAGTTGACCTCCTGAATCCCCGGCACCATCGACAGCTTCTCGAAGAAGAAGCGCTCATAGGCTTCGATGTCCGCCGTGACGATCCGCAACAGAAAATCCACCGCGCCCATCAGCACATAACACTCCAGCACCTCCGGAAAACCGCGAATCGCCTCGGTGAACTCCGTGAAGTTCGAACGCCCGTGGGCGTTGAGTTTGATCTCGGCGAAAATTTGCGTGTTGAGGCCGATTTTCTTGCGATCGAGCAAGGTCACTTGCCCGCGAATAACCCCCTCCTCCTTCATCCGCTGAATGCGCCGCCAGCACGGCGACTGCGATAGCCCGACCTGCTCGGCAATCTGCGCACTGGAAAGCGAGGCGTCCTCTTGCAGCAGTGCCAGAATCCGTCGGTCATACGCGTCAAGCTCGCTATGCATAGAAAAACCCGTAAATACATTGTTTGAGAATTGACCAATTCGATTTAAAGCCAATTAACCCCATCATAGATAAGAAATACCTGGCACCGAATGTAAAAATTTCTCCAGTGATTTGGAGACCGACCATGCCCCCGCTCGAAGCCGTCAGCAACACCCCTACCCGTGCCGACGTGTGGAACGTCAGCAATGCCCATTGTCGCGTGCACTACCAACTGCTGGCCGAGGCCGAACCGGACGTGTTGTGTCGGGCGCTGAATCTGTTCGCGTTGCAGTTTCTGGTGCCGCAGCAGGTCAATGTGCTGCGCGACGACGACCTGCTGTCGATCGGTATCGTCATGGACGGCTTGAGCTGGCACCGCGCCCAGGTGATCGCGGAAAAATTACGTAACCTGATCAGTGTCTGCTCGGTGGAACTGCAAGCGGCTGATTCGCAATGGGTTCAGCCTGCGCAGGCCGCCGGCTGAAGCGCCCCGGTAAAAACTCGCAACGATGAATCGGCCGATGGCCGAACGACCGGCCCTTGTGGGGACTATTCTTGGCATCTGTGGTCAGAGACGCACCTGTCTACACCGCTCGTTGCAGGATCGTTTCCATAAGGAGCCCGGATGTCCGTTCAACTCGCTACTCAGGATCGCTGGCTGGATCTCAATGACCTGCTGCGCGAACTGGTCGCCCAAGGCTTCATCAGCCAGGACTCGGCCGAGCACGCGCTGACCACCCGCCGCAATGCCAGCAACAGCCAGTTGCACCCGCTGGAATTCCTCGCCAGCCAACACCTCGACGACCTCAGCCGCCCCGGCAAACGCCTGGATCTGGAAAGCCTGACCCTGTGGCTCTCGCTGCAGGCCGGCCAGCCTTACTTGCGCATCGACCCGCTGAAAATAAACGTCGCGCAAATTACCCCGCTGATGTCGTATGCCTTTGCCCAGCGCCACAAGATCCTCGCGGTATCGATCGACCGCGACGCCGTCACCATCGCCAGCGCGCAGCCTTATGTGCGCAGTTGGGAAGCCGACCTGACCCACGTTCTACAGTTGCCGATCAAACGGGTGGTGGCCAACCCGGCGGATATCCAGCGCTTCAGCGTGGAATTCTTCCGCCTGGCCAAATCGGTCAGCGGCGCGACCAATGCCGACCAGCAAATGAACACCCTGGGCAATTTCGAACAGTTGCTCAACCTCGGCGCCAGCGATCAGGAACCGGACGCCAACGACGCGCACATCGTCAACATCGTCGACTGGTTGTTCCAGTACGCCTTCCAGCAACGCGCCAGTGATATCCACATCGAACCACGACGCGAGCAAGGCACCGTGCGCTTTCGCATCGACGGCGTGTTGCACAACGTCTATCAATTTCCACCACAGGTGACCATGGCGATCGTCAGTCGCCTGAAGAGCCTCGGGCGAATGAACGTCGCAGAAAAGCGCAAACCCCAGGATGGCCGGGTCAAGACCAAGACCCCGGAAGGCGGCGAAGTGGAGTTGCGGCTGTCGACGCTACCCACCGCGTTCGGTGAAAAAATGGTCATGCGGATCTTCGATCCGGAAGTGCTGCTCAAGGACTTCGACCAACTGGGGTTTTCTGCCGATGATCTGCGCCGCTGGCAGGACATGACCCGCCAGCCGAACGGCATCATTCTGGTCACCGGGCCGACCGGTTCGGGCAAGACCAGCACGCTCTACACCACGCTGAAAAAACTCGCGACGCCAGAGGTCAACCTCTGCACCATCGAAGATCCGATCGAAATGGTCGAGCCGGCGTTCAATCAGATGCAGGTCCAGCACAACATCGACCTGACCTTTGCCAGCGGCGTGCGCGCACTGATGCGACAAGACCCGGACATCATCATGATCGGCGAGATCCGCGACCTCGAAACCGCCGAAATGGCCATTCAAGCGGCACTCACCGGGCACCTGGTGTTGTCGACCCTGCACACCAACGACGCACCGAGCGCCATCAGCCGCCTGCTGGAACTCGGCGTGCCACATTACCTGATCAAAGCCACCCTGCTGGGCGTCATGGCGCAACGTCTGGTCCGCACGCTATGCCCGCATTGCAAGGCACCGCTGACGCTGGGCGAAGACGACTGGCAAACCTTGACCCGTCCCTGGCAAGCACCGCTGCCAAGCAACGCCCAACGCGCGATTGGCTGCCTGGAGTGTCGCGACACCGGTTATCGCGGACGCGCCGGGGTCTACGAAATCATGCAAATGACCGACAGCGTCAAAGCCCTGATCAACCCCGACACCGACCTGCTCGCCGTACGTCGCCAGGCATTCAAGGAAGGCATGCGCAGCCTGCGGTTGTCGGGTGCGCAAAAAGTGGCGGCGGGGCTGACGACGATTGAAGAGGTGCTGCGAGTGACGCCGCAGAGTGAGCAGAAGTAATCGGTGCCCGGCACGAGTTCACGCCGCTACACTCTGCCAAGCACCTTCATTGACAGAACAGGGACTTTCCATGCAAATCGGTAGCGTACTTTTACTTTTCCTCGGCCTTGTCGTCGCCATTCTGTTCATGGGATTCAAGGTCGTGCCGCAGGGTTTCCAGTGGACGGTCGAGCGTTTTGGACGGTACACCGACACCCTCAAGCCAGGCCTGAATATCATCATTCCGGTGATGGACCGCATCGGGCGCAAGATCAACGTGATGGAAAACGTGCTGGATATTCCTCCGCAGGAAGTCATCACCGCCGACAACGCCACGGTGCAAATCGATGCCGTGTGTTTCTTCCAGGTGGTCAACACGGCCCAGGCAGCGTACGAGGTGAATAACCTTGAGCATGCCATCCGCAACCTGCTGCAAACCAACATCCGTACGGTGCTCGGTTCGATGGAGCTGGACGCGATGCTCAGCCAGCGCGACGCGATCAACGAAAAACTCCTGCGTACGGTCGATGAAGCAACTGCACCATGGGGCATCAAGATCACCCGGATCGAGATCAAGGACATCAGCCCTCCAGCCGACCTGATGGCGGCAATGTCCGGTCAGATGAAAGCCGAACGAATCAAACGCGCGCAAATCCTTGAAGCCGAAGGCCTGCGAGCCTCGGCGATTCTCACCGCCGAGGGCAAGAAACAGGCACAGATCCTCGAAGCGGAAGGCAGCCGTCAGGCCGCCTTCCTCGAATCCGAAGCCCGCGAACGTCAGGCCGAAGCCGAAGCTCGCGCCACCAAGGTCGTGTCCGAGGCAATTGCCAGCGGCAACGTGCAGGCGGTGAACTACTTCGTCGCCCAGAAATATATCGACGCCCTCGGCAAACTCGCCTCGGCCAACAACAGCAAAGTGATCCTGATGCCGCTTGAAGCCAGCCAGGTGATCGGCGCGGTCGGCGGTATCGGCGAGATCGTCAAGGCCACGTTCGACAGCAAGAAGGCCTGAGGCGCGACCTATGTGGGCATTCCTGCAACATTTATCGTTCTGGGACTGGCTGGCGCTGGGCACGATCCTGTTGATTCTCGAGGTTTTCGGCGCTGGCGGTTATCTGTTGTGGATCGGCCTCGCCGCTGCAGCGGTGGGCGTGCTGACGTTCCTGATTCCAGGTCTGTCGTGGACACTGCAGCTCCTGTTGTTCGGCGTGCTGTCGATCCTGACCGCCCTGTACTGGTGGCGACGCCAGCGTAGCGCGGTACGGGCCAGCGATCAGCCGAACCTCAACCTGCGCGGGCAGGAGCTGATCGGCAGGGTCTTCGTGGTGCATCAGGCGATTGTCGATGGGCGCGGTAAAATCAAGGTCGCCGATGGCGTCTGGATGGCCAGGGGGCCTGACGCTCCAGCGGGCTCCAGGGTTCGCGTCACAGGGCTGGACGGGGTGGTTATCCTGGTTGAACACGCAGATTGAACGCTACGGAACTCGTTTGGGGTATTGGCAATCCAAGCTGCCAGAAATCCCACTGGAGTCACCCACAATGCGTTTTAAACTTGCTGCCGCTTCGCTTGCCTTGCTTTCCCTGTCCGTAGGTTCAGCAATGGCCCGTGATCATGATGATGGCATCTTGCGAGAACTTATTTCCTCAGGTGCGACCACCGCGTCCACCTACCTGACCTCCAGGGATCACAAGCTGGTCGTTGCCGCTCAGGACGACGCCAGCAGCTTCGTGGCCAGTGACGGCAATATCCGTGGTCCGTACCTGGAATCTGCCATGCAGAAAGTCCGTGCCGACAACCCGGGTTTGAAGGCTACCGACATGGAGTTGGCCAACGCAATTCTGGCCAAGAACGCGGTAGCCCCGGAATAATTTTGTTGCTGTAAAAATGCGATCCATTGTGGGAGCGAGCTTGCTCGCGATGAGGCCATAACATTCAACATTTTTGCTGACTGTTACACCGACATCGCGAGCAAGCTCGCTCCCACATTTTATTTACGCATTTCAGCGGTATTCATCTACCGGCACGCAGGCGCAGAACAGGTTGCGATCCCCATAAACGTTGTCCACGCGGTTCACTGTCGGCCAGTATTTATGCAGCCTGGTGTGCGTGTCCGGGGTCACCGCTTGCTCGATGCTGTAAGGCCGATCCCAGACGCCGGTAATGTCCGCCAACGTATGCGGTGAGCGTTTCAGCGGATTGTCCTCGGCAGACCAATTGCCATTCTGCACCTCGGCAATTTCCGCGCGAATACTCAGCATCGCGCTGATAAAGCGATCCAGCTCCGCCTTGGACTCGCTTTCGGTAGGCTCGACCATCAACGTGCCCGGCACCGGGAAAGACATGGTCGGCGCATGGAAACCGTAATCCATCAGTCGCTTGGCAACGTCTTCTTCGCTGATACCGGTTTGCGCCTTGAGCGGTCGCAAGTCGAGGATGCATTCGTGCGCCACCCGCTCGTTGCGCCCGGTGTAGAGCACCGGAAAAGCACCGGACAAATGCTTCGCCAGGTAGTTGGCCGAGAGAATCGCCACCTCGCTGGCATCCGCCAGCTGCGGCCCCATCATCGCGATGTACATCCAGCTGATCGGCAAAATACTCGCACTGCCCCAAGGCGCCGCGCTGACTGCGCCATTCTGCGGATGGGGCCCCTCGATCGGCACCACCGGGTGATTGGCAACGAACGGCGCCAGATGCGCCCGCACCCCAATCGGTCCCATCCCCGGCCCGCCTCCGCCATGGGGAATACAGAAGGTCTTGTGCAGGTTCATGTGCGAGACATCGGCGCCGATATCCGCCGGGCGGGCCAGCCCGACCTGTGCGTTGAGGTTGGCGCCGTCCATGTACACCTGACCGCCGTGGCTGTGGATAACTTCACAGATTTCGTTGATGCCCTCTTCGTACACCCCATGGGTCGAAGGGTAAGTGGCCATCAGGCAGGAGAGCTTGTCGCCAGCAGCCGTCGCCTTGGCTTTCAGGTCATCGAGGTCGACGTTACCGGCATCGTCGCAATCAACGATCACCACCCGCATCCCGGCCATCTGCGCCGAGGCCGGATTGGTGCCGTGGGCGGATGCGGGAATCAGGCAGATGTCACGTGCGCCTTGCTGACGGCTTTCATGGTATTTGCGGATCGCCAGCAACCCGGCGTATTCACCTTGGGCGCCGGAGTTGGGCTGCATGCAGATCGCATCAAAACCGGTGATCGCGCAGAGCCAGCTTTCCAGCTCGCTGATCATCAATGAATAACCCACCGCCTGCTCTTTCGGCGCAAACGGATGCAGGTTGGCGAACGCTGGCCAGGTGATCGGGATCATCTCGCTGCTGGCATTGAGTTTCATGGTGCAGGAGCCCAATGGAATCATCGACTGGTTGAGCGCCAGGTCCTTGTTCTCCAGTTGCTTGAGGTAACGCAGCATCTCAGTTTCGCTGTGATGGGCGTTGAACACCGGATGGCGTAAATACGGCGTGGCCCGCAACAAGCCGTCGGGAATCCCGGAAACCAGCGGTTCACCATCCAGTTCGGCGACATCAAGCCCGTGATCGGCCCCCAGGAACACATCAAACAGCTTCGCCACCGTGCGTTCGTCGCAGCTCTCGTCGAGACTCAAGCCAACCTGCCCGCGCCCAAGAATCCGCAGATTGATCTGCGCCGCTTTGGCGCTGTCGATGATCGCGGTCTGGCTGCCACCGACTTCCAGAGTCAAGGTGTCGAAGAAATGCTGGTTGAGCCGGGTGATGCCTTTGCGCTCCAGTCCGGCGGCGAGAATGCACGTTAGCCGGTGTACCCGTTGCGCAATCCGTTTAAGCCCCTGCGGGCCATGGTAGACCGCATAAAAACTGGCGATATTGGCCAGTAACACCTGGGCCGTGCAGATGTTCGAGTTGGCCTTCTCGCGACGGATGTGTTGCTCGCGGGTTTGCAGGGCCATACGCAGCGCGACGTTGCCGCGAGCATCTTTCGAAACGCCGATGATCCGCCCGGGAATCGCTCGTTTGTATTCATCGCGGCTAGCGAAAAACGCTGCGTGCGGGCCACCGTAGCCCATCGGCACGCCAAAGCGTTGGGACGAGCCGAAGACCACGTCAGCCCCCATTTCACCTGGCGGTGTCAGCAACAACAGGCTCAGCAGATCAGCCGCAACGCAGGCCAGCGCCTGCTGCGCATGCAAGTGATCGATCAGCGGGCGCAGGTCGCGGATTTCACCATGGGTATCGGGATACTGCAGCAGTGCGCCGAACACCTGGTGCTGTTTCAAGTTATCCACAGTGTCGACGATCAGTTCGAAGCCAAAGCCTTCAGCGCGGGTCTTCACCACGGAAATGGTCTGTGGATGACAGTTCTCGTCGACGAAGAACAGATTGCTTTTCGACTTCGCGACACGCTTGGCCAGCGCCATGGCTTCAGCGGCCGCCGTGGCTTCGTCGAGCAACGAGGCGTTGGCCAGTTCCAGGCCCGTCAGGTCGATGGTCAATTGCTGGAAATTGAGCAGTGCTTCGAGTCGCCCCTGAGCAATTTCCGGCTGATAGGGGGTGTAGGCGGTGTACCAACCGGGATTTTCCAGCACGTTGCGCAAGATCACCGCGGGCGTCAGGGTGCCGTGGTAACCCATGCCGATCAGGCTGGTCCAGACCTGATTTTGTTCGGCATAGCCGCGCAGCTTTGCCAGCGCGGCCTCTTCATCGAGCGCAGGCGGCAAGTCCAGCGCGCGGTTGAGGCGAATTCCCGGCGGCACCGTCTGCTCGATCAGCTCGACGCGGCTGCCGAGCCCGAGGCTGTCGAGCATCGCCTGCTGCTCGGCGGTGTCCGGCCCCAAATGGCGCCGCAGAAAGGCATTCGGGTCTCGTAACTGGCTCAAGGATGGCAACTGGGACATGACGGGCTCTCTCTTGAATGGCGCTCAACGTCGATGCAACTCGATCACAGCAGCATAGCTCCCCTGCGCACTCGGCATGGCGTCTTTGCTCAATCAGGCTCATCATGTGCGGCGCATATAACTACCGTCAGCCAATCGGGTGCACTGATCGTCATGAGCCAACTGCCTTTTCTGCCATTTTCCAAACCTACTATCGATGAAGCCACGATTGCCGCTGTCGGCGACGTCTTGCGCTCTGGCTGGATCACCAGCGGGCCCAAGGTGCAGGCGTTCGAAGCCCAACTCTCGGAGTTTTTTGGCGGCCGTCCGGTGCGCACGTTCAACTCCGGGACCTGCACCATGGAGATCGCCCTGCGCATCGCCGGAATCGGTGCCGGTGACGAAGTCATCACCACGCCGATTTCCTGGGTCGCCACAGCCAACGTGATTCTCGAAGTCGGCGCCACCCCGGTGTTTGCCGACATCGACCCGATCACCCGCAACATCGATCTGGACCAGCTCGAAGCGGCCATTACCCCGCGTACCAAGGCAATTATCCCGGTGTACCTCGCCGGTTTGCCGGTGGACATGAGCCGCCTGTATGCGATCGCCAAGAAACACGGCCTGCGCATTATCGAAGACGCCGCCCAGGCACTGGGTTCGAGCTGGAATGGTCAGCGCATCGGCGCCACCGGCGACTTCGTGTCGTTCAGCTTCCAGGCGAACAAGAACGTCACCTCTTCGGAAGGCGGCTGCCTGGTATTGAACAACGCTGAAGAAGTGCGCCTGGCCGAGAAGTATCGCCTGCAAGGCGTGACCCGTACCGGCTTCGACGGTCTGGACGTCGATGTGCTGGGTGGCAAGTTCAACATGACCGACGTGGCAGCGGCCATTGGCCTGGGCCAATTCGCTCACATCGATGCCATCACCGCTCACCGCCGCGAACTGGCCAAGCATTATTTCGCCTGCTTCGGCAGCGATTTCGAAGCCAAATACGGTGCACAACTGCCACCGGCAGACTTCACCAACAGCAACTGGCACTTGTTCCAGTTGGTGCTGCCAGAGCGCAAGGACGGCAAACCGGCTCGCGCAACCTTCATGGAGCAAATGCAGGAACTGGGCGTCGGCATCGGCTACCACTACCCGCCAATCCACCTGCTGAGCCTTTACCGCGAACGCGGTTTCAAGGAAGGCATGTTCCCGGTGTCCGAACGTGTCGGTCGCCTGATCGTCTCGCTGCCGATGTTCACGGCCATGAGCAAAAGCGATGTCGAGCGTTCAGTGGCGGCGGTGAAGGCTGTATTGCAAAACGCGTAAATCGCACCCACAAAAAAGCCTCGATCACTCGAGGCTTTTTCATTTCCGGCAGCAATTACTCGCCGATGGCGTTCTTGTAGCCAGTAGGGTCGAGCAATTTGTCCAGCTCAGAGGTATCAGTCGGCTCGAGTTTGAAGAACCAGCTGTCGTATGGCGCGCTGTTGACCAGCTCCGGGCTGTTGGCCAACTCTTCGTTAACGGCGATGACTGTACCGGAGACCGGCGAGTAGATATCCGAAGCCGCCTTGACCGACTCGACTACACCCGCAGCTTCACCGGCAGCGAAGACTTTGCCGATTTCCGGCAACTCGACGAACACCACATCACCCAAGGCTTCCTGAGCATGGTCTGAAATACCCACCTTTACGCCACCGTCTTCGTCCAGACGGGCCCATTCGTGACTTTCGGCAAAACGCAGGTCTACAGGAATTTCGCTCATGTTCTGTGTCCTCAAGAAGAAATGTCAGCGGTGTTGGCCCGCCAGAAAAAGTTAGATCAGGGTTTTGCCATGACGTACGAAGGTCGGTTTGACCACCCGAACCGGGTACCACTTGCCACGAATTTCCACTTCTGCCCGGTCGGCGGTCGCCATCGGCACCCGCGCCAGGGCAATCGATTTGCTAAGCGTAGGAGAGAAACTACCACTGGTGATCTCCCCTTCGCCAACATCAGCGATGCGAACCACCTGATGGGCGCGTAAAACCCCACGCTCTTCAAGCACCAGACCGACCAGTTTTTGCTTCACCCCGGCGGCCCGTTCAGCCTCCAGCGCGGCGCGGCCAATGAACTGACGAGCAGCCGGTTCCCAGGCAATGCTCCAGGCCATATTGGACGCCAGCGGTGAGACATCCTGATGAATGTCCTGGCCGTAGAGATTCATCCCGGCCTCAAGACGCAGCGTGTCGCGGGCGCCGAGGCCAATCGGCGATATGCCTGCACCCACCAGATCGTTGAAGAATCCCGGCGCCTCATCGGCCGGCAAGGCAATTTCGAGACCGTCTTCGCCGGTGTAACCCGTACGGGCGATGAACCAGTCACCGTCACACTGACCTTCGAACGGTTTGAGTTGCTGGATCAGCGTGCCACGGGACTGGGTCACCAACTCGGCGATCTTTTGCCGCGCCTGCGGACCTTGAATCGCCAGCATCGCCAACTCGCTGCGCTCGCGCAGTTGAACCTGATAGTTGCCGAGCTGGGTCTGCATCCAGGCCATGTCCTGATCGCGGGTGGCGGCGTTCACCACCAGGCGGTAAGCATCTTCCAGGCGATAGACAATCATGTCGTCGACCACCCCGCCCCGTTCATTGAGCATGGTGCTGTACAAGGCACGGCCGACGCTGTGCAGACGTTCGACATCATTGGCCAGCAAATGCTGGAGCCAGGCCTTGGCCTGAGGGCCGCTGACATCGATCACGGTCATATGGGAAACATCGAAAACCCCACAGTCGCGGCGCACCTGATGGTGTTCCTCGACCTGTGAGCCGTAATGCAATGGCATATCCCAACCGCCAAAATCGACCATCTTCGCGCCAAGTGCGAGATGAAGGTCATACAGAGGCGTACGCTGTCCCATGGGTTTCTCCTTCCGGGCGTGGCGAAGGTACGGACAGGCGCTGCATGGTTGAAAGCCTTGAAGTAGAAGGCTTTCAGCCTATTTCAGCGACCCGGTCTGAAGGACGATCCGCACCGAATGCCGCGCATTGTAGCCGCAAGGTGTAGGACTGGCACCTAGCCGTTTTGATGTGCCGAACGTCGAATCAAGCCGATGACTGGCAGCAGGCCTACCATAATCAGTGTCAGCGCAGGCAACGACGCCCGCGCCCACTCGCCTTCGCTGGTCATTTCAAAGATCCGCACCGCCAGCGTGTCCCAGCCAAACGGGCGCATCAGCAAGGTTGCGGGCATTTCCTTGAGCACATCGACGAACACCAGCAGCGCCGCGCTCAACGTGCCGGGCAGCAACAACGGCAGATACACCTTGAAAAACAGTCGTGGCCCACTGATACCCAAACAGCGTGCAGCTTCCGGCAAAGACGGACGGATCCGCGCCAGGCTATTTTCCAACGGACCGTAGGCCACCGCGATAAAGCGCACCAGATACGCCAGCAACAGCGCCGACAGGCTGCCCAGCAGCAACGGTTTGCCCGCGCCGCCAAGCCAGCCCGACAGCGGCACCACCAGCTCACGGTCCAGGTAACTGAACGCCAGCATGATCGATACCGCCAGCACCGATCCGGGCAAGGCGTAGCCGATATTGGCCAGGCTGACCCCGGAGCGAATCGTCCGGGTCGGTGCCAGCCGCCGGGCAAATGCCAGCAGCAGCGCGACGCTGACAGTGATCAGCGCCGCCATGGCGCCCAGGTACAACGTATGGATGATCAGCCCGGCGTAACGCTCATCCAGGTCGAAGCGCCCGCGCTGCCAGAACCACGCCACCAGTTGCAGCAATGGAATGACGAACGCGCAGGCAAACACCAGCCCGCACCAACTGCTGGCGGCCAAAGCCTTGAACCCGCGCAGGTGATAAAGCGCTTTGCCCCGTGGCCGCTCGTTGCTCGCCCGGCTGGCGCCACGCGCACGGCGCTCGCCGTACAACAGCAACATCACCACCAGCAGTAACAGGCTGGCCAGTTGTGCGGCGCTCGACAGGCTGAAGAAGCCGTACCAGGTTTTGTAAATCGCCGTGGTGAAGGTATCGAAGTTGAACACCGACACTGCGCCGAAATCCGCCAGCGTCTCCATCAATGCCAAGGCCACACCGGCACCAATCGCTGGCCGGGCCATTGGCAAGGCCACGCGCCAGAATGCTTGCCATGGTGATTGGCCGAGCACTCGCGCAGCCTCCATCAGACCTTTGCCCTGGGCCAGAAACGCCGTGCGCGCCAGCAAATAGACGTAGGGATAGAACACCAGCACCAAGACCAGAATCACCCCACCGGTGGAGCGCACGCGCGGCAACCGCAAGCCACTGCCGAACCACTCGCGAAGCAGGGTTTGCACAGGACCTGCGAAATCCAGCAGCCCGACAAAAACGAACGCCAGCACATAGGCCGGGATCGCAAACGGCAGCATCAATGCCCAGTCCAGCCAACGTCGCCCGGGGAATTCGCAGAGGCTGGTCAACCACGCCAGGCTCACGCCCAACAACGTGACTCCAACCCCGACGCCGAGGATCAACGTCAGGGTGTTGCCCAGCAGGCGTGGCATCTGGGTGTCCCACAGGTGCGACCAGATCTGCATATCGACGGTTTGCCACGACAGCAGCAACACACTCAGCGGCAGCACCACCAGGGCGGCAATGACGAAAACCAGCGGATACCAACGGCGTTGGGCGGGATGGGCCAAGGAAAGTCTCTAAAAAGTGCGGAGCCGACGCAGTAATGCAGCCGGCCCCATTTTGTGGCGAGGGAGCTTGCTCCCGTTGGGTTGCGAAGCAGCCCTTGGTCAGCTACTTCATTTCTTCAGCCAAAGCGTGTCAGCCAATTTTACGACCGCTTCGCGCTCGAACGGGGCGGTGCGGCGTTCCGACAAGCCCCCTCGCCACAACAACAGTGGAGTCAGTTCCAGCCGGCGCGGTCCATCAGGCGAATGGCTTCTGCCTGGCGCAGGCCAGCGACTTCAACCGGCAGAGTGTCCGGAATGAACTTGCCCCAGGCCTCGACTTCAGCGGACGGTTTCACGCTCGGGTTGGCCGGGAATTCCTGGTTAGCGTCAGCGAAGATCTTTTGCGCTTCAGGTGTGGTCATCCATTCCACCAGCGCCTTGGCGGCTTCCGGGTGCGGGGCGTATTTGGTCAGGCCAATGCCCGACAGGTTCACGTGTACGCCACGGTCGGCCTGATTCGGCCAGAACAGTTTGACCGGCAGATCCGGCTTCTGCTGGTGCAGACGGCCGTAGTAGTACGTGTTGACGATACCGACGTCGCATTGCCCGGCGTTGATCGCCTGCAGTACGGCGATGTCGTCAGAGAACACGTCAGTGGACAGGTTGCGCACCCACCCCTTGAGGATCTCTTCGGTTTTTTCGGCACCGTGGGTTTCAATCAGGGTTGCGGTCAACGACTGGTTGTAGACCTTCTTCGCGGTACGCAGGCACAAACGACCTTCCCACTGCTTGTCAGCCAGTGCTTCGTAGGTGGTCAGGTCCGAGGGTTTTACCCGGTCGGTGGAATAGGCGATGGTCCGCGCCCGCAGACTCAGACCGGTCCAGGCGTGAGACGCAGCACGGTATTGCAGGGGAATGTTGGTGTCGATCACCTTGGAGGTGAACGGCTGCAGGATGCCCATTTGCTCGGCCTGCCAGAGGTTGCCGGCATCGACGGTCAGCAGCAGGTCAGCGGTGGCGTTCTGGCCTTCGGCCTTGATGCGCTGCATCAGCGGCGCTTCCTTGTCGGTGATGAACTTCACCTTTACGCCGGTTTTTTGGGTATAGGCATCGAAGACCGGTTTGATCAGCTCGTCGATACGCGAGGAGTAGACCACCACCTCGTCAGCGGCCTGGGCAGTGGTGCTGATCAGGGTCAGGGCGAGGGCTGTCAGTAGACGCTTCGGTGCCAACATGGGAGCGGTCTCTCGAAATCAAAAATGAGCCGAAATGATAAGGACTCACATTTAGCTTCTCAACCGATCACGCCGTGGAGGAGTTACCAGATGTTGCACCATCGGGGATTGAGGGTGAATGTGCCGCCGCCTTCGCGAGCAAGCCCGCTCCCACATTGGAATGCACTTCCCTGTGGGAGCGAGCTTGCTCGCGATGAGGCCATCAGCCTCACCAAAGACTTCAGGCCTTGGCCAATGCCGGCAGATCCCCGATCAATCCAAGCGCTTCGCGCACGAACAGCGCCTTGGCTTCGGGCATCTGGTCGACCATTTTCAACCCGGTATTACGCAACCAGCGCAGCGGCAAAGGGTCAGCCTGGAACAAGCGCTCAAAGCCTTCCATCGCCGCCATCAACGCCAGGTTGTGCGGCATGCGTCGACGCTCATAGCGGCTGAGGACTTTCACATCCGCCAGGCGCTCGCCACGGCTGGCCGCCTGCAGCAGCACTTCGGCCAGAACCGCAGCGTCGAGAAAACCGAGGTTGACGCCCTGCCCGGCCAACGGGTGAATGGTGTGAGCGGCGTCACCGATCAGCGCCAGGCCTTCGGCCACATAGCGCTTGGCGTGGCGCTGACGCAACGGCACGCAAAGTCGCGGGTCGGCGCTCAGCACATTGCCCAAACGCCCTTCGAAGGCGCGTTCCAGCTCACGACAGAAACCTTCGTCATCCAGCGCCATCAGACGCTCGGCTTCGCTCGGGGTGGTCGACCAAACGATCGAGCACCAGTCTTGCTGACCGTCACGCTCCAAGGGCAGGAAAGCCAGCGGGCCGTGGTCGGTAAAACGCTGCCAGGCGGTCATTTGATGCGGCAGCGAGCTGCGAACGCTGGTGACGATGGCGTGATGCAGGTAATCCCATTCGCGGGTCGCGACACCCGCAAGACGACGCACCGCCGAGTTGGCGCCGTCCGCCGCGATCACCAGCGGTGCACGCAGTGTGCGGCCATCGGCCAGGGTCAGCAGCCAGTCGTCGCCGGAACGGCGCATCTGTTCCAGGCGCGCATTGGCCAGCAGTCCGAGGTCGCAATCATGCAGGCGATCGAGCAGTGCATCCTGCACCACCCGGTTTTCGACGATATGCCCCAGTGCCTCGGCGTGGACGCTGGTGGCCGAGAAATGAATCTGCCCGGTGCCGCTGCCGTCCCAGACGTGCATATCGGTATAAGGGCTGCTACGCCGGTTGACGACACCGTCCCACACGCCCAGACGCTCGAGGATCCGCTGACTGGCGGCCGACAAGGCGCTCACTCGAGGCTCGAATGCCGACTGCGCATCGAAGGGTTTGACACTCATGGGGCTGCCGTCGAGCAGCAGGACTTCCAGCCCGCTGTTCTGTAACGCCAGCGCCAACGCGCTCCCGACCATTCCGGCCCCGACAATCAGCAGATCTGCGCGCATTTCCATGCTTTAAGCCTGTCTCGCTTGCGGCGTGAGCCGCACGTAAAGGGTTTTATCGACCACGCTGCCCGCGCCGTCCTGAATATCGAAACACCGGGATGACCACTCAACCATCGGAACGTGTTCCCAACCCCATGGCTTGCCGGGCGAACCAGCGTTTGGCCGGCGGCAACAGGTCGAGGCCCAACAGGCCGATGTTGCGCCCCAGCGAAACCAGCGGCTGGGTACTGCCGAACAACCGGGTGACCTGATCGGAGAAGCCCACGGTGAGGTTCTGGTCCAGGCGCTGGCGTTCGCGGTAAGCCTGCAAGGTGGCGAAGTCGCCCGGTGCACTCGGGCTGGCGAGCAGCGCTTCGGCCAAGGCCTGGGCGTCGCGCAGCGACAGGTTGAAGCCCTGGCCGGCAATCGGGTGCAGGCTGTGGGCAGCGTTGCCCAGTACGGCCAGATGCGGACGCACCTGCTCTTCGGCCTCGATCAGTGACAATGGGTATAGATTCCGCGCGCCGACCTGCTTGAGCGTGCCGAGGCGATAGCCGAACACGCCCTGCAACTCGCTGAGGAAACTGCGTTCATCGAGTGCCGCCAGACGCTGCGCGTCCATGCCCAGGCGAGTCCAGACCAGCGCGCAGCGGTTTTCCGGCAGCGGCAGCAAGGCCATCGGGCCGTCATCGGTGAAGCGCTCGAACGCCATGCCGTTATGGGCTTCGCTGGGGGTAATGTTGGCGATCAACGCACTTTGGTTGTACGGACGCTTTTTGACACCGATCCCCAGTTGCTCGCGCAAGCCCGAACGACCGCCATCGGCCAGCACCGCGAGCTCGCACTCCAGTAGGGTTTCATCGTTGAGGGTCAGGCGGTAGCCGTCTTCCAGCGGTTCCATGCGCGTGACTTCGGCCGGGCAGCGCCAACTGACCACGTCCTTGTCCAGCCCCTGCCAGAGGCATTGGCCCAGCCAGGCGTTTTCCACCACGTAACCCAAGGCCGGAACGCCCTCTTCCATGGCCGACAGTCGCGCTGTGGAGAAGCGCCCACGGTCGGAAACATGGATCTGTTTGATCGGCTCTGCACGGCGGGAGATTTCCTGCCACAGGCCCAACCGCTGATAAATCTGCCGAGCGCCGAAAGACAGCGCCGAGGAGCGCGCGTCGTAGCTTGGCTGGTAGCTGTCGCCGGGGGCAAACGGTTCGATCAGTACGATCTTCCAGCCACGAGCACGGGCACCGGCCTGCAAGGCCAACGCCAGGCTGGCGCCCACCAGACCGCCACCGATGATTGCCAGGTTGACCCGGTTCATGCCGCCCGGGTCCGGGCAGCGGCCATCAAGGCCTCGATCTCGGCGACCGTTCTCGGCACGCCGTTGGTCAGGATTTCACAGCCCTGCTTGGTTACCACTACGTCATCCTCGATGCGCACGCCAATGCCGCGCCATTTCTTCGCCACGTTCAGATTATCCGGGGCAATGTAGATGCCCGGCTCGACGGTCAGCGCCATGCCGACTTCCAGCACCCGCCATTCACCGCCGACCTTGTACTCGCCGACGTCATGCACATCCATGCCCAGCCAATGGCCGGCGCGGTGCATGTAAAACGCCTTGTAGGCTTCGCTGGCAATCAACTCATCGACATCGCCCTGCAACAAACCGAGCTTCACCAGGCCGGAGGTAATCACTTGAACCGTCGCCTCGTGCGCCTGGTTCCAGTGCTTGTTCGGGGCGATCTGGGCAAACGCGGCGGCTTGCGATTCCAGCACCAACTCGTAGATCGCCTTCTGTTCCGGCGAATACTTGCCGTTGACCGGCCAGGTGCGGGTGATGTCGCTGGCGTAACAGTCGATCTCGCAACCGGCATCGATCAGCACCAGATCGCCGTCCTTGAGCAGCGCGTCATTCTGCTGGTAATGCAGGATGCAGCTGTTGCGTCCGGCGGCGACGATCGAACCATAAGCCGGCATTTTCGCCCCGCCTTTGCGAAACTCGTAATCGAGCTCGGCTTCCAGGCTGAACTCATGCAAGCCGACACGGCTGGCCTGCATGGCGCGGACGTGCGCCTGCGCGGAGATCCGTGCGGCTTCGCGCATCACCTTCACTTCTGCCGCCGATTTATACAGGCGCATGTCGTGCAGCAGATGATCCAGCGCAACGAATTCGTTCGGTGGCTGGGCGCCCAGGTTCGCCTTGGAGCGGATCACATTGATCCAGTCCATCAGGTGACGGTCGAACTCCGGATTGCTGCCCATGGCCGAATACACCCGGTCGCGGCCTTCGATCAGGCCCGGGAGGATGTCGTCGATGTCGGTGATCGGAAAGGCATCGTCGGCGCCGAAATCCCGGATTGCACCTTCCTGCCCGGCACGCAGGCCATCCCACAGCTCGCGTTCGGCGTTGCGTTCACGGCAGAACAGAATGTATTCGCCATGCTCACGGCCGGGTATCAGCACGATGACGGCCTGAGGCTCGGGGAAACCGCTGAGGTACTGGAAGTCACTGTCCTGCCGGTAAACGTGCTCGACGTCGCGATTACGGATCGCCACGGCCGCAGCCGGCAGGATTGCGATGCTGTTGGGTTCCATCTGCGCCATCAACGCCTTGCGGCGGCGGGTGTATTCCGATTTAGGGATATGAATCATGGGCAGATGGAAGTCCCTTGCAAACGATCAGTGCAGAGAAGGTTTGGCAGCAGCGGCTTGCGCCGGTTTTTTGGTCTCGGTGAACAGCAGCAATGGCGCGACCCGCAGGTACTCCATGACTTCCATATAGTCGCTTTCGCCGTCGTCGGACTCTTCCAGCGCGTCTTGCACCTGAGCGATAGCCGCGAGATCCTGCAGGACTTCGGTGGCTTCAGTGCTCAGCATGCTGCTGTCACGGCAGTTCAGGCCGAAACCGCTAAGGAAACCCTGGCACCATTGGCCCAGCGCTGCCGCGCGCTCGGTGAGCGGTGCGTCATCGGTCGGCAACAGCAGAACGACGGTCATGTCATCGCTGGTCAGCTCGCCCTTGACCATCTCTTGCAGGCCGATCAGGGCGTTGCGGACGTTGTCTTGTGGTTCGCCTTCGAGCAGCTCGGCGGCATCGACCAGCCAGCCATCGGCTTCAAAACCGGCGCCGGCGCAGCTGCGACCGAGCAGCAGGCCGTGCAGTTCGGCAGGCGAGACAGGATGGCCGCTGGTGCTCAGCAGGGTGGCGAAGGCTTGATACGGAGAATTCTGAATGGGCATGGGCAGCTAGGCGCCAGACGGCGCTATGTCTAGAATGAAGGCCTTGTATCCTACATCGACAGACTCGCCAAGACTATTAAAGGCTGTCCGCCAGCAATCAGACAAATCCCGTGGAACACGTATGGAAGACACCGACTTGCAAGCGCTGATGGCCAGACTCGAGCTGCTAATTACCCGAGTCGAGCAACTTAAGAGCCAGAACGGACTCTTATTAGCTCAGGAAAAGACCTGGCGCGAGGAACGCGCGCACCTCATTGAAAAAAACGAAATCGCCCGGCGTAAGGTCGAATCGATGATTTCGCGCCTCAAGGCCCTGGAGCAAGACTCATGAGTTCAAGCAATAGCGTTACCGTGCAGATCCTCGATAAAGAGTACTCGATCATTTGCCCCCAGGAAGAGCGCAGCAATCTGGTGAGCGCCGCCCGTTACCTGGACGGCAAGATGCGCGAAATCCGCAGCAGCGGCAAAGTGATCGGCGCCGATCGCATCGCGGTGATGGCCGCGCTGAACATCACCCACGATCTGTTGCATACGCGAGAACGTCCTGACGTACAGGCCAGCGGCTCGACCCGCGAGCAGGTGCGTGATCTGCTTGATCGGGTGGATCTGGTGCTCGCCACCGATCCGGATGTCAGCAAAGGCTGATTCCCGAGGGAGGTTGCGGTATACTCGCGCCACTCCCTGGGGTGCTTGCCAGTTGACGATGTCCCTGAGCCGATTCGCACTACCCTGGAAGTTGCACGTTGGGCTGGTGTGCATGTCCGCTAGACGGAAAGCCTTAAAGCCTACTGCATCTTCCACCTTGAACTTTCGGGTTCAAGGGCTAAGTCGACAGCGGTTCATCCGGGGAGCCTGGATTCAAGCCGATGCCGGTTTTTGCCGGCATCGGCTTTTTACGATGTCACCGCCCTGGTGCCCTCGACACTCGAACAGCCCATGACGATGACCGAACCTGCGCCGCTATCCCGCCCGCAACTTCGACGCATGCTGCGCCAGGCACGTCGCGCACTGAGCAACAGTGAGCAACGCCAGGCTGCTCGCGGGCTGTATCGACAATTGGCGCAACACCCGCTGTTCCGCCGCGCAAAACACATTTCCCTGTACCTGCCTACCGACGGTGAAATCGACCCGCGCCTGCTGCTGCGCGCCGCTCAACGCCGGGGCAAGGCGACTTACCTGCCCGTACTCAGCGCCTGGCCGCGAACCAAGATGGTCTTTCAGCGCATTCGCCCCGGTGAAAAGCTGCGGCCCAACCGCTTTCGCATTCTTGAACCTCGGGTCAACCAGGCCAAGCAACGCAAGGTCTGGGCACTGGATCTGGTGTTGTTGCCGTTGGTCGGCTTTGACGAACACGGCGGACGCCTGGGGATGGGGGGCGGTTTCTACGATCGCAGCCTGGCCTATCTGGCACGTCGCAAGACCTGGCGCAAGCCGACGCTGCTGGGCCTGGCCCATGAATGCCAGAAAGTCGAAAAGCTGGATCAAGCGAGCTGGGATGTACCGATGCAAGGAACGGTGACTGACAGGAAGTGGTATTTCGCGGACTAGATCTGGACGCCACTGCCATCAGCGGCGTCGCTTGCAGCGGTTTTAGCGCTTGTGCGGCTTTAGAGGTTGTTTCTGTTGTTGCGCGACTTCGATCGGTGCATCAGTCTTGTTCGCCCACAGGCTTTGCGCATAACCCGTGGTTACGACGCCCAGGCCGAACACAATCACTAAAATCCACAGTAAATCCGGTTTGCGTTTCATCGATTGCCCCCCTCAAGGCATGTCGCACACGATGACAGCAACGGTACCGAAATAGGCCGTGCTTGCCGCGTCTCGCTTAAAAGTCCGGCATTTTGCGGTAACGTGAAGCGACACGCAAACGCTGACGTCAACCGACCGTCGGTTTGTCATAAAATCGCCGGGTAACGTTCCCGACCACCGATTTCGGAGCAAAACAGATGGCCTACTGGCTTATGAAATCCGAGCCCGACGAGCTCTCGATCAAAGGCCTGGAGAAGCTCGGCGAAGCCCGCTGGGACGGCGTTCGCAATTATCAGGCACGTAATTTCCTGCGGGCCATGGCGGTCGGCGACGAGTTTTTCTTTTACCACTCCAGCTGCCCCGAACCGGGCATCGCCGGGGTCGGACGAATCATCGAAGCAGCGTATCCGGACCCAACGGCGCTGGAACCCGAGAGTGCTTACTTCGACCCGAAGGCCACACCCGAGAAAAATGCCTGGAGCGCGATCAACGTCGCCCATGTCGAGACCTTCTCCAAGGTGTTGAAGCTCGATTACCTGAAACAGCAGACGGCACTGGCAGAGATGCCACTGGTGCAGAAAGGCTCGCGATTGTCGGTGATGCCAGTGACCGCTGAGCAGTGGGCGGCGGTGATTGCTTTACGCTCGTGAGCAATGCGGCGACTGCACGAATGCTATCGCGAGCAAGCTCGCTCCCACACTGAATCGGTGTCCATCCACAATGTTGTGAACGGCACTAACCCCCTGTGGGAGCGGGCTTGCTCGCGAAGAGGCCCGCCCGGACAACGGAAGGCTTATTGAATGATCAGGTTGTTGAACAACAGATCGTCAACCACCGGCTTGCCGGTTTCGTCATTCATCACTTGCTGGGTCTGCTTCAAGGCTTCCTGACGCAGCTTTTCTTTCGCTTCGACGTTGTTCATGGTTTCAGTGGTTTGCTGGGCGAACAGTGCAACCAGCTGATTGCGGATCAATGGCTCGTTGGCCTTCACAGCCTTGACCGCTTCGTCACCGGTTACCCGCAACGCCACATCAGCCTTGTAGACCTTGAGCTTCGGGGTGCCATCCAGCCCGTAGTTACCCACGAACGGTGGGCTCAGGCTGATATAGCTGACTTTCGGCGCTTCGCCTTCTTTGGCTTCTTCGGCCATCGCTGCCACAGGCAGAGACAGGGCCAGCATCAACATGATCCACGCTTTCACAATTCGCTCCTCATCCGGTTTGCGGCCTAGCATAACCACCCGCAGCCCAAGCACAAAGCTTATGGCTGCCTATCAGGGGCGGGCATGCTCGTTGACCCGTTGACTCACACACCTACACTTATCGGCCATCACTCCCAAAGGAATAGCCCTGATGAAAGCCGTGCTGTGCAAAGCCTTCGGCCCTGCCGAATCGCTGGTGCTGGAAGAAGTCGCGAGCCCTGTCGCCAAGAAGAACGAAATCCTCCTGGACGTGCATGCGGCCGGGGTGAACTTCCCGGACACGCTGATCATCGAGGGCAAATACCAGTTCAAGCCGCCCTTCCCGTTTTCGCCGGGCGGTGAAGCGGCTGGAGTGGTGAGCGCGGTGGGCGAAAAAGTCAGCCACCTCAAGGTGGGTGACCGGGTCATGGCACTGACCGGATGGGGCAGTTTTGCCGAACAAGTCGCGGTGCCGGGCTACAACGTGCTGCCTATCCCGCCGTCGATGGACTTCAACACCGCCGCCGCCTTCAGCATGACCTACGGCACTTCGATGCACGCGCTGAAACAGCGCGGCAACCTGCAACCCGGGGAAACCCTGCTGGTGCTCGGCGCTTCGGGCGGTGTCGGCCTGGCCGCCGTGGAAATCGGTAAAGCCATGGGTGCCCGGGTCATCGCTGCCGCCAGCAGCGCCGAGAAACTCGCCGTGGCCAAGGCTGCCGGCGCCGATGAGCTGATCAACTACAGCGAAACCAACCTCAAGGACGAAATCAAGCGCCTGACCGACGGCAACGGCGCCGACGTGATCTACGATCCGGTAGGTGGCGACCTGTTCGACCAGGCGATCCGCGCCATTGCCTGGAACGGCCGCCTGCTGGTGGTCGGTTTCGCCAGCGGACGCATCCCGGAACTACCGGTGAACCTCGCTCTGCTCAAGGGTGCTGCTGTACTCGGGGTGTTCTGGGGCTCCTTCGCCCAACGCCAGCCGCAAGACAATGCCGCGAATTTCCAGCAACTGTTCGGCTGGTTCGCCAAAGGCAAGCTCAAGCCGCTGGTGTCGCAGGTTTACCCGCTGGCTCAGGTCGCCAATGCCATCAATGATCTGGGTCAGCGCAAGGCCGTTGGAAAGGTGGTGGTGCAGGTACGGTGAACCAGACTCCCTGCTACGCTTCGAGTCTGTTTACCCATCACAGGACGGAGGATGAGCATGATGCTGCGCACATTGTTATTGGGTCTGGCCGTTTTACCTGCATTGGCGATGTCAACGCAGGCAACGGCAAATCAAAGTGACAAGACCGCTCAGGGCCTGAAAAATGTCACCGTACTGATCGTCCGGCACGCGGAAAAACCCGATCAGGGCATGGGGCTCAGCCCTCGTGGCGAGCAGCGCGCCGAGGCTTATGCACATTATTTCGACCCGCTGCAGCTGGGCAGCAAGAACCTGGTACCGCAACGCCTGATCGCCACCAGCGACAGCAAGTCCAGCGCGCGACCACGGCTGACCCTGACACCGCTGTCCCAGCGTCTGCACCTTCCGATCGAGCAACCCTATGCCGATGATGAAGTCGACAAACTGGTCAAATCGCTGGGCAAGAACAACCAGGCCCCGGTTGTATTGATCGCCTGGCATCACGGGCACATCGACAATCTGATCGAAGCGTTCGGTGGCGATGGCCAAGCGTTGACCGGGCAGAAATCCTGGCCGGAAGACGTCTATGACTGGCTGATCGTATTGCGCTTCGATGACCAGGGAAGTTTGGTCGAATCCCACAGCAAGAAGATTCAGGAACATCTGCTGCCCGGAGATGGCAGCTGATTACCCGGATCGCCCCCCTTCCTTCCACCTGAAGAGCGCATGTTCATAAAAGAACATGCGTTCCCGTTCACTTCTCTCGATTTCCTTGACGACAAGCGGTGCTTTTTTCGGTAACGAAACTGTAACATTCGCATCCGCAGTCAAAACAAGAAATTTGGAGCTCTTGAATGTTTGCTTTCTTTCGTCCTGCCGCACATCAGGCTCCATTGCCTGAAGAACACGTAGACAGCACCTACCGGCGCTTGCGCTGGCAAATCTTCGCCGGGATTTTCTTTGGCTACGCCGGTTATTACCTGCTGCGAAAGAACTTCTCCCTGGCCATGCCGTACCTGATTGACGAAGGCTACACCCGTGGTCAGTTGGGTCTGGCGATGTCGGCGATCGCGATTGCCTACGGTTTGTCGAAGTTTTTGATGGGGCTGGTGTCCGACCGTTCCAACCCGCGTTACTTCCTGCCCTTCGGCCTGCTGGTATCGGCCGGGGTCATGTTCATTTTCGGTTTCGCACCGTGGGCAACGTCCAGCGTAACCATGATGTTCATCCTGCTGTTCATCAACGGCTGGGCCCAGGGCATGGGCTGGCCGCCAAGTGGCCGGACCATGGTGCACTGGTGGTCGCAGAAGGAACGCGGTGGCGTGGTGTCGGTCTGGAACGTCGCGCATAACGTCGGCGGTGGCCTGATCGGCCCGTTATTCCTGCTTGGCATGGGCCTGTTCAATGATTGGCACGCAGCGTTCTACGTCCCGGCCGCCGTAGCGTTGCTGGTGGCCGTGTTCGCCTTCATGGTGATGCGCGATACCCCGCAATCGGTAGGCCTGCCGCCCATCGAGAAATACAAGAACGATTACCCTGAAGGCTACGACGCCAGCCACGAAGACGAATTCAGCGCCAAGGAAATCTTCGTCAAATACGTGCTGCGCAACAAAATGCTCTGGTACATCGCCATGGCCAACGTCTTTGTCTACCTGCTGCGCTACGGCGTACTGGACTGGGCGCCGACCTACCTGAAGGAAGCCAAGCACTTCGACGTGGATAAGACCTCGTGGGCGTACTTCTTCTACGAGTGGGCAGGTATTCCGGGCACGCTGCTGTGCGGCTGGATGTCGGACAAGATCTTCCGTGGCAACCGCGGCCTGACCGGCATGGTGTTCATGGCACTGGTGACCGTGGCGACTCTGGTTTACTGGCTGAATCCGGCCGGCAACCCGACCATCGACATGATCGCGCTGTTCTCCATCGGCTTCCTGATCTACGGCCCGGTGATGCTGATCGGTCTGCAAGCGCTGGAACTGGCACCGAAGAAAGCCGCCGGCACTGCGGCAGGTTTCACCGGCCTGTTCGGGTATCTGGGTGGCTCGGTCGCGGCCAGTGCAGCGATGGGCTACACCGTGGACCATTTCGGCTGGGATGGCGGTTTCGTGTTGCTGGTCGGTGCATGCCTGTTGGCAATGGCTTGCCTGGCACCGACCTTGTGGCACAAGCAAGTCGCCAGTCAGGGCCGTGAAGCGCTCGCTTAAGCCTTACAGCGCTTGAGCCGCGCCTCCAGATTCCGGTCTGGCATGGCGTGGCTGCGCAGGGCGTGTGCGGTCTGCTCGACATAATCGCGAGTGGTGCCGTAACGCCCGCAAGCGCTTTCGAACACCTGGCTCAGCACATGGTCCGGCAAGTTACCGGCATAGCTGGGCAGGTGCCGCTCCAACACAAACCCCAATGCCTGAACCTTGTTTCCGTCTTCCAGCCGGCAATTGAGCCAGTGCGGGCGATAAGACGGCACCGGCATTTCGCGCTGCCAAAGCGCGTACAGCGAGGCTTCCAACTGGTCATCCGGCAGCCGATAGGCAAAGCCGCTGCAAGAGCCGCCGCGATCCAGCCCAAACACCAGCCCTGGCATTTCCGGCGTACCGCGGTGTTCGTGGGACCACAGGTACAAACCGCGATGGTAACCATGCACGCGTCCGCGCACCCGCTCGACGGCGGTGCATTCCGGGCGCCAGATCAATGAACCGTAAGCGAATAACCAGACCGGCCCGCCCTTGTGCCGGGCCATGGTGGCCTGCATCGAGCTGAGCAATTGTTCGTGAGTCAGCTGCGCGCCCAGATCGAGCCGCGGAGGGTAAGCCAGATTCAAACAAGCAGATTCAATGGCGGTCATGGCAAAAGGTGTTCAGTCCCACAAGTATTACAGGATGTAAGCAAGATTAACGTCATAGAACATATAGCAGTAAACGTAAAACGAAAAGTACTAAAGGACGTATGACCCTTCTATATCAAGGACTGCGCCAATGAAGGAGCCCGGTATATAGCCTAATACTCTTTGGAAAATATCCTAAATACCCGAATGAAATATGCATAAACCTTGTGTACGTTCAGAATCAACCGTCATTTAACAGATCTTTCTGACGTATTCGTCTGATACCCTGCCGCCCCTTCTTTGAATGCAGGCGTATAGCAGCCTCCACAGGCGCAAGCCGAATTACCAATAGAGGTCGCAAGATGAAAAACCTGAGAATGTACGGTCTGCTGTTGTTGGCGCTGGCCACCCCGGCGCTGGCAGTCGAAAGCCCAACTCAAGAAGACAAGGGATTCTGGTATCTGCAGGCCAGTCTCTATACCAAACACTATTCGCCAGACCCCGATCACAATAACAATCAGGATCTGATCGGCCTTGAACGCAATGAAGCATCCGGCTGGTTGTTTGGCGCCGCGACTTTTCGTAACTCGTTCAGCCAGCGTTCGTATTACGCCTACGCGGGGAAGCGTTACGAGAGCGCCAACTATCCGGTGTATATAAAGCTGACCGGTGGATTACTCCAGGGTTACAGCGGCGAGTACAAGGACAAGATTCCGCTCAACCACTTCGGTGTGGCGCCCGTGATCATTCCATCACTGGGCGCTCATTACGGCCCGGTCGCCGCCGAGCTAGTTCTGCTCGGCTTTAATGCAGCCATGATCACCACCGGGGTACGTTTCTAGCTTGCTTGCGGCCGGGGCGCGTAGGCGAAGACATCAGCGCGCATCTGGTGCGCGTCCATCCCGGCGTTGACCAAGGCGTCCAACGTGCCGTAAACCATCGCCGGCGAACCGCTGGCATACACATGCAGGGATTTCAGGTCGGGGAAATCCTCGCAAACCGCCTCGTGCAGCATGCCGCAACGCCCTTCCCAACCGCACAGATCGCTGACGACCTTGTGCAGGAACAGGTTGGGCAGCTTCAGCCATTCATCCCAATGCTCGATCTGATAGAAGTCTTCCGGTCGCCGCACGCCCCAGTACAGGTGCACCGGATGCTTGAATCCCTTGGCCCGGCAATGCTCGATCAGGCTGTGGATCTGCCCCATGCCGGTACCGGCGGCCATCAACACCAGCGGACAGTCAGGCAACTCGGCCAGATGCGTATCGCCGAAGGGCATTTCAATGCGCACCATGCGATTGCGCTGCAACTGCTCGATCAGGCTGAGCGCACTGGCTTCACGCGCCAGCACATGCAGTTCCAGATCTCGTCCTGAATGCGGCGCAGAGGCCAGCGAGAAGGCAGATTTCTCGCCATTCTCGCGCTCGAGCAGCAGGTACTGCCCGGCGTGATAGCGCGGCGGCTTGCCTGCCGGTGCCCGCAGTCGAACCCGCCAGGTGTCACCGCCAACGTCTACGCATTCAGTGACCTGACACGACAGGCTGCGCACCGGTAATTCTCCCAGCGCAAGGACGCCATCCCACAATACGATGCAGTCTTCCAGCGGCTCTGCTATGCAAGTGTAGAACTCGCCGTGATCGCGCACATCGCCGGTCTGTTTGACCCGACCTTCGACCAGCAACGCCGCGCAAACGTGGCAGTTGCCATTACGGCAGCTTTGCGGGCACTCATAGCCCAGGCGCCGCGCCCCATCGAGAATCCGCTCGCCGGGCAGTATCTCAAGCACTGCTCCGGACGGCTGCAAGGTTACACGCATCAATCTATTCCTAACTGATTCCAGATGGCATCGATCCGGCGTGTCACCGCCTCATCCTTGACGATTACCCGGCCCCACTCACGGGTGGTTTCGCCAGGCCATTTATGCGTGGCATCGAGCCCCATCTTCGAGCCCAGGCCGGAAATCGGCGAGGCGAAGTCGAGGTAGTCGATCGGCGTGTTATCGATCATCACCGTATCGCGCTTGGGGTCCATGCGCGTGGTGATGGCCCAGATCACGTCGTTCCAGTCGCGGGCGTTGATATCGTCGTCAGTGACGATAACGAACTTGGTATACATGAACTGTCGCAAAAACGACCAGACACCGAGCATTACCCGCTTGGCATGGCCGGGGTACTGCTTTTTCATGGTCACGACGGCCATGCGGTACGAACAGCCTTCAGGCGGCAGGTAGAAGTCGGTGATCTCCGGGAACTGCTTTTGCAGGATCGGCACGAACACTTCGTTCAGCGCCACACCGAGAATCGCCGGCTCATCCGGTGGACGGCCGGTGTAGGTGCTGTGGTAGATCGGCTTGATCCGGTGGGTGATGCGTTCGACGGTGAACACCGGGAAGCTGTCGACTTCGTTGTAATAGCCGGTGTGGTCGCCGTACGGACCTTCATCGGCCATTTCGCCTGGATGAATCACGCCTTCAAGGATGATCTCGGCGGTGGCCGGCACTTGCAGGTCGTTGCCACGGCACTTCACAAGCTCGGTGCGGTTACCACGCAACAGGCCGGCGAAGGCGTACTCGGACAGGCTGTCCGGCACCGGCGTTACCGCGCCGAGAATGGTTGCAGGATCGGCACCCAGCGCCACGGATACCGGGAATGGCTGGCCCGGATGTTTTTCGCACCACTCGCGATAGTCCAGCGCGCCGCCACGATGGCTCAACCAGCGCATGATGACTTTGTTGCGGCCAATCACTTGCTGGCGATAGATGCCGAGGTTCTGGCGATCCTTGTTCGGGCCTTTGGTGACCGTCAGGCCCCAGGTAATCAGCGGGCCGACGTCGCCGGGCCAGCAGGTCTGCACTGGCAGCATTGCCAGGTCGACGTCATCGCCTTCGATGACCACTTCCTGGCAGATGGCGTCCTTGACGACTTTCGGCGCCATGGCAATGATTTTGCGGAATATCGGCAGCTTGGACCAGGCGTCTTTCAGCCCCTTTGGCGGCTCCGGCTCTTTGAGGAAGGCCAGCAGTTTGCCAATCTCGCGCAGTTCGCTGACGGCTTCGGCGCCCATGCCCAAGGCTACGCGCTCAGGCGTACCGAACAGGTTGCCAAGCACGGGGATGTCATAACCGGTCGGGTTTTCGAACAGCAGCGCCGGGCCCTTGGCCCGCAAGGTGCGATCGCAGACCTCGGTCATTTCCAGCACTGGTGACACCGGAACCTGGATGCGCTTGAGTTCGCCGCGCTGTTCCAGGCCGCTGATAAAGTCGCGCAAGTCGCGATACTGCATGCGTTAGCCTCGTTTTGGCCATGGCGTTCGGGGGCATGAGTTTAGCCTCGAACCCATCCGTTCAGAAGAGTGACCAGGCAAATCATCAAAGGTCAGATAGCAAAAAGCCGGGTTTCCCCGGCTTTTGCTGGCCTGATCGATTTACTTGCGTTTCATCGACAGGAAGAACTCATCGTTGGTCTTGGTCTGTTTCAGCTTGTCGACCAGGAACTCGATGGCAGAGACTTCATCCATAGGATGCAGCAGCTTGCGCAGGATCCACATGCGCTGCAGCTCGTCGTCGGCAGTCAGCAACTCTTCGCGGCGGGTGCCGGAGCGGTTGATGTTGATCGCCGGGAAGACGCGCTTTTCAGCGATCTTGCGATCCAGAGGCAGCTCCATGTTGCCGGTGCCTTTGAATTCTTCGTAGATCACTTCGTCCATCTTCGAGCCGGTTTCAACCAGCGCGGTAGCGATGATGGTCAGCGAGCCGCCTTCTTCGATGTTCCGTGCGGCACCGAAGAAACGCTTTGGTTTCTCCAGGGCGTGAGCATCGACACCACCGGTGAGGACCTTGCCGGAGCTCGGGATCACGGTGTTGTAGGCACGCGCCAGACGAGTGATGGAGTCGAGCAGGATGACCACGTCTTTCTTGTGTTCAACCAGGCGCTTGGCCTTCTCGATCACCATTTCGGCAACCTGCACGTGGCGGGTTGGCGGCTCGTCGAACGTCGAGGCAACCACTTCGCCGCGCACGGTGCGCTGCATTTCGGTTACTTCTTCCGGACGTTCGTCGATCAGCAGCACGATCAGATGAACTTCAGGGTTGTTACGCGCGATGTTGGCAGCGATGTTCTGCAGCATGATCGTCTTGCCCGCTTTTGGCGGAGCAACGATCAGACCGCGCTGGCCTTTACCGATCGGAGCGCACAGGTCGATGACACGACCGGTGAGGTCTTCGGTGGAACCGTTACCGGCTTCCATCTTCATGCGCACGGTCGGGAACAGCGGGGTCAGGTTCTCGAAGAGAATCTTGTTTTTCGCGTTCTCGGGACGATCGTAGTTGATCGTGTCGACCTTGAGCAGTGCGAAATAACGCTCGCCTTCCTTTGGAGGACGGATCTTGCCAACGATGGTGTCACCGGTGCGCAAGTTGAAGCGACGGATCTGGCTCGGCGAGACGTAGATATCGTCTGGGCCGGCGAGATAGGAGGCGTCTGCAGAGCGGAGGAAGCCGAAGCCGTCCTGGAGAATCTCCAGCACGCCATCACCGGAGATTTCCTCGCCGCTTTTCGCGTGCTTTTTCAGCAAGGAGAAAATCACGTCCTGCTTGCGCGAACGGGCCATATTTTCTATGCCCATCTGTTCGGCCAATTCGAGCAGTTCGGTAATCGGCTTTTGCTTGAGTTCAGTCAGATTCATATAGGAATGACGTAATCATTTATGGAGGGGGGGAAATTAAGCTTTTGGCTTAATGAGGCCGCGCCGCAGAGAAGGCGACAGGATCGCGTACTTATTCGAAAAGGAGAGCGTCGGCGACGGCTTGCAGGGGGCGCTGGAGAAACCAGTGCGGGGCCGAATGTAACACCTGAGTTTCGGAGCGTCTAGCCCTGAATAACGAAAAAGCCCCGCTATTTGCGGGGCTTTTTGGATGACTCTTGCAACGACGCTTAGATGTTGGCGTCGAGGAAGGCAGCCAGTTGCGACTTCGACAGCGCGCCAACCTTGGTCGCTTCGACGTTGCCGTTCTTGAACAGCATCAGGGTCGGGATACCACGTACGCCGTGCTTGGCCGGGGTTTCCTGGTTTTCGTCGATGTTCAGCTTGGCAACGGTCAGCTTACCTTTGTAGGTTTCAGCGATTTCGTCCAGAACCGGAGCGATCATCTTGCATGGGCCACACCACTCAGCCCAGTAGTCGACCAGTACAGCACCTTCGGCCTTGAGTACGTCAGCTTCGAAGCTAGCGTCGCTAACGTGTTTGATAAGATCGCTGCTCATGGAAGTCTCCAGGTTGTAAGCAAAAAAACGTGGCCCATCATAGCCGCCCTTCCCTCGTTCAGGAAGCCGCAGATGATTGAGTCTCGCTATGGCGGTGCATGAGTTTGGGTATAGCTCAAGTCACGCGGTGGCGGGGGTCACGAAGGAAATTCCAGTGCGCAGGGCCGCGTTGCGCACGTGCTCCTGCATAGCCTTCTGCGCAGCCCCGGATGCCCGGCGGGCCAGCGCCCGAAGGATCTTGCGGTGCTCCTGCCAGGTTTCCATGGCCCGTTCGGCCCGGATGAACGGTAGTTTCTGGCTCTCCAGAAAGAGCTCGGCACTCGCCGTCAGAATGCTCAACATCGCCTGATTACCGCTGGCCAGCAGGATTCGCCGATGAAATTCGAAGTCCAGCCGCGCCGCCGCGTCGAAGTCTCCGGCGCGCAACTCGTCGCGCATCGCGGCGACGTTATCTTCAAGGGCATCGAGCTCATCGGCGCTCAATGTCACCGCCGCCAACCCCGCCGCAAAACCTTCCAGGGCATAGCGCAGTTGAAAGATATCCACAGGCGAGGCTTGAGCCGCGAACGGCCAACTCACTCCCGACACTGCCGGGGATGGCTCGATTGCCTGCACGAACACCCCTTTGCCTGGCTGCACGCTGATCACTCCCAAGGCACTCAAGGATGACAACGCCTCACGCAGCGACGCCCGGCTCACGCCCAATTGCAGGGCCAGATCACGCTGCGAAGGCAGCACGTCCCCCGGCCCGAAACCCTGTTCGGTAATCAGTTTACGGATGGCGTGCAGCGCCACTTCAGGTACGGCGCGGGAGATTGAATTCATGGTTTTTTCAGACGAGCCAGACCAGTGAGCGGCTAGTTGTAAAGCTAATCGCCGAGTCAGGCAAGTCATGCCCCACAGGGGTTCGGGCGCTTTGGTCGATGCCCGATGAAGGTGCGAAAAAACCGGCAACTGTTCAGACCAGTAAGACCGATCAACACCAGTAAATCCGTGGCTTTGCAGGTATTTCGCTGGAGGTTGGCATGGGCTGTGCTCTGTCGATTCGCAGAAATCACTTGCCGAATCCGGAGAATTGCCATGACCCAGCGTTGCAGCGCCCTGCTCACTGCCCTGTTCGCCAGCCTGATGTTCTGTCAGCTCCCCGCCCATGCCGACGGCCTGGAGGATGTGGTCAAGCGCGGCACGCTCAAGGTCGCCGTGCCTCAGGACTTCCCGCCGTTTGGCTCGGTGGGTCCCGACATGAAACCCCGCGGCCTCGACATCGACACCGCTGCGCTTCTGGCCGACCAGCTCAAGGTCAAACTCGAACTGACGCCGGTCAACAGCACCAACCGCATTCCATTCCTGACCACCGGCAAGGTCGACCTGGTGATCTCCAGCCTTGGCAAAAACCCTGAGCGCGAGAAGGTCATCGACTTCTCCCGCGCCTATGCGCCCTTCTATCTCGCGGTGTTCGGCCCGCCAGAAGTTGCCATCAACGGCCTGGATGAGCTCAAGGGCAAAACCATCAGCGTCACCCGTGGCGCCATCGAAGACATCGAGCTGACCGCCGTCGCCCCGCAAGGCGCAACCATCAAGCGCTTCGAAGACAACAACTCGACCATCGCCGCCTACCTCGCAGGGCAAGTCGACCTGATCGCCAGCGGCAACGTGGTGATGGTGACCATCAGCGAACGCAACCCGAAACGCATTCCAGCGCTGAAAGTGAAGCTCAAGGATTCGCCGGTCTACGTCGGCGTGAACAAGAACGAGCCGGCGCTGCTGGACAAGGTCAACCAGATCCTCGCCACCGCGAGGACCGACGGCAGCCTGGAGAAAAATTCCCAAACCTGGCTCAAGCAGCCGCTGCCGGCCGATCTCTGATCGTCGTGACGGCGCTTAATCGAGGAAACTGTCCATGGCCTATCAGTTCGACTTTTTACCGGTGGTGCACAACACCGACCTGCTGCTGCGCGGTGCGCTGTTCACCCTTGAGCTGACGGCCATCGGCGCACTGCTCGGGGTGAGCCTGGGGATTGTCGGCGCCGCGGTGCGGGCGTGGAACATCCGTCCGTTTGCCGGGATCTTCGGGGTTTACGTCGAGTTGATCCGCAATACACCGTTTCTGGTGCAACTGTTCTTCATTTTCTTCGGCTTGCCATCGCTAGGCCTGCAAATCTCCGAATGGCAGGCCGCGGTGCTGGCGATGGTGATCAACCTCGGCGCCTATTCGACGGAAATCATTCGCGCGGGCATTCAAGCGATCCCGCGTGGCCAGCTGGAAGCTGCGGCAGCGTTGGCGATGAGCCGTTTCGAAGCCTTCCGCCATGTGGTGTTGCTGCCGGCGCTGGGCAAGGTCTGGCCGGCCCTGAGCAGCCAGATCATCATCGTCATGCTCGGTTCGGCGGTGTGCTCGCAGATCGCCACGGAAGAACTCAGTTTTGCCGCCAACTTCATTCAGTCGCGCAACTTCCGCGCCTTCGAAACCTATGCCCTGACCACGCTGGTCTACCTGTGTATGGCTTTGATGATTCGCCAGTTGCTGAACTGGATCGGTCGACGGTTTATAGCAAGGAGCGGCCAATGAGCGATTTCACCTTCTGGGACATCGTCCGCAACCTGCTCACCGGCCTGCAATGGACCCTGGCGCTGTCGCTGGTGGCGTTTATCGGTGGCGGGCTGATCGGCTTGCTGATCATGACCCTGCGTATCTCGAAAAACGCCCTGCCGCGCAATTTTGCCCGTACCTATATCGAACTGTTCCAGGGCACGCCGCTGCTGATGCAGCTGTTTCTGGTGTTTTTCGGCATAGCGCTGCTGGGGATCGAGATTTCGCCATGGCTGGCGGCGGCGATTACCTTGACGCTGTTTACCAGCGCTTACCTGGCGGAGATCTGGCGCGGCTGCGTCGACTCGATCGCCAACGGTCAGTGGGAAGCCTCGGCGAGCCTGGCACTCAATCCCTTTGAACAGCTGCGCTACGTGATCCTGCCGCAAGCCCTGCGCATTGCCGTGGCACCGACCGTGGGCTTCTCGGTGCAGGTGGTCAAGGGCACGGCGGTGACCTCGATCATCGGCTTCACCGAACTCACCAAAACCGGCGGCATGCTCGCCAACGCAACCTTCGAACCCTTCATGGTCTACGGCCTCGTGGCGCTCGGTTACTTCCTGCTCTGCTACCCGTTGTCCCTCAGTGCCCGCTACCTGGAAAGGAGACTGCATGCCTCTGCTTAGAATTTCCGCCCTGCATAAATATTACGGCGATCACCATGTGCTCAAAGGCATCGACCTGAGCATTGATGAGGGCCAGGTGGTGGCGATCATCGGTCGCAGCGGCTCGGGAAAATCGACCCTGCTGCGCACCTTGAACGGCCTGGAGTCGATCAACGACGGGGTGATCGAAGTCGACGGCGAATACCTCGACGCCGCCCGCGCCGACCTGCGCAGCCTGCGACAGAAGGTCGGCATGGTTTTTCAGCAATTCAACCTGTTCCCGCACCTGACGGTGGGCGAAAACGTCATGCTCGCGCCGCAAGTGGTACAGAAAGTCTCCAAGACCAAAGCCGCCGAGCTGGCGCGACAGATGCTGGAGCGGGTCGGGCTCGCGGAGAAATTCGATGCGTTCCCGGATCGACTGTCCGGCGGCCAGCAACAGCGTGTCGCGATTGCCCGGGCCCTGGCGATGTCGCCGAAAGTGCTGCTGTGCGACGAAATCACCTCGGCGCTCGACCCGGAGCTGGTCAATGAGGTGCTGAGCGTGGTCCGGCAACTGGCCAGGGACGGGATGACGCTGATCATGGTCACCCACGAAATGCGCTTCGCCCGCGAAGTCGGTGACAAACTGGTGTTCATGCACCAGGGCAAGGTGCACGAGGTGGGCGATCCGAAAGTGTTGTTTGCCAATCCGCAGACGGCGGAGCTGGCGAACTTCATTGGTACCGTAGAAGCAGCGGGCTGAGAGATCTTCGGAGTCTGCAAGGCCGTCATCGCGAGCAAGCTCGCTCCCACATTGGTTTGGTGTCGCCCACAGTACTGAAGGCAACAAAGAACCCTGTGGGAGCGAGCCTGCTCGCGATTGAGCGCGAAGCGGTCACGGCACTCCTGCGCTGGATCAAGGCTTTAATCACTACGCGTTGGCGGCAGCGGTTGATCGTGGCAGGATGGTCGGGTTATCGACCGAGACCTCTAAACCATGCCTGAATCCCAAGCCAAGAATCTGTCCCTGATCGCCGCTATCGACCTGGGCTCGAACAGCTTTCATATGGTCGTGGCCAAGGCCATCCACAATGAAATCCGTATTCTCGAGCGGCTTGGCGAGAAGGTTCAGCTGGCCGCGGGGATCGACGAAGAGCGCCGACTTACCGAAGAATCCATGCAGCGCGGGCTCGATTGCCTAAAGCGCTTTGCCCAACTGATCAACGGCATGCCACCGGGCGCCGTGCGGATCGTCGGCACCAACGCCCTGCGCGAGGCCCGCAACCGTGGCGAATTCATCCGCCGCGCCGAAGAAATCCTCGGTCACCCGGTAGAAGTCATCTCCGGTCGTGAAGAAGCCCGCCTGATCTACCTTGGCGTCTCCCACACCCTCGCCGACACACCGGGCAAGCGTCTGGTGGCCGACATCGGCGGTGGCAGTACCGAATTCATCATCGGCCAGCGCTTCGAGCCGCTGCTGCGCGAAAGCCTGCAAATGGGCTGCGTCAGCTACACCCAGCGCTATTTCCGCGACGGCAAGATCACCCCGGCCCGTTACGCCCAGGCCTACACTGCGGCGCGGCTGGAGATCATGAGCATTGAGCATGCCCTGCACCGCCTGACCTGGGATGAAGCCATCGGCTCCTCGGGCACCATTCGCGCCATCGGCCTGGCGTTGAAGGCCGGCGGCCACGGGGCTGGCGAGGTCAATGCCGAAGGCCTTTCCTGGCTCAAGCGCAGGCTGATCAAACTCGGTGACGTCGAAAAAATCGATTTCGAAGGCCTGAAACCTGATCGCCGGGCGATTTTCCCGGCCGGCCTGGCGATTCTTGAAGCGATCTTCGACGCACTCGAATTGCAACGTATGGATCACTGTGAGGGCGCCCTGCGTGAAGGCGTGCTCTACGACCTGATGGGCCGTCATCACCACGAAGACGTCCGCGAACGCACCCTCAGCTCGCTCATGGAGCGTTACCACGTCGACGTGGGACAGGCCGACCGCGTCGAACGCAAGGCACTCCACGCGTTCGACCAGGTGGCCGATGACTGGGACCTTAATGACGGTGTCTGGCGCGAATTGCTGGGTTGGGCCGCCAAGGTCCACGAAGTCGGGCTGGATATCGCCCACTATCAATTCCACAAGCACGGCGCCTACCTGATCGAACACTCCGATCTGGCCGGTTTTTCCCGTGAAGACCAGCTGATGCTGGCGCTGCTGGTACGCGGCCACCGCCGCAACATTCCCAAGGACAGGTTTGCCGAGTTCGGCGATGACGGCATCAAGCTGATTCGCCTTTGCGTACTGCTGCGCTTCGCGATTCTGTTCCATCACATCCGCGGCACCCAAAAGATGCCGCAGGTCACGTTGCAGGCCAACGGCGACACCCTGGATGTGTTGTTCCCGGAGAACTGGCTGGACGAAAACCAGCTGACCCAGGCCGACTTCGCGCTGGAAGCGGAATGGCTGACCCGCGTCAACTTCGTGCTTAACGTTCGCTAACACCGCTCGATTACGCACAGCAATACCAATGTGGGAGCGAGCTTGCTCGCGATAGCGGTGCAGCAGTCAACATGGATGTTGAATGTCATTCCGTCATCGCGAGCAAGCTCGCTCCCACATTTATTGGCCTTCCATGGCCTTTGCGTGAGGCCTCAGTTCACAGTCAGAATCGGGCTGCCCAAACGCTCCAGCAAGGTTGCCTGGGCGCTGCGCGGGTTCTGGTTGCCGGTCGGTGTGTTGCGGATGTAACGACCGTCCGACTGCAGGCTCCAGCTGTGGGTGTTATCGGTGAGGTAAAGCTCCAGCTCTTTCTTGACCCGGGTAATCAGCTTCTTGCCTTCCACCGGGAAGCACGTCTCGACGCGTTTATCGAGGTTGCGCTCCATCCAGTCGGCACTCGACAGGAACATCTGCTCTTCGCCGCCGTTGAGGAAGTAGAAGACCCTTGTGTGCTCCAGGAAACGACCGATGATCGAGCGCACATGGATGTTGTGCGAAACCCCGGCGATACCCGGCCGCAGGCAGCACATGCCGCGCACCACCAGATCGATCCGCACCCCGGACTGGCTGGCCTTGTACAACGCGCGGATGACCTTCGGGTCGGTCAGCGAGTTGAACTTGGCGATAATCTGCGCCGGCTTGCCGTCGAGGGCGAACTGGGTCTCCCGGGCAATCATGTCGAGCATGCCCTTCTTCAGCGTGAACGGCGCGTGCAGCAGTTTCTTCATGCGCAGGGTTTTACCCATGCCGATCAACTGGCTGAACAGTTTGCCGACGTCTTCGCACAAAGCATCGTCGGAGGTCAGCAAGCTGTAGTCGGTGTACAGACGGGCATTGGCGGCGTGGTAGTTGCCGGTGCCCAAGTGGGCGTAGCGGACAATCTCGCCGGCCTCGCGGCGCAGGATCAGCATCATCTTGGCGTGGGTCTTGAAGCCCACCACGCCGTAGATCACCACCGCGCCGGCCGCTTGCAGACGGCTGGCCAGTTGCAGGTTGGACTCTTCGTCGAACCGCGCACGCAATTCGATCACCGCGGTGACTTCCTTGCCGTTACGCGCCGCATCAACCAGCGCATCGACGATCTCCGAGTTGGCGCCGCTGCGGTAAAGGGTCTGACGGACCGCCAACACATGCGGGTCCTTGGCCGCTTGGCGCAGCAAGTCGACCACCGGAGTGAAGGACTCGAACGGGTGCAGCAGCAGAATGTCCTGCTTGCTGATCACGCTGAAAATGTTCTCGCTGTTCTGCAGCAGTTTCGGGATCTGCGGGGTGAACGGCGTGTATTGCAGTTCCGGGTGACTGTCCAGGCCGGTGATGCTGAACAGCCGCGTCAGGTTGACCGGACCGTTGACCTGATACAGCTCGGTCTCGCTCAGGTTGAACTGCTTGAGCAGGTAGTCGGACAGGTGTTTCGGGCAGGTGTCCGCGACTTCCAGACGCACCGCATCACCGTAACGACGGGAGAACAGCTCACCGCGCAGGGCGCGGGCCAGGTCTTCGACGTCTTCGGTGTCGACCGCCAGGTCCGCGTTTCGGGTCAGGCGGAACTGATAGCAGCCCTTGACCTTCATGCCCTGGAACAGGTCGTCGGCGTGAGCGTGGATCATCGACGACAGGAACACATAGTTGTCACCGGTGCCACCGACCTCTTCCGGCACCTTGATCACACGCGGCAACAAACGCGGGGCCGGGATGATCGCCAGGCCGGAATCGCGACCGAACGCATCGATACCTTCGAGTTCGACGATGAAGTTCAGGCTCTTGTTCACCAGCAACGGGAACGGGTGCGTAGGGTCGAGACCGATCGGGGTGATGATCGGCGCGATCTCGTCGCGGAAATAGCGGCGTACCCAAGTCTTGAGCTTGGTGGTCCAGTAACGGCGACGGATGAAGCGGACCTGATGTTTTTCCAGTTCCGGCAGCAGGATGTCGTTGAGGATCGCGTATTGGCGATCGACGTGACCGTGTACCAGATCGCTGATACGCGCCAGCGCCTGATGCGGTTGCAGGCCGTCGGCACCGGCTTGTTCACGGGCGAAGGTGATCTGCTTCTTGAGCCCGGCAACACGGATCTCGAAGAACTCGTCCAGGTTGCTGGAGAAGATCAGCAGAAACTTCAGCCGTTCCAGCAACGGATAGGACTCATCCAGCGCCTGCTCCAGCACGCGGATGTTGAACTGCAGTTGCGACAGCTCGCGATGGATGTACAGGCTGCTGTCATCCAGGCCTGGAATCGCGACTGCCGGCGCCGCCGGTGCCGCTTCGGCTACCACCACCGCGGGTGGGGCAGGCTCCAGCGCAGGCTCGATTTCGACGACAGGCTCAACCAGCGGTTGAGCTTCTTTTACGGCAACTTCAGTGAGTCCTTCGGTATTCATCGGATGTTCCTGGGAGGGCTATTGTTGCTCTCGTAACAATTGAGCGGCACGTACGGCAAAGTAAGTCAGGATGCCATCAGCTCCAGCACGTTTAAAAGCGGTCAGGGACTCTAGGATAACCCCTTCGCTCAACCAGCCATTCTGGATTGCTGCCATGTGCATCGCGTATTCACCGCTGACCTGATAGACAAAGGTCGGCACTTTAAATTCTTCTTTGACCCGGTAAAGGATGTCCAGGTACGGCATGCCTGGCTTGACCATGACCATATCCGCGCCTTCTGACAAGTCCGCCGCCACTTCGTGCAGGGCTTCGTTGCCGTTGGCCGGGTCCATCTGATAGGACGCCTTATTGGCCTTGCCCAGGTTCAGCGCCGAACCCACCGCATCGCGGAACGGACCGTAATAGGCGCTGGCGTACTTGGCCGAGTAAGCCATGATCCGCACGTTGACGTGACCGGCCAGCTCCAGCGCTTCACGGATCGCCTGGATGCGGCCGTCCATCATGTCCGACGGAGCCACCACCTGCGCACCGGCAGCGGCGTGGGACAAGGCCTGTTTGACCAGCGCATCGACGGTGACGTCGTTCTGCACATAACCTTCTTCGTCCAGAATACCGTCCTGGCCGTGGGTGGTGAACGGGTCCAGCGCTACGTCGGTAATCACCCCCAGCTCCGGGAAGCGTGCACGCAGGGCGCGGGTGGCGCGCTGGGCGATACCCTCCGGGTTCCACGCCTCGGCAGCGTCGAGGGATTTGAGTTCGGCCGGGGTCACCGGGAACAGCGCCACGGCTGGAATACCCAGCTCGACCCACCGGGCCGCTTCTTCGAGCAACAGGTCGATGGTCAGACGTTCGACGCCTGGCATCGAGGCAACCGCTTCGCGACGGTTTTCACCGTCGAGCACAAAAACCGGAAGAATCAGGTCATTGGTGGTCAGGACGTTTTCACGGACCAGACGGCGAGAAAATTCATCACGACGATTGCGACGCAGGCGGGTTGCAGGAAACAAACGGTTGGCGGGGGTAAAGCTCACGGCAGACTCCTGAGCCCGCGCTGACGGGCGAGCGTGACAGTTATAAGCGGCCATTATGACTAACGTATGACAGTTATGTGCACCCCTGTGACCTGTAGTCGCAACCATTGTCCTTGTAGGAAATGTTCACGTCGAGACACATTTCGACACTTTCCTGAATGTGCCTGAAGGGTTAGGCTGCGCGTTCATTTCGCCAGCACCCAGACAATGCTCCAACAATTTCTGCATGACTTCGGCTACTTTGCCCTTTTCCTCGGGACGTTCTTCGAAGGCGAAACCATTCTGGTACTCGCAGGCTTCCTCGCGTTCCGTGGATACATGGACATCAACCTGGTGGTAATCGTGGCGTTCTTCGGCAGTTACGCCGGCGATCAGCTGTGGTACTTCCTGGGGCGCAAACACGGCCGCAAACTGCTGGCGCGCAAACCACGCTGGCAAATGATGGGCGATCGGGCGCTGGAGCATATCCGCAAGCACCCGGACATCTGGGTGCTGAGCTTTCGCTTCGTCTACGGCCTGCGCACGGTAATGCCCGTGGCCATCGGCCTGTCGGGTTATCCGCCGGGACGCTACCTGATACTCAATGGTATTGGTGCGGCGATCTGGGCCAGCGCCCTGGCGGCTGCTGCTTACCACTTTGGCGCGGTGCTCGAAGGCATGCTCGGCAGCGTCAAGAAGTACGAGCTGTGGGTACTGGGCGCCCTGCTGGTGCTGGGCTTCTGCCTGTGGCTACGCCGGCGCTTCAAGAATGCTCGCCTCGCCAAGCAGATCTACGAAGACGAGCAGGTCCAGAAAGCCGAAAAGGCCAAGGCCAGCGAACCTACGACGCCAGTCGAGTGATGCGGTTTCTGCAGCAGTAGAGACCGATGCCGCTGAGCAGGCTGTAACTGAGCACGCCGACCCAGCCCACCGCGCTGGCCGGCCATAGCCCGACCAGCGGCGCCAGCCAGACCAGCGGCAGATTCAGCGCCAGCCGCAGCAACTCCAGTTTCAACGCCTGCGGGCGATTCTCCAGGGCCACGCCCAGCACAAACAAACCCAGCGCCACCGCCCCCCAGCCCAACACCAGGGCCGCGGTCGGCAAGCTTCGCTCCAGATTCATCAGGTAGCTGCCCAGCGCGATATACAGGCAAAACTGCAGCGCGATATAGACCTGCTGCCGTCCGTCCAGCGGCACCTCGAATTTGCGGAACTGACTCAGGTCCGGCTTGTTCATCGGGTACTTCGCCGCCACATCCGCCGGCCGCCAACCGGTGCGCATGAACCAGATTCGCAGCTTGTCCCACCAGCGTTCGGCACGTCGTGCATCAGCCCATAACTGCGCATAGAACTGCACGTTCGCCCACAACGGATTCCAGCTCGCCAACGGTGTGGTCACGCCAAAAATCACCGGTTCGTTGTCGTCCTCTTCCTGGAACGAACCAAACAACCGGTCCCAGATAATGAACACCCCTCCGTAGTTACGATCCATGTAGAGCGCGTTCTGCGCATGGTGAGCCCGGTGGTTGGAGGGCGTGACGAAGAACCATTCGAACCAGCCGAGCTTGGGAATGTGTTTGGTGTGAACCCAGAATTGGTACAGCAGATTCAGCGCCGCGACGCTGACGAACACCATTAGCGGCACGCCGAGTACCGCCATCGGCAGGTAGAAAATCCAGCTCAGCAGGAATCCGGTGCTGGTCTGGCGCAATGCCGTGGAGAGGTTGTAGTCCTCGCTTTGGTGGTGCACCGAATGCGCCGCCCAGAGGATGTTGCGCTCATGCCCCATGCGGTGCAGCCAGTAGTAGCAGAAGTCATAGGTAACAAAGGCGAACACCCAGACCCAAACGCTTTCGGCCGACAGCTCGAACAGCGCCAGATGCTTCAGGGCGAACGCATACGTCACCAGCCCCACACCTTTGGTCAAGAGGCCAGTGGTGGTCGACAGCACGCCGGTGCTGAGGCTGTTGATTGCATCGGCCAGGCGATAATGACTCACCCCGCGCCAACGGTCCGCCAGCAGCTCGACGGCAATCAACACAAAGAAAAACGGCACCGCATACAGAATGAAGTCCATGACGCGACCTGATCGCAAAGGTGATGACTGATCCTAGGTGTAGCCGTGAAATAACCCTATGGCAACGAGTGACAAATTAGTGGACATTTAACGCCATGAATCTGGAGAAAACCCATGAGCAAAAAAGTTGCAGTGATACTTTCCGGCTGTGGCGTGTATGACGGCGCCGAGATCCATGAAAGCGTGTTGACCCTGCTGCGCCTCGACCAACGCGGTGCACAGGTGCAATGTTTCGCCCCGGATACCGCGCAATTGCATGTGATCAACCACCTGACGGGCGAAGAAATGCCCGAGTCGCGCAACGTGCTGGTGGAGTCGGCGCGCATCGCCCGCGGACACGTGAAAGACCTGCGTGAAGCCAACGCCGAAGACTTCGATGCGCTGATCGTGCCCGGTGGTTTTGGCTCGGCGAAGAACCTGTCCAACTTCGCCATCGAAGGCGCCGGTTGCAGCATTCAGCCAGAAGTCCTGGCGCTGGCCGAAGCCTTTGCCGAAGCCGGCAAACCGGTTGGCCTGATCTGCATCTCGCCGGCGTTGGCGGCGAAAATCTACGGCCCGGGCGTAACCTGCACCATCGGCAACGACGCCGATACTGCCGCCGCCGTGACCCGAATGGGCGCGACCCATGTCGATTGCGCCGTCGGCGAGATCATTGAAGACAAGGCCCGCAAACTGGTCAGCACCCCGGCCTATATGCTGGCGCAATCAATCAGCGAAGCGGCTTCCGGGATCAACAAGCTGGTAGATCGGGTTTTAGAGCTGACGCATGAGAATGATGCGTAACACATGACTAATGTGGGAGCGAGCTTGCTCGCGATGGGGTCAGCAAATTCAACATTGATGTCAGCGGCTAGGCCGCTATCGCGAGCAAGCTCGCTCCCACAGGGTTCACTGCACGACTCAAGACTTTCGGGTCAGCCGGGTGATGATCCGGTCCAGCGCATTGGCGAACGCCTGCTTCTCGCGATCGCCAAACGGCGCCGGCCCGCCGCTCATCTGCCCCTGCTCACGCAGGTCGGTGAACAGGTTACGCACCGCCAGCCGATCGCCCATGTTCTGCGCATCGAACTCCTTGCCCCGCGGATCCAGCGCCGCGACACCTTTCTTCACCAAGCGGTCGGCCAGCGGCACATCGCTGCAAATCACCAGCTCACCCGGCGCTGCGTGCTCCACCAGGTAATCGTCGGCGGCATCCGGGCCGCTCGGTACCACGATCAGCTTCACCAGCGCCAGGCCCGGCTTGATCTGCGGCTGCCCGGCCACCATCACCACCTCGAACTGGCGCTTTAGCGCAAACTTCACCACCAGGTCCTTGGCTGCCCGAGGGCAGGCGTCAGCATCGATCCAGACACGCATTGTGTATTTCCTCTTCCAAAAAGCATCGTCGGCTCCCACAGGCTTTACGCAATCCTGTGGGAGCGAGCTTGCTCGCGATTGTGAGCGCAGCGAATGCTTGTTAAGAAGCCTGAACCCGCCGCTTCTCCTCCACTCGACTACGGCTGTACAAGACGACAATCGCCAAAATCGCCACCGCCTGCGCACCCAGCGAATAAGCGTCAGCGTGAATCCCCAGCCAGTCGAAGTCAAAGAATGGCACCGGACGAGTGCCGAAGATCCCGGCCTCCTGCAAGGCCTTGACGCCATGCCCGGCGAACACCACCGACAGCGCGCAGAGCAAACCGGCGTTGATCCCGAAGAACAGCGCCAGCGGCAGTTTCGCCGAACCGCGCAGGATCACCCAGGCCAGACCGATCAACAGCACCAGCGCCGTGGCGCCACCCGCCAATACCGCGTTATGCCCGGCCGGGCCGGCTTGCAGCCACAGAGTTTCGTAAAACAGCACCACTTCGAAAAGCTCGCGATAGACCGAGAAAAACGCCAGCGCAGCAAACCCGAAACGCCCGCCGCCGCTGACCAGGCTGCTCTTGATGTAATCCTGCCAGGCCGCCGCGTGACGACGGTCGTGCATCCACACCCCGAGCCAGAGCACCATGACACTGGCAAACAATGCGGTGCAGCCTTCCAGCAACTCGCGCTGGGCACCGCTGACATCGATCACGTACGCCGCCAGCGCCCAGGTCGCCAGACCCGCCACCAACGCCAATCCCCAACCGATGTTGACGCTGCGAATCACCGACTGCTGACCGGTGTTGCGCAAGAACGCGAGCACGGCGGCCAGCACCAGAATCGCCTCCAGCCCTTCGCGCAAAAGAATCAGCAGGCCGGAGACATAGCTCAGCGACCAGCTCAGGCCATCGCTACCCAGCAGGTCCGCGGACTCCTTCAACTTGGTCTTGGCAAACGCCAGCCGTTGCTCGACTTGCTCGATCGGTAGCCCGTCCTGCAACGACTGACGGTAAGCCATCAGGGATTTTTCAGTGTCTTTGCGCACTACGGTGTTGACGTTGTCCAGCGAGCTTTCGACCAGTTCGAAGCCCTCCAGATACGCCGCTACCGAGAGGTCATAAGCCTGTTCGCGGTCGCCGGCGCGGTACGCAGCCAGGCTCTTGTCGAGGGTCGCGGCGGTGTAATCGAGCAACTGCGCCGGGCCACGCTTGACCTGCGGCGGTTGGGCGCGCTGGGCGCGGAACGTAGCGGCCGCCTGAGGGCCTTCGGCCGCCAGCACTTCCACCGGGGTCTGTCGGGCCAGGTCGGCAAGGTTGAAGCTCTTTTCACTTTTGGCCGCAGCCGGATCGGCGCTGAACGCGGCGATGTAGGTCGCCAGATCCCAGCGCTGACGCTCGTCGAGTTGGTCGGCGAAGGCCGGCATGTCCGTGCCTTCGATGCCCTGCCCCAACGTGCTGTAGATCGCGTACAGGCTCAGGCGGTCGAGCCGCGTGGCATCACGCAGATTGGCCGGTGGCGGCGTCAGGCCAACACCTGCAGGACCATCACCGGCACCGGTGTCGCCATGGCACACCGCGCAGTGCTGCGCATACAACGGCGCACCACGCGTGGGATCCGGGGTAATGATCGGTGCCTGGCTGACTTCATAGGCCACCGCCAGCTTCGCGCCCAATTGCCGCGCCTGTCGGGCCACCTCCGCACCGTCCTGACGCTGGGTCACCGCGTTGCGCAGATTGCTCACGCCCTGCTCAAGCTCGGCGCGCTCGGGTTTGGCTGGCAGCGCGGCAATCAGCCCCTGCAAGACGTCGAGAAACTCCAGCTGCTCGCGGTATTCGCCGTCATCGATGACCTGGCCCGCCTCCACCGTCGCCGGGTAATCGGCACCAATGTAATCGAGCAAATGCAGTGCCTGTGGCGCGCCTTCCACCGTGTCGGCCAGCAGATTGAAACTGCACAGGGCAAACAAAGGGAGCACCAGCCAGGCCAGGAAACGGGACGGGGCAGTCATGAATGAATCTCAATTGATAATACGAAGTAACACATTGTTCACTCTCAATGCTTCCCACTCAAGCTTTGTCGTCCACAGTTTGAGGATTCGGACACCTCCCGGATGGTGGCACTCATAGAAAAAATGAAATTAAAAAGCCATTACATAGCCAGTATCCGCGCTTATAATGCCGCGCCCTCGTTATTGCGATCGGGTATTTAAGCTCCTCTTTTTATGAGGAATTGGCATGGAGAGCCATCTTCCCTGTCGATTGGTTCACCCGGCCCGACCAGCACGCTCGGCTGTTTAAACTCAGGGAAGAAGTACCCATGGCATCCCGCGCCCTCACCTCGATCGCGCTCAGCGCAGTCACTTTGCTTGCCGGTTGTTCGGCCTTTCGCAGCTACGACACGGAACTGCAACAAACCAACCAGCAGTTGGCCAGCGGTAACGTCGACGCCGCACTGACCCTGCTGGAAAAGAACAACACAGGCGAAAACAAGGACCTGCTCTATTACTTCGAGAAAGGTGAACTGCTGCGCGCCAAGGGCGACCTGACCGGCAGCCAGGCCGCGTGGAGAAGCGCGGACCAGGTCGTCGGCACCTGGGAAGAGTCGGTCAAGCTGGATACCGACAAGTACCTGGCCCAGTTCGGCAGCTTTCTGGTCAATGACAAGGTTCGCCGCTACGAAGGGTATGACTACGAAAAAGTCATGCTGACCACGCAAATGGCCTTGAACCTGCTGGCCGTGAACGATTTCGACGGCGCCCGTACCGAAATCAAGAAGACCCACGAACGTGAAGCAGTGATCGCCGAACTGCGCGACAAGGAATACCTCAAGCGCGAGGACGAGGCCGAGAAGCAAGGCGTCAAGACTCAGTACAAGGACCTGCAGGGTTACCCGGTGGCGAGTCTCGACGCGCCTGAAGTGGTTGGCCTGAAGAACAGCTATCAGAGCGCGTTCAGCCATTACCTGGCCGGTTTCGTCTACGAAGCCCTGGGCGAAAAAGACCTGGCCGCGCCGGGTTATCGCAAAGCCGCCGAACTGCGCCCGAACACGCCGTTGCTCGAACAAGCGCTGCTGAACCTGGACAAGCCGGCTGGCAAGAATGACGAAAGCGACATCCTGATCGTCGTGCAAAGCGGCCTGGCGCCGAGCCGTGACTCGATCCGCATTCCGTTGCCACTGCCGATCAGCAACAACGTGGTGATTACCCCGCTGTCATTCCCGGTGATCAAGCCTGACACCTCGACCGTGACGTACGCACAGATCGGTGTCGACGGCCAGCAACAGAACCTGACCCAACTCAACAGCACCACCGCCATGTCCCGCCGCGCACTGCGTGACGACATGCCGGGGATCATCCTGCGCACCACCGTCCGCGCCGTGACTCGCGCCGTGGCGCAAAAGAAGATCAACGAGACCAATCCACTAGCCGGTCTGGCCGTAGGCATCTCGTCGGCGGTGATGGAAGGGGCGGATACCCGCACCTGGCGCACCCTGCCCGACAACACCCAGGTGGTGCGCCTGCGCCTGGCCAAAGGCGAGCACCAACTGAGCCTGCCAAACGCTCTGGGCGGTTCGCGAATCACGGTCAAGGTCGATCAGCGCTACCAGGTGATCAGCCTGCGTACGGTGGGCAATCAGGTGTTCGCCAGTGGCGTCGCCGCCCACGTGATCCCAAGCGCCACCCCGCAAGTCGTGGCCAGCGTCAAACAACCTTAAGCGGAGCTTCTCCATGCGTTTCAAACTGATTGCTGTCGCCGCCCTGGCTCTGCTGGCCGGTTGCGCCACCCCGCCGCCACCTGCGCCTGGCAGTGCCGCGAGCAAAGTCGTGGTGATGAACAAGTTCAACAACATCGCCATCGGCGCGATGCGGGTCGCCCGTGAAAACGGCTTCCTGACCGTCAAGGTCGCGCTGAACAACACCAGCCACACCAACATGACGATGTACTACCGCTTCGTCTGGCTGGGTGACGACGGCTTCCCGGTGGCCGATGAGGAAAGCTGGAAAACCCTGAACCTGTATGCCGCGCAGGCCACGTTCCTGCCAGCCATTGCGCCTGTGCCCAAGGCCACTGACTTCCGCCTTGAAGTCAAAACCCCTTAAGCCTTCCCCTATTTCGTGACAGAGAGACATCCCATGTTTGCACGCTTTTCGTTCCTCGCCGTGGTCGCCCTTCTGGCCAGCGGTTGCGCCAACAACTCGCCGGTCCTGGGCGGGAAAAACATCGGTTACGGCGACAGCAAGGCTGTTGAGCTGGTGACCAACGAATTCGGTTCCACTGACTTGCAGATGATCGCCGAGTCCATGACCCGCTCCCTGGCCCAGTCCGGCATCTTGCAGGGCCGTCCGGTCGTGCAGGTCTACGACGTGAAGAACAAGACCAGCGAATACATCGATACCCGCGAAATCACCACCAGCATCAAGACTCAACTGATGAAGTCCGGCACTGCCCGCTTTGCCAGCGACAACACCGCGATGCAGAGCCAGGTTGACCAGCTCAAGCTGCAAAACCAGAGCGGCCTGTACAAGAAAGGCACCGTGGCCAAGACCGGCAACATGATCGCCGCCAAATACCGTCTTGAAGGTTCGATCAGCTCCATCGTCAAGCGCAGCAGCGATTACAAGGACGTTTTCTACAAGTTCAGCCTGCAACTGATCGACGTTGAAAGTGGCCTGGCCGAGTGGATGGACGAGAAAGAGATCCGCAAAACCACGGAGCGTTAAGCAATGCGTGCATGGATTGGCATCATGGCCCTGGCCTGCGCGTTTGGCGCGCAGGCGGCCCCGAAAATCGCGGTCACCGACCTCGCCTACCAAGAGCGCGTGGAGCAGTACATCCACATCGTCTCCGCACAGAGCAACATGCAGGCGGGCATGTACCACGCCAGCGGCTCGTCGAGCTATAACGAGATCGAGGCCACTAGCAGCTACATCGAGCAAGGCGAACTTCGCAAGTTCACCGGCGACATCAAGGGCGAGATTCTCAAGTCCGGGATGTTCCAGCTGGTGCAAGGCACGCCGTACACGGCCAAGTCCAAGGAAGACGTCTTTGATGTGATCAAGCGGATCAAGGCCGGTAACTACAAGGGCGCCGACTATGTGTTGTTCGGCACCCTGTCGGATATCGACTTCACCCGCGACATCACCTCGCTGGCCAACACCGACAGCTATTCGGCGATTCTCGGCCTGAACCTGGTGGCGGACTTCAGCCTGATCAACACCCGGACGTTTGAAATCACCTCGGCGTTCACCGCCATGGGTGAAGGCCAGGACACCAAGCTGGTCAACGGCGAAGACGTCAAAGTGTCGCTGAACCGTCCACGGGTGGTACGTGATGTGTCCAAGTCGCTAGGTGAGGATGTGGCCCGTCAGTTGGCCGAGCAACTCGGTCGCGGCGCTCAGCAACAGCCGGGGCAAGCACCACTGCGCAATAACCTGCCGCAGGATACGGCGCCGGTCATTCTGCGCTGAGTCACCTCCGAGGGGACGAAAAAGGTGACCTCTAGAGGTCAATGGCGGTAAGTCAAGGAGACAGGCTCGGCACGCTCCCCTGTAGCAGCTGCCGAGGCTGCGTTCGGCTGCGAAGCAGTCGTGAAATCAGGCAACGCGCTCTTTCAGGCAAACCGCGTACGCAGGATTTACGAGGACTGCGTCCTCGAACGCAGCCTCGCAGGCTCGGCAGCTGCTACGGGGGGAGCGTGCCGAGCCTTCCCCTTACCGCCATTAACCTCTAGAGGTCGCCTTTTTTGTGCGTTGCGGGTGTTACACCGCAGCTCTGCGAATGGTCGCCAGCAGCCCGGCCGCACCGATGAACAGTCCGGCAAACGTGCGATTCATCCGTCGTTGTTGCTTGGGTGTGCGCAGCAGTCGCAGAACTTTGGAAGCGAGGCCGGTGTAGCCGGCCATCACGATCAGGTCGACGCAGATCATGGTTACGCCAAGGATCAGGTACTGCGCCACCAACGGCGCGTGCGGGTCGATGAACTGCGGCAGCACCGCCAGCATGAACACCAGCGCCTTGGGGTTGCTGACATTCACCAGGAACCCGCGAAACACCAGCGCCAGCGGTTTGCCGATCTGCCGAATGGCCGCGTCATCGCTCATATTGCTGGGCAGTGCACGCCATTGCTTGACCGCCAGATACACCAGATACGCCACGCCAAACCATTTGATCGCGTAGAAGGCCGTGGCCGACGTGGCGAGGATTGCGCCCACACCGGCGGCGACAATCGCAATCTGCATCGCCAGCCCCAGCTGCAGGCCAAGGGCGTTCCAGTAGCCGCGCCAGAAACCGTATTGCAAACCACAGGACATCGACGCAATAGCACCGGCGCCCGGGGAAAGACTGATCACCCAACAGGCGGCAAAAAACGCCAGCCATGTCTCAAGCACCATCACACACCTCGACTCAGACTCGTTATAAACGTCTAAGCTAATGCGCTGGCCTACGAATGACTATCGATTTTTTGCAGAAAAATGGCCCTGCCGACCAGCGTTAGCGGCAGCCTGGCCGATTTTCCGAAGCCGCGCGGCAACTGTTCGTGCCGCGCCAGCGTCATACCGAACGCTGGCTGGCCTCCATCAGGACAGCGCTTCCAGCTCCGCCTGCATGCTTTCGAGCAGTTCCAGCGCTTCCATCCAGGTTTCTTCAAGCTCGGCTTCGCGAACCTTCAGCTTGGCCTGTTCGGCCAGCAGATCACGCAACTCGTCCTTGCGGGCGGCTTCGTAGACGGCGCTGTCGCCGAGGCTGGTTTCGATCTTCGCCAGCTTCTCGTGCAACTTGCCCAACTCGGCTTCGAGCTTGTCAGCCTCGCGCTTGTGCGGTGCCAGTTGCTGACGCAACGCAGCAGCGGCCTGACGCTGGGCTTTCTTGTCGGTCTTGTCCGGATTGACCGGCGAGTTGTTCACCGGTGCATTGCGCTGGCGATAATCGACCAGCCAACGGGCGTAGTCTTCCAGATCGCCGTCGAACTCTTCGACCTTGCCATCGGCCACCAGGAAGAAGTTATCCGTGGTGCTTTTAAGCAGATGACGATCGTGGGAAACCACCAGCACTGCGCCACTGAATTCTTGCAGGGCCATGGTCAGCGCCAGGCGCATTTCCAGGTCCAGGTGGTTGGTCGGTTCGTCGAGCAGCAACAGGTTTGGCCGACCCCAGGCGATCAACGCCAGTGCCAGTCGGGCCTTTTCGCCGCCGGAGAAATTCAGCACCGGCTCGTCGATCCGTGCACCGCGGAAATCGAAACCACCGAGGAAGTCGCGCAGAGTCTGCTCGCGCTCGGTCGGCGCCAGACGCTGCAAGTGCAGCAGCGGGCTGGCTTTGGAATCCAGCGAGTCCAATTGGTGCTGGGCAAAGTAGCCGACCACGGTGTTTTCGCCACGGGTCAACCGGCCGGACAACGGCTCGAGTTCACCGGCGAGGTTTTTGATCAGGGTCGATTTACCGGCACCGTTGGGGCCGAGCAAACCGATCCGTGCGCCAGGAATCAGTTGCAGCTTGACCTTCTCCAGCACGGCTCGCTCGCCATAACCCAGACGGGCGTCGGAGAGATCAATCAACGGGCTGGAAATCTTCACCGACTCGCGGAAGACGAAGTCGAACGGCGAATCGACGTGGGCGGCGGACAGCTCTTCCATCCGCTCCAGCGCCTTGATCCGGCTCTGGGCCTGACGGGCCTTGGTGGCCTGGGCCTTGAAGCGGGCGATGTAGCTTTCCATGTGCGCACGTTGCGCCTGTTGCTTCTCGTAGGCCTGTTGTTGCTGGGCCAGACGTTCGGCACGGGCACGCTCAAACGCCGAGTAGCCACCGCGATAGAGGGTAATCTTGCGCTGGTCGACGTGAGCCACGTGATCGACCACGGCGTCGAGGAAATCGCGGTCGTGGGAAATCAGCAGCAAGGTGCCGGGGTAGCTCTTGAGCCACTCTTCCAGCCAGATAATGGCGTCGAGGTCCAAGTGGTTGGTCGGCTCATCGAGCAGCAACAGGTCCGACGGGCACATCAGCGCCTGCGCCAGGTTCAGACGCATCCGCCAGCCACCGGAGAAATCTCCGACCTGACGATCCATCTGCTCGTTGGTGAACCCCAGGCCCGCGAGCAACTTGCGCGCCCGGGCGTCGGCGGTGTACCCGTCGGCGCTGTCGAGTTCAGCGTGCAGACGCGCCTGTGCGGCACCGTCATGGGCTGCTTCGGCCGCAGCCAGGTCCTGCTGGACCTGACGCAGGCGCAGGTCGCCATCGAGCACGTAGTCGACCGCCAGGCGCTCGAGCGTGTCGACCTCCTGACGCATGTGGGCGATACGCCAATCGGCCGGCAGGAAGCAGTCGCCCGAGTCCGGGTGAAGTTCACCCCGCAACAAGGCGAACAGGCTGGATTTGCCGGCGCCGTTGGCACCGATCAGGCCGGCTTTGTGACCGGCGTGCAGGGTCAGCTCGGCGTCTTCTAGCAGACGTTGCGGGCCACGTTGTAAAGTCAGGTTCTGAAGTCGAATCATAATGGCGGCGGAGTCTACCAGCTTCGCTCGCAACTGGCGCGAGTAGCACTATGTCCTCTGACCTGTGGAGCTTTTCCCTGACCCTTTACACCCGACCGGGTGTTGAAGACGCCTGCCTGAAACTGCAAGCAGCCGGCGCCGACGTTTGCCTGTTGTTGTGCGCAGCCTGGCTCGGACAGCGCGGCGTGAGATGCAATGCGCAACGCCTGCAACAACTCCAGCACCTGGCCGGGCCGTGGCATACGGAAGTCGTGCAACCGCTTCGACAACTGCGAACGCAGTGGAAGGCCGCAGCCCTCGCCGACGAGGAACTGAACACGTTACGCACGCAGGTCAAAGCGCTGGAGCTGGAAGCGGAGCGGCAACTGTTGTTGCGTCTGGAGAATGCGGCGCAAGCGTGGCCGCAGGGTCAAGCCAAAGACTTGGCCGTGTGGCTGGAAGGGTTGGCGGCGAGCGCCGCCAACCTGAACCGCGATGCGCTGAATCAGTTGCGCGTCGCGGTGACCGGCACTTAGGAAGCGCTGGTCGGGGTGTTGGTAGTGCTTGCAGCCGCTGCCGGTACAGGCGAAGCGGCTGGCGTGCTTGCAGCCGCTGCCGGTACAGGCGAAGCGGCTGGCGTGCTTGCAGCTGGAGCAGGTGAAGCTGCCGGTGCGGGCGTCGCAGGCTTGGCAGCCGCAGGGGCGGTTGCCGGTTTTGCGGCGGCTGGTTTGGCAGCGGCTGGTTTGGCCACGACTGGCTTTTTCACCGCCGGCTTGGCGGCTGGTTTGGCAGCAGACGTTGCAGGCTTGGTAGCAGCTGGTTTGGCAGCAGCTGGTTTAGCCGCCGGCTTGACCGGCGCTTTGGCAGCTGCGGGTTTGGCCGCTGGCTTGGCGGCAGGTTTTGCAGCAACCGGTTTAGCGGCTGGCTTGGCAGCCGGTTTCACCGCAGCGGTTTTTGCTGCCGGTTTGGCAGCTGGTTTCGCAGCAGCAGTTTTTGCAGCTGGTTTGGCAGCCGGTTTAGCTGCGGCAGTTTTCGCTACTGCAGGTTTGGCGGCGGCAGTTTTAGCAGCAGGTTTGGCTGCTGGTTTGGCTGCTGGTTTAGCGGCAGCTGGTTTGGCAGCGGTCGGTTTGGCAGCCGGTTTAGCAGCACTGGCAGCGACTGGTTTTTTCGCTGCAGGTTTGGCGGCCGCTTTCGCTGGAGCCTTGGCCGGTGCTTTGGCAGCTGCCGGTTTGGCAGCCGGTTTTTTCGCAGCGCCAGCTGCGGCGGCTGCGGCGGCTGGCTTGGCCGAACGCAGGGTCAGCGTTTTGCCGACGGCCTCTTTCACGCGACCAATACCCTGAGCCAGTTTCAGGCTTTCCTGGGCATCGCGCTTAAGCTGCAGAATGTAGCCGCGCGTCTCGGACTGACGCTCTTTGAGCGCATCGAGCAGGTCTTCAAGTTCTTGTACCGCATCTTTGGCCTTGGCTTGTGCCTTGGCTTTGCCGGCCGCCGCAGCGTCCTGCAATTTGGTGCGAGATTTGTGCAGTTTTTCCTGTGCTTTTCCGCGCTGCTTTTCCAGTTTGGCGAGCAGTTTTTCAGCATCAGCCAAGGCTTGGGAACAAGCGTTTTCCAAATGCTCGAGCAAGCTGCCCGAGAGCTGATGGAGTAAGTGCAACGGAGTATTTACAGGCTTCTTATTGGCCGACATGGTTTACCTCCTGGCTGACGTGAGTGCGGCTCATACTAGACCTCTGCTGCTACCGCCGCTAGGGCATGTTGACAGTATCGATTGCCGGGCGTTGCAGCGATTTGAAAATGTTCTGCACACACTTAAAAGCAGTTCACCGGTCACGGCATTCTCACTGGCATAATCCTCCCCATCCCAGGCTGGAGAGTGCCCATGTCGCGTTACCTTTTTTTACCCTTGTGCGTGTTTTTTTCAATGGCTCAAGCCGCAGAAAAAACCACGGAAACTGACGCCCATGATCTCGCCTACAGCCTCGGTGCCAGTCTGGGTGAACGTCTGCGCCTGGAGGCACCCGATCTGCAAATCCAGGCACTGGTGGAAGGTTTGCAACAAGCCTATCAAGGCAAGCCACTGGCGCTGAAAGATCAGCAAATCGAGCAGATCCTGGCCGAGCACGAAGCGCAAATGGCCGAGCAGCCCGCCGTGCCGCAAAGCGAAGTTGCCCTGGACAAGGAGCAACGTTTCCTGACGGCCGAGAAGGCAAAACCCGGGGTTCGCGAACTGGCGGATGGCATCCTGCTGACCGAACTGGTCGCGGGCAACGGCGCCAAGGCCGGACCCAATGGCAAGGTGCAGGTTCGCTACATTGGCAAGCTGCCCGACGGCACGGTGTTCGATCAGAACAGCCAGGCGCAATGGTTCAGCCTCGACAGCGTGATCAGTGGCTGGCGCAGTGCGTTGCAACAGATGCCGGTGGGTGCGAAATGGCGTCTGGTGATTCCATCCGCGCAAGCCTACGGTGCCGATGGCGCGGGGGACCTGATTGCACCGTTCACGCCTCTGGTATTTGAAATCGAACTGCTCGGCGCGACGGGCTGAGCAATCGCCCAAACGAAAAACGGTGCGCAGTGCGCACCGTTTCAGAGATCGTTTATATCGAGGAGAAACTCAGGCTTGCTCTGGAGTTTCTTCCTTGTGGGCCGTGTGCAGTACTTCGATCAGGCAATCTTCCAGTTCGAAGCGCTCGTGCAACAGACCACCAAGCTCCTGGAATTTCTCGGCAACGCACTTGCCTGCATCGCAGAGATCGTTGAACGCCAGCAGCTTCTCGGTGATCACGTCGATGCGCGGGTAAATGGTTTCAGCCAATTCAAGCCCGCGTGTATCACCGAACGCCTTGGCCTCGCCCGTCAGTTGTTCGTAGATTTCGAAGTGACCGGCAGAGACGTAATCGACCAGGACACCACAGAACTCCTGCAACGGCTTGCGGTTTTCACCCAGAGCCTCGGGCTTGGCGCCGAGAGCATCATAGGCCCGAACCAGTTCGTGACGCTCCTGCAACCAACGATCGATCAGCAGATGCACTCCACCCCAGCGTTCCTGAGCATTCTGACAACTTTCGAGCATGGTGATCTCTCTTCCCTTATGGGTAATGCCGCCCGCACTCGCCGCAAGACTTGAAGATCAAGATTTGGCCAGGCTGAGCACCATCGGGTAACAATTCCAATGATACGTGCGGGCCAGATTATGCCCGCACGCCAACAGCTTCAAGGTACGCAGGAGAGAAAGTTCATACAAGTGTTTAATCACCTGCCCTGCCCCGGTGCGACGACTCGCCGCTGGGCGGTCGCTGATACGCGTACCAGACCAGCTGCACGATCTGGTAAGCCCCGAGAGTCGTCACTCCGACAAAAAACAACAGACTCCATTCGGGAATACTCAGGTCGAACAGCGTCCAGGTAATTTCCGCGCAGTCAGCCGTTCCGCTGAATACCCGTTTCACGACACACTGCCAGGGCATCTGGGTGAACAGCCCTTCCAGGCCCGGAGAGCACCCCGACACGTGTTGAACCGGATCGCCTTGCAATACCACCTGACGCCACGCCACCACCATTCCTGCCAGGCTGCTGAACAGACTGAGCAGCCAATAGAGTAAACAGCCCAGGCGATTGGGCCCGTGCAGCGCGGCAATCAGGCAGACCGTCGTGAACAGGGCGAGAAAAAACCGCTGTACCAGGCACAACCCGCACGGTTTGAGCCCGATTGAGAATTCCAGATAGTACGAGGCGCCCAAGGCCAGGGCACCTGCGATGAAAGCCATGAAAAACAAGGAGCGTGTGCTGGCCAAAGACATGGCTTATCCGTAACAGAAGAGACAGGCGGTTACGGTAGAGGAAAGCCCTCTGGCCTTTCAAGGCAACACCGTGTCGAGACTTCGCCACAGATGTAAGGAATTCCCGACAGAAGAGACAGGACTAAATGTAGTCCATTGTAAGACGCTGCCTACAACTCGCGTGGCGGAGGGATATTTCGCGATTTTCAAACGACCAGGTCGCCTGCCAGGGCGACCCGATCATCCAGCACCTTATGCGCGCGCAGGCACCGGCAGCGGCGCGGCCAGCAGGCGCTTGTCCAGCAGGACCAGGCCTTCCTGGAAGAGCTGATTGCTGCGCTCGGTGTCACCCAACTGAGCCAGCAGACGTGCGAGCTCGGCACAGGCCTCGGGGTTGCGCTGAACCCGCAGGCTGCTTTCCAGATAGTCCCGCGCCTTGCCCCACAGGCTGCTTTGCAAACACAGCCGGCCCAGGGTCAGCAGCAAGCTTGCGTCGCCAGGGTGGTCCTTCAACCAACCCTCGGCCGTGTGCAGTTGCCGTGCCGGGTCGCTGCCGCGCAGCAAGCCATACAGCCGCGCCAGATGGCTGTCATATTTACGCTTGAGTGCTCCGCGCAAAACCTCTTCTGCCTCGACTTCAGCCCCCAGTTGCCGCAACTGTTCGGCATAGGCAAGCACCAACTGCGGCTCCTGGCGCTGAGCGGACGTCAGCTGTTCCCAGGCGCGATTGAGCGCCTGCAATCCGACCACACCGTCTTCCTCCCGGTGGGCTGCCAGGGTGAGATTTTCACCCCAGGCACGACGTTCCAGTTCCGCCAGCTCGCTGGCCGGCAGCGCCTTGTCCTTGCGCAATTCCGGTAACAGGCGAATAACCGCCGACCAGTCGCCACGCTGCTGATGCAAACGTTGCAACTGACGCAAGACCTGAACGCTGTGCGGATGACGCTCGTGCATGGCCTGAAGGGTTGTCAGCGCACCGTCGGTATCGCCACGATCGGTCTGCAACTGCGCGTGGCTCAAGGCAATCGCCAACTCGGCCTGAGGTTGGCGCTCCAGCGCACGCTCCAGCAAGCTGTCGCTTTCGTCATAGTGCCCCTGCTCGTTCGCCGCTCGTGCAGCACCCAGGTAGTAGAGCAGCGGCTGGCGTTCGGCTTCAGCGGCGCGATACAGGTGACGCTGAGCGCTGGCCCAACGGCCTTCAGCCAGATCCAGCTGACCGTGCTCGATTGCCACTTGTACGCGACGACTGCGGTTGCGATTCGACCATGGATTGACCACACCGCTGGAAGTGGCCACCAACTCGATCAGCATCTTGATGCCCCACAGCACCAGCCAGATCACCGCCACCAGTACCAACGTCGCCCACAGGCTCGATTCGTAGCGGAAGGTCTTGTAGGCGATCAGCACGTAACCCGAGTGCTGGGCGATGGCCAGCCCCAACCCACCGGCAGCGGCGATGAGCAAAAACACAATCACATAAAGTCGCTTCATGGGCTGGTCACCGGCGTAGTGCCTGCGGCAGGCTTCACCGAGTCCCCGGCACTGACGTTACGCCGCTCCAGGTAGGCCTGCACCGTGCTCAGGGTGGTTGCCAGGTCAGGCGTGATGACCGTTACCGGCTGCTTGCTCAACACGGCAACCTGTTCAAGCATTACTTTGCTTTGCGGGTTGTCCTGATTGAAGCTGCCCTTGAGCACATCCCGCGCTTCGGTCAGCGCCTGGGTATACACCGGCGCCTGGCCGTTGAGCGCAGCCCATTGCGCTTGTTCAAGCGCCAGGCTCAGCGCCAGACGGACCTGGGTCAGGCTTTGCCCGGCGAGCAACGGACGAATGTTTTTATCGGCATTGAAATCGATGCGAATGTAGCGCGAAATCTGGTCCCACCATTGCGCCCAGCGACTGGCGCCATCGCCATCGGACGTCAGGGCCGACAGCGAATCGCGTTCATGAAACTCCGGGGCGAGTTCGCTGAGCTCGGCCACCTGATCACGCAAGGCACCCAGTTGCAGGAACAACCCGGTACGATCCGGTTGCTCGGTACTGCGCAACGCAGCAAGACTTTTTGCAATCTGCTCGCGGGCGGCGAAAGAACCCGGATCATTCTGCTCGCGAAGGATTTCATCCGCACCTTGCACCAGTGCCTGAGCGCTGCTGATGTCCTGCAAGGCAGACAGGCGCAAGCTGGCCAGACGCAGCAGGTGCTCGGCCTCGGCCAAACGCCAATCCTTGCGGCTGGCACCCAGAACCGTTTCCAGACGCTGATTCAAGCGCTGCTGGTCGCCCTGCAACTGGATCACCAGACGTCGCCGGCCCTCCAGTTCATCGGCAGGCGGCAGTTGCTCAAGCTGTGCCGTCAGGCGCTGCTCATTGAGCTTGAGGCTTTGCGCCTGATCGTTCAGGGCCTGCAATTGCCCCAGCTGTTGCTGATTATTGGCTTGCAGGCTGCGCACCTGCCAGATCCCCCAACCACCCGCGGCAACCCCCGCAGCACCCAGCAACATTGCCAGGATCACCAGCCCGTTGCCACGACGCGGCTCAGGGCTCTTTACAGTTTCAACCGACGCATCGAGCGCTGGCTGGACGTTATCTTTTGGCAAGGCTGTTTCGCTCACGTATCCATCCTTTGCATTAGAGAACGGGCCGGGTTTCCCGCAACGCCGTTAGCAAAGCCGCGGCACTGGCGCCACGACAATCCACAACTGTTTGGGCGCCGGCGGCCAGCGCCATCACGGCTACCCGAGGGCTTGGAACAAACAAAGGCAACCGCGACAACTCAGGCCAGGCACTGCCCGCCAATTGGCGCAGGTGCTCAAATCCCTGCCCACTGCTGACCACTACGCCGTTCAAGCGTTCCGCTTGAATCCGCTCAGACAATGCCCCCTCGGCATACCGCGGCAAGCCGCGACGGTACAACTCCAGATAATCGACACTAGCACCTTGCTCACGTAAACGCTCTGCGAGCAGTTCACGTCCACCCTCACCGCGCATGATCAACACACGGGCATCGGGTCGGGCGATAGCCTCGCGCAACGGCGTCAATTCAAGCAATGCTTCGCTGTCATCGCCCTCCACCGGGAAGCTGACGTCCAACCCATGATCCTGGAGGATCTGCGCAGTCGCCGCACCCACGCTGAACCATTTCAAGCTCAGAGATTGCGAGCAGTACCGATCAACCAGATCCACACCGATTCGGGCGGCCGGTTTGCTGACCACGATGACCGCGCAATAGCGATCCATACCCTGAATCACCGCGCGCATTGTCTCAGAGACTGGAATCGGCTCTATTTCCAAAAGCGGCAAGCTGCTGCTGAAAATCCCCTTTTCGGCAAGAATATCGGTCAGCATCGCCGAATCATCCGCGGGACGCGTCAACAGCAGGCGCCACCCCGTCACTCGTGACCTGCCTCGCCATAGACCGACTTCAAAATGTCGTTGGCACCCTGGCCAAGAAGGTCTTCGGCAACTTGCACACCCAAGGCTTCGGCATCGCTGCGTGGCGCACGACCCTCGGCACGGAGCAGCAGCCCCCCCTTCGGATCTCCCACCAGGCCGCGTAGCCAGATCTGCTCGCCTTCAAGCACCGCATAGCACGCGATCGGCACCTGACAGCCGCCGTTCAAATGCTTGTTCAGCGCACGTTCGGCGGTGACCCGCGTGGCGGTATCCTGGTGATGCAGAGGGGCAAGCAGGGCATGAATGTCAGTGTCGGCGCTGCGGCATTCGATACCGACTGCACCCTGGCCCCCTGCTGGAAGACTGTCATCGACACTGATCGACGAACTGATGCGATCTTCAAAGCCCAGGCGAATCAAACCGGCTGCCGCAAGGATGATTGCGTCGTACTCACCGGCGTCGAGCTTGGCCAGCCGAGTGTTGACGTTGCCGCGCAGAAAGCGGATTTGCAGGTCCGGGCGACGGGTCAGCAGTTGTGCCTGGCGACGCAGGCTGGAGGTGCCGACCACGCTGCCTTGAGGCAACTCGTCGAGGCTTGCATAGGTGTTGGAAACAAAGGCGTCACGCGGGTCTTCGCGTTCGCAGATGCAAAACAGACCGAGGCCTTCGGGGAAGTCCATCGGCACGTCTTTCATCGAGTGCACAGCAATGTCGGCTTCATTTTCAAGCAGCGCGGTTTCCAGCTCTTTGACGAACAGGCCCTTGCCGCCGATTTTCGACAGCGGCGAATCGAGCAGCTTGTCGCCGCGACTGACCATAGGCACCAGCGTCACGACCAGACCCGGGTGGGCTTGCTCCAGACGAGCTTTGACGTATTCGGCCTGCCACAAGGCCAAGGCACTTTTGCGGGTAGCGATGCGGATTTCGCGAGGGGACATGGATCAATCCGTACTGAATAGATACAGCGGATAATAACAGCTCAGGCAAATCCGCTTTGACTTGTATCAGAAACAGCGCAGCCTCCCTGGCCTCACCTGTCTGGTAAAGGAGAGTGAAATCCGTGCGCGAACGGCGGGCTAAAGCTGTTGCATCATCTTGCGCACACCCGCGACATGGCGTCGGCTGACAATCAGTGCATCACCGTTGAGACCTTTGAGAAACAGCTGGAAATGCCCGAGCGGCGTGCGCTGCAAGCGTTCGATACGCTCACGGGCTACCAGTGCATTACGGTGGATGCGTACGAACCGGTCGCCAAATTCGTCTTCGAGGGCTTTCAACGGCTCGTCCAGCAGAACCTCGCCACTTTCGTGGCGCAAGGTCACGTATTTGTGGTCGGCGATGAAATAGACCACTTGAGCCAACGGAATCAGCTCGATGCCTTTACGGGTTCGCGCACTGATATGGCTGCGTGGGCCGCTGCCGCTTTCTGCCGCCGGCCGAGTCAGCGCCGCAAGCTGGACGCGGTTGGGGCGCTCGGCTTTTTTCAGGGCGTCGAGCAACTGCTCCGAACGCACCGGCTTGACCAGGTAGCCCACCGCGCCTTGCAGGGCATCCACGGCAAATTCATCCTGAGCCGTACAAAACACCACCGCCGGTGGCGTCTCGCGTTCGCACAACCTTGCAGCGACTTGCAAACCGTCGAGGCCAGGCATGCGGATGTCGAGCAGCACGATATCGGGCTTCAGGCTGTCGATCAGGGTCAATGCCTCATCGCCATTGGTGGCGCTGGGCTCCAGGACACTGTACCCCTCGAGCTCGCCGACCATACGGCTCAGGCGCTCGCGGGCTTGGGGTTCGTCATCAACGATCAGGACATTCATATTGCGCTGGATTCCTGCGTGAGTCTCGCACAAGGATAGCGTAGACAGGTGAAGTGACATCCGTCACCGCGATCCACGCTAAGACTAGCGCGAGCGCCAAAAAGTGCCGTACGTCGGGTTGCAATATTTATCGGTGCCTGCGCAGTTCCATTCGAAGCCAGCCGCGACGTGGCGTCACCGTAGGGATTGTTGCTACACAATATGAACACCCCTCTTCTCTTATAGTCGGCTTCGGCACTGACGTTGCACGCTTCGATGAGGCTCGGCACATGATCGACAAATGCGCTGACCCTCACGTCCAACTGTAGACGCTTGCCGCGACGACAGTGCTCATTTGACAAATATCGTTGCGTAAACGCGGCAGCGACTCAATTGAGTATGGTCGGTCAAATAAGAAAAAAACGTAGCGACCAGTGTCACCGACAGGATTGGCAACCCTGTTATTATCCACCGCAGGTTTTAACGCCAATTTCCTTCAGCCGATCACGAGCGAATTCATGAGCACTGACAAGACCAATCAGTCCTGGGGCGGCCGCTTCAGTGAACCCGTCGACGCCTTCGTCGCCCGCTTCACCGCCTCTGTCACTTTCGACCAGCGCCTCTATCGTCACGACATCATGGGCTCCGTCGCCCACGCCACGATGCTGGCCAAGGTCGGCGTGCTGACCGATGCCGAGCGCGACAGCATCATCGACGGCCTGAAGACCATCCAGGGCGAAATCGAGGCCGGCACCTTCGACTGGCGCATCGACCTTGAAGACGTGCACATGAACATCGAGGCGCGCCTGACCGACCGCATCGGTGTCACCGGCAAAAAGCTGCACACCGGCCGCAGCCGCAACGACCAGGTGGCGACCGATATCCGCCTGTGGCTGCGTGACGAGATCGATCTGATCCTGGGTGAAATCACCCGCCTGCAAAAAGGCCTGCTGGAACAGGCAGAGCGCGAATCCGGCACCATCATGCCCGGCTTCACCCACCTGCAAACCGCACAGCCCGTGACCTTCGGTCATCACATGCTGGCCTGGTTCGAAATGCTCAGCCGCGACTACGAGCGTCTGGTCGATTGCCGCAAGCGCACCAACCGCATGCCGCTCGGCAGTGCCGCACTGGCCGGCACCACCTACCCGATCGACCGCGAGCTGACCGCCCAATTGCTGGGCTTCGACGCCGTTGGCGGCAACTCGCTGGACAACGTTTCGGATCGCGACTTCGCCATCGAGTTCTGCTCGGCTGCGAGCATCGCGATGATGCACCTGTCGCGCTTCTCCGAAGAGCTGGTGCTGTGGACCAGCGCGCAATTCCAGTTCATCGATCTGCCTGATCGTTTCTGCACCGGCAGCTCGATCATGCCGCAAAAGAAAAACCCCGACGTCCCGGAACTGGTGCGCGGTAAAAGCGGCCGGGTGTTCGGCGCGCTGATGGGCCTGCTGACGTTGATGAAAGGCCAGCCATTGGCCTACAACAAGGACAACCAGGAAGATAAAGAGCCGCTGTTCGACGCCGCCGACACCTTGCGCGACTCGCTGCGGGCCTTTGCCGACATGATCCCGGCGATCAAGCCAAAGCACGCCATCATGCGTGAAGCGGCGCTGCGCGGCTTCTCTACGGCCACCGACCTGGCGGATTATCTGGTGCGCCGCGGCCTGCCGTTCCGTGACTGTCACGAAATCGTCGGTCACGCGGTGAAGTACGGCGTGGAAACCGGCAAGGATCTGGCAGAGATGAGCCTGGAAGAACTGCGCAAGTTCAGTGACCAGATCGAACAGGACGTGTTTGCCGTCCTGACCCTGGAAGGCTCGGTGAATGCCCGTAACCACATCGGCGGCACCGCGCCGGCGCAGGTGAAGGCCGCTGTGGTTCGCGGTCAGGCGCTGCTCGCCAGCCGCTAAATCGCTAAATCGCTAAAAGCATCGCGAGCAAGCTCGCTCCCACAGGTTCAGCGTGATCCTTGTGGGAGCGAGCTTGCTCGCGATGACTGACTTCAGATCACCACAAGACTTACTTCCTGGAAGCGATCATCGCCAAAAACCCTGGCATCGCCGCTTCCTTGTCTGCCGCAATGCGCTTGGCATGCGGTGTCTGCTCCAATCGCTCAAGCAATGCCTTGGCGGCTGGCAACTCGGCCAACAAATCCAGATCGAAGAGCTTTTTGCCGACTGAGCAGGCGATGCTGACGCTGTACAGGAAGTACAGATCCGCCACGCTCAAAGTTGAGCCCGCGACATATGGCGCAAACTTGCCGTGACGTCCCAGCGCCGCAAATCCCAGCAGCAGCTCGGCCTTGGCTTTTTCCTTGATCGCTTCCGGCACCGTCATGCCGAAAAAGGCCTCAGGGAAACAGGCGCGAGCCGGCAGTTCGATGTACAGCTCGATTTCCTTGGCCAGCGCCAGAACCTGGGCTCGCTCGAACGGTGTTTTAGGCAGCAGCGCAGGACCCGATTGCGTGTCTTCGAGGTACTGAAGAATCACACTGGTCTCGTTGACGTACCCTTGTTCGACACCCAACACCGGAACCTTGCCACGCGGGCTGATGGCCAGCGCCTCTGGGCTTTGACTGGCATAAAACGCTACTTCCTCAAAGGGCAGGCCCTTCTCCAGCAACGCATGTTTGACCATGTTGTAGTAGTTGCTGACGGAAAATCCATAAAGCTTGAGCATCACATAGCCTCCAGGCCGTGCAGGGGGGTTGGCAGCCACTGTTATAGAACGTCGAGGCAGCTCTCGCCAGCAGCATCACATGGCTGAATGCAGGTAAACTGGCGACCTTTCCTTTTGGAGCCTGCCATGAGCGAGCCTAGCGATATCGACAACGACGAAGAAGAATTCGCCGAAACCACCCTGATCGAAGCCATCGAAAACCAGATCGAAAGCGACAACCCGCCAGCAGCCAAGGCGACGTTCAACAAACTGACCCTGGTCGGTTACGAGCGTGAAGAAATTCTGAACCTGATGGCCCACGTTCTGGCCGTTGAAATCGACGCACTCCTCGAAGAAGACCGCGCGTTCAATACCGAATGGTATGAAGCCGCACTGCGCGCATTGCCAGAGTTGCCGCCAGAAAAGAAATAAACGCCTATCGCGCGGGCACGGCTCTCATTGTGGCGAGGGAGCTGCGCCTGCCAGCACGTTCAACTGCCTGCAACGAAAAGCTCTAAGCCAACACTGGACAGCTCGCCCGAGTGCGTTCACCTTAGGGGCGCTATCGTCTAATTCCTAGAAAGTCTGGAGTCCTTATGTCGCTTACCCCTGAGCTGGTTGCCGAACTGGAAATCCTTGCACTCTTCAACCTGGACAGTTCCCAGGAAGGTTTGAAAATTCATCAGACCGCTGCCCCGAAAGCCATTGCCGCCGCACAACGCCTGTTCGACAAAGAGTTGATCACCCAGCCCGATGGCGGTTATCTGACCAGCCTGGGCCGTGATGCCGCACAGAATATTCAGACCGTTCTGACCATTCTGTCTGTCCAAGAAACCGCATAATCGCTGCCGTATCGCCCACGGGAACCCCTGTTACGGGATTTCCGCGGGCAGACTGTCGCCCGTCGATAGAAATTTGACGCCAGAAACCAAAATTCAGCTTAAAAGTCCTGAGCATCAGGCTGTAAACTGCCCATCGCCCTGAGACCTTCCCACGTTCGAGCACTGCGAGCCGGTTTGAGCTGACATGACCCGCACCCATGAAATCCGCCCTGATCTGGACGAAGGAATCGATCGCAAGGTTCTGAGCCAGTTGCGTGCGCGCTTTCTGAAGCTCAATGACGGCCGGCTGGCCCGCGCCATGGAAGGGTTGTCACCCCGCCAGCAAGGGGTTTTGACCCTGCTGCCGCTGTTCTTCCACGTCAATCACCCGCTGCTGCCAGGTTACGTCTCAGGGAGCACACCGGCCGGGCTGTCGAATTTCGAACCTGACGCCACGGCGCTCACCGAAGCGCAACGCCTGACCCGCTCCTTCTCCTACAAGCCCCGCCACGGCAATCCGCCGCGGCCGATTCAGGGTTTGTTCCTCATGGGCAGCCTCGGCACGCTCGCCCAGGCCGATCAAAGCGACATGGACGTGTGGGTTTGCCACGCCCCGGACCTGAGTGAAAGCGAACTCGCCGAACTGCGTAAAAAATGCCAATTGCTCGAAACCTGGGCCGCCAGCCAGGGCGCCGAGGCGCATTTCTTTCTGATCGACCCGCAACGTTTCGTCCGCGGCGACCGCGACACCCAATTGAGCTCCGACGACTGTGGCACGACCCAGCATTACTTGCTGCTCGATGAGTTCTATCGCACCGCCATCTGGCTCGCGGGGCGCACGCCGATCTGGTGGCTGGTGCCGGTGTACGAAGAGGCCGGCTACGACCAGTACACCCATACATTGCTGTCCAAACGCTTTATCCGCGCCGACGAAACCCTCGATCTCGGTCACCTGGCGCATATTCCGCCCGGCGAATTCATCGGGGCCGGGCTCTGGCAGTTGTTCAAAGGTATCGAGTCACCCTACAAATCGGTGCTCAAACTGCTGCTGACCGAGGTCTATGCCAGCGAACACCCGAACGTCAAATGCCTGAGCCTGCGTTTCAAGCAAGCCGTGTTCGCCAACCGTCTCGATCTGGATGAGCTCGACCCGTACATTGTGGTCTACCGGCGCATTGAGGAATACCTCACCGCCCGGGGCGAGCCGGAACGGTTGGAGCTGGTTCGACGCGCCTTGTACCTCAAGGTCAATCGTAAGCTGACCGGCAACAGTGGCCAGCGCAGCAAAAGCTGGCAGCGCCTGCTGCTGGAGCGGCTGGCTGAAGAATGGGGCTGGGATCAGCGGCAATTGGCAATGCTCGACAGCCGCAGCCAATGGAAGGTCCGTCAGGTCAGCGCCGAACGCCGGGCCCTGGTGAATGAACTCAACTACAGCTACCGCTTCCTGACCCAGTTCGCCCGCACCGAACAGAGCGTCAGCCTGATCAACAAGCGCGACCTCAATGTACTGGGTCGCAGGCTGTATGCCGCCTTCGAACGCAAGGCCGACAAGGTCGAGTTCATCAACCCCGGGATCGCACCGGATCTTGCCGAAGACACACTGACCCTCGTCCAGTCAGCAAACAAGAAAGAGCCTGGGCAGACCCACTGGGGTTTGTACAACGGCAACCTGGGCAATCTGGAGTGGGAACATTTCGCGCCGATCAAGCGCAGCCGCGAACTGCTGGAACTGCTGACCTGGTGCCACCGCAACGGCGTGATCGACAGCAGCACGCGCCTGGCCTTGCACCCCGGCAGCAGCGACCTGAGCGAGTTCGAGCTGTTCAACCTGCTGGGCAGCCTGCAACAGACCATCGCGCTGCCCCTGACCAGCGTCAGCGAAGAACAACTGCTGCATGCCAGCGTGCCGAGTGAGGTGCTGATTCTGGTGAACGTGGGCGTCGACCCGCTCAAGCACCACCGCGACCTGAACATTCTGATGACCACCGAGCGCACAGACTCGCTGAGCTATGCCGGGGTACGCGAAAATCTGGTGCTGACCCTTGACCAGGTCACGCTCAACAGCTGGAACGAAGTGCTGGTCAGCCGCTACGACGGCGCCCACGCTCTGCTCGATTGCCTGCGCGACTACCTCAACAACCTGCCGGGCGGGCCCCAGCAACCCCGATTGCGCGTGCGCTGCTTCTGCCATAACCGTGCACAGTTCATCGCCCAGCGTGTCGAAGAAGTTCTCGATACCGCGCAGAACCTGCTGCTCAGCAATCTCAATCATCGCTACCTGATTCAGGTCCAGCAGCATTACCACGTACTGGAGCTGGTGCCCGGCCAGGTCAATCATGTCGCGCTGGCCAGCCTGCCGGCACTGCTCGATTACCTGAACCAGGACCTGACCCGTTACAGCCCGCTGCAACTGGACCCGATGGCGCTGGCAGATCACGACCTGGCGCTGATCCTGCCGATGGGCCAGCCCGACTGCATTCAGGTGTTTTACCGCATCAACGATGCCCACGCCGAGTTGTACGTGCTGGATGAATTCAATGCCCTGTGGCAACAGCGCCAGCCGTATCACGATGAGCAAAGCCTGTTGGTACCACTGCAACGTTTCCTGCAATCGATCCTGTATCGCCGTGACGCGCTGTTGCCGATGGACCCCACCCAACCGGTGGCAGCCCTGGAGACCCTGTACTACCAACTGCTGCCATCGGGCACCAACCGGGCACGCCGGGTCGAGCCACGGCCCGCGCCGCAGACTCCGGTGAACAAGCCGTTCTACGACGTCCAGGCGATCGTCGGCAAAGCCGTACCGGGGCAAGGCCAGGTCACCCTGTATTGCAATCAGCGAGAGTTTTCCGAGCTAGAGCACGGCGACCAGCTATTTGCCATGGTCGCGCAGGAGATCGTCGGGCAGCGTCGCGAGGCGCAACACTATCGCTGCTACATCACCGACCTGGACCTGTCCGGCCTGCTCGGTGATGGTCAGAGTTCCAGCAATCTTTACCTGCGCTACAAGGCAGACCTGGAGCGCGCATTGAACAAGGCGCTCGAACAGGCCTGAGGTGTGTCAGAACGTGCAGTCGCCGCCATTCTTGGGCTGCGACTCAACCTCAAGCAGGGTCAGCTTCAAGGTCTTGCCACCCGGTGCCGGCCAGTCGATATGCTGGCCAACCTTCAAACCGAGCAACGCGCTGCCTACCGGCGCCAGAATGGAAATCCGGCCTTCATCGGCATTGGCGTCCTGTGGATAAACCAGGGTCAGGTGATAGTCCTTGCCGCTGCTTTCTTCACGGCAATGCACACGCGAGTTCATGGTCACGACGTCGGCAGGCACTTCATCGTGACCGACCAGCGTATCGGCGCGATCCAGTTCGGTTTGCAGCGCGATAACACCTGGCAGCGAGTCATCCAGGCTGTCGATCAAACGCTCCAGACGTTGCACGTCCAGACGGGTAAGGATGATGGAAGGTGCGGTCATGATTAAGGCAGACTCCTTTTTTCTGCACGACAAAAGCAAAACCCCGCCAGAAATAGGCGGGGTTTTCACGGGCCTCGATGAGTTGAGGCGTATCCGGACACTATCACAGCTCAAAAAATATACAAGCCGCCCCCAACCAACCACTCAACAGGCCGAGCGTTAGCTCGCCTGCCGCTGTTGACCTTGATCCACCCGCCCCTTCGGAAGGCCGAGTGGAGGTGTTCATCAGGGGGYKGGCGCGCAGCGCCGTACGGCGCAGCCGGACACATCGAGAGGAGGTCGTCGCGAAGCAGACCGTAGGCGATGCCCCCTGATGGACACCGGAGTGAGGGGACGCCGAGCCTAGGCGAGGTGCCGTACGCTTGGGGCGAGCGTTTTTTTGCTTACTTTTTTTAGGCGCTTGTAAAAAAAGTGAGTCGCCGTCAGGCGAAACC